>CAZLHX010000006.1:0-50548 GCA_964559475.1 uncultured Candidatus Bathyarchaeia archaeon | reverse complement strand
TCGAAGCCCACCGTGAACACGCCCTCTCCTTCTAATACGTAGAAGACGGCGTCGTAGGCTTCATGGTGAGGCGGTATCTCCTGTCCAGAGTCCAAGTTTATAAGGGCAAGGTTAAATTTCCATGTATCTAACAGGTTCTTCACGGAAATCTTGTTGGTTTGGTACTCTATCAAGTCATGCACATCTATAACAGGGTTGTTCATTGCATTATCACCTGGTCACATCTTTTCCTTTTCCCTCATCCGTTTGAGCCTTTCCTCAGAGACGTAGTATTTTCCGCTATGCTCTATGAAGGGGCTCTGTTGCATCTCCGCCTGCATTGCTCTGAACCGGGGATTGAGCCCTAGTTCTTCAGGGGTCTTCGCTGAGTCAGGGGAGACAGCTCCGGCTTTAATGAAGGATTGTGCTACCTCCATCATCCGTCCCGGGTTACCCCTACGCATTCGGGGCGTTACGTCTGCTTGAGGCTGTATTGGCTCCGCCTTCTCGACAGGCTTGATGTACTCGAAGTCAGCGTCATCTATGGTTCCCTTGAACTGGCTCATGTACAGGTTATAGTAGAAGCCTCTTTTCTCCATGAGTTCCTCGTGGCTTCCTCTCTCTATGATTTCTCCATCTCTGACAACTAGGACCTTATCGGCGTTTCTGATGGTGCTCAGCCTATGGGCGATGACAAAGCTAGTCCTCCCCTCCATCAATCTCCTCAAGGCCTCCTGAATCTGAATCTCTGTCCGGGTGTCAACGCTGCTGGTGGCCTCATCCAAGATAAGTATGCTGGGATCAACCAGTAATGCCCTGGCGATGCTGAGAAGCTGCCTCTGACCCTGACTCAGGTTACCCGCACGCTCACTCAACTCCGTATCATACCCCTTTGGAAGCCTTCTAATGAAACTGTCAGCATTCGCATGCTTAGCTGCTTCGATGACCTCCCCCTCCGTTACATCCAGCCTGCCATACCTTATGTTATCCATCACAGACCCGCTGAAGAGAAAGACATCTTGAAGGACCACGCCAAGTTGACGCCGGAGGTCGTGTTTCTTGTATCCTATGATATTCCTGTCATCTATTGATATCTCTCCATCTTGAATATCGTAGAATCTTGACAGAATATTCACCATAGTTGTTTTACCCGCACCTGTTGGACCCACAATGGCGATGATCTGCCCCGGCTCCGCATGAAAGTCCATATCCTTTATAACCTTCACACCTGGAACATAGCTGAACTCCACGTCTCTGAACTCTACATCCCCCTGGAAACTTTCTACAGGTAAGGCGTCTGGGCCATCCTCGATCTCCGGCTCTACATCAAGTACCTCAAATACTCTCTCCGAACCAGCTAAGGCAGATTGCAGCGTGTTATATATGTCTGAGAACTGTCTCATGGGGTCCGCGAATTTCCGGCTATAGGCTATAAAGACGCTTATTGTCCCAACGGTAGCTAATCCCTGTAAAACCATCCAGCTCCCGACTGCGGCTACTATGGCTATATTAACGTTGCTTAGTATGCCCATAACGGGCCGGATGGCCATTACGTAAGTCTCTGCCTTGGTACCAGCTTCCTTCACATCATAGTTGGATTTCCTGAATTTTTTTATGACCTGATCTTGCTGCCAGAAGGCTATGACCTTTTTTTGCCCCGTTATTGTTTCCTGCATGACGCCATTCAACCTGCCCATGTTCTGCTGAAGGTCCCTGAAGCTGCCTCTGGCTTTTTTACCCACGTAGCTGGTCAGGGCCACCATTACCGGGAAAACTAGAAGGCTTGCGAGGGCTAGCCATTTGTTTAAAGCGAACATGGCTACTATGACACCCACTATAATGAGGCTGCTCTGGGTCAAGTCCTTGATGCTATGAGATAAGACCGTTCCGATGGCTTCGATATCATTGGTTAAACGGCTCATCAGGTCCCCCGAGGAGCTGCTGTCGAAGAAGCTGAGGCTCAGGGTCTGCAGGTGCTCAAATAGGTCTTTTCTCATTTTCTTTAGAACCCTCTGGCTCATCGTGGCCATTAACCAGCCCACAGCAATATCTGCTAGCGCTGCAACCACATATATGCCTGCGATAATCAGGCTCATCCTGACAACTCCAGCCCAGTCCCTCGGAATGATATAGTTGTCTATCGTTTCACCTATGAAGTATGGAGCCACAAGACCCAAAATAGTGCTTACAGCGGTAACGATAATTACGATTGCTAATAGGCCCTTGTAAGTCCCTAGATAGCCCAGTAGTCTTTTTAGGGCCTTCCAGGGATCTTTGGCCTTCTCTACTTTTCCCTTCATGCCGGGGCCATGACGCGTCACCCTCTGCGGTTGTCTAGTCTTCTCTTCTTCGCCTTTGCTCACTGCGTTGCACCTCCTCCGAGTTGGCTATCATAAATATCCTGGTAAATTGGGCTCGTCTCCATTAGTTGACTGTGATCGCCCTCAGCTGCAATTTTTCCGTTCTCAAGAACCAGTATCTTATCCGCTTTTAGTACCGTGCTGATACGTTGGGCAATGATGAAGTTCGTGCTATCATTCATAAGCTGTTCTAGAGCCTCCTCTATCTTTATCTCGGTCTCCACATCTACCATGCTGGTGCTGTCATCAAGTATCAGGATCTTGGGCTTGACCAAGAGGGCCTGTGCAATGCATATTCTCTGCTTCTGTCCGCCACTCAGGTTTACTCCTCTCTGTCCAACCATGGAATCATAGCCGTCGGGGAAACTCATGATGAAGTCATGTGCTTGAGCTGCTTTAGCTGCCTCTATGACTTCTTCTTCAATGGCCTCAGGGCGACCGAATTTTATGTTATCCCTGATGGTGCCACTGAAGAGAACGGCCTGCTGTAAACTTACTCCCACAGTCCTCCTGAGTTCCTCCATTTTAAAGTCTCTTACATCTACACCGTCGATGGTTATACTGCCTCCTTTTACATCATAGAATCTGGGTATAAGGTGTACTAGAGTACTCTTACCTGATCCCGTTGCTCCCAATATTGCTAATGTTTCACCTGGTTCAGCCGTGAAGTTTATGCCTGATAAAACGGGTACTCCGCCGTCCTCTCCGTAGGAGAAAATTACATCATTGAACACCACCCTTCCTCCAAGGTCTTTAGGCTCCACTATACCGGGTCTTTCCTTTATTTTTGGATCCTCATCGAGAACCTGGTAGATTCTTCTTGCAGATGCTTCGGCAGCTGATACCTGACTTGCCATCGAGCCCAGCATAATCACGCTGAACATTGCGCTTGAGAGATAGTTGATAAAAGCCATTATCTGCCCCACGCTTCCTGTTCCTTGGAAAACCTGTAGGCCCCCGTAGTAAAGGACAGCCACTGTTCCAATGTTCAGGAGTAGCGTTATAAAGGGCATGAAAAAGCTGAGAAGCCTCATGACCCTGAGAGAAGATCCATATAGCTCCTCATTGGATACCTCAAAACGATTGTTCTCATGTTCCTGCCTGACGAAAGCTTTGACTACACGTACCCCTGTGAGATTCTCCTGAAGCACCTGGTTAAGGGAGTCCATCTTCTCCTGTACTCTGGTGAATAGGGGCTGCGCTCTCCTAACAAAGAGGTATAATACTGTGAAAGTTATCGGAAGTAAGACTGCCATTATTAAGGAGAGTCTTGGGTTGGTTAACCACATCAGACTTATGCTGCCTATGAATGTGAGTGGCATTCTGGTGAACATGCGGATGCTCATGGTTATTATAAGCCGAACTTGATTCAGGTCGCTGGTCAGACGTGTTAGAAGCTGCCCCGTCGTGAACTCGTCTAAGTTTCCGAAGCTAAAGGTCTGTATTTTTTCGAATATGGCGTCTCTGAGGTCCGCTTCGAATCCTCTTGATGCTCTTATCGCAAGTATAGTGTTTCCAACCATGAAGAGTGCGCTGAGTACACTTGCGCCTATCATCATCAACCCGGTTCTTAGGATTACATCCATGTTCTCCTCAGCAACGCCCTCGTCAATAATGACCTGAACCAGACGGGGTATGGCCAGATTGGCAGCCACAACAAATCCCAGGAGAATGATTGCGCCTATAGCCTCCTTTGTGTAAGGCTTTAGATAACTAAAAGAACGTCTTAATCCGCTCAATATACTCCCCCCAGTTTCTCCATTTCGCTGACAGCCTCGTCAATTATCTGAATGAGTTCAATCTTCTTTTCTTGGCTATCAAGCGCATAATGGTGCGATTTTTCAAAGGTATCGAGGAAGTTAGAGAAACTGGAGTATAGATCCTCGGGGATGTTCCGGTGAAGCCTCCAGTATATTTTACGAAGGGTCTTCTGCCGTTTTCTCATAAAGTTATCATCAGCCATCGCCGCCTCTACTTCCTCTCTTCCAAATTCTGTAAGTCTATACCGTTTGAGGCTTGGGTCTTCATCTATCACTTCTTCTATCAGACCGTTTTCCTGTAGCTGAGAGAGAAGAGGGTACACGCTGCCGGGACTTGGTTTATAGTCGGTGTACTCGAGAAACTGTTCCATTATCTCGCTTCCCGACAGGGGTTCACGCCTTAGCAGCTGGAGTGTAATATGCCAGAGAAACCCTTTGGGGATCCCTGTATGTCTATGAGTTTTAAGATGCCTCCTCATAACGTATCACTATCGATATCGATAGAGATATGGTGCCGTGTTATATAAAGCTATTTCCCTTAAGTTCAAGGCTCTCTCTCCACGTTAACTCGTCTTCATTGAAGATCTTCCAGAAGGTCTATGTTGATCTGTGTCGTCTTCAGACTCCACATTTTTTCCGGGGCTCCTCCCCCCTCTTCACGGTAACCAGATACCTCAATTATTCCCCCACTCCTTAGCTCACTTAGATGGTAGTATAGGCTTGATCTAGCCAAGGTCTCACCCCTCTTGATCAATCCATCATATATCTCATTGGTTCCCTTAGATTCATGCCCAATTATGGCAATTATGTCCCACCGTATCGGGCAGTGAAGGGTCTTGAAGTAGTTCTGTAAAGTCTGGATCTTGTCCATCTTAGAGTTTAGAGATCCTCCATTACAACACATGTATTGTAATATTATCAAAAGATTTATAAAAATATTGTAGGTATTAGAGGTTGTCTAAAATGACTGAAAAACAAACATGTAGTGATTGCAAATATACGTCAGACCTGAAGGGATGTGCCTCATACCACGCTAAAGAAGCCCTGAAACTCCTGAGTGAGGGAAAGGTTGAGGAAGCAGAAGAGAACCTTAAAGGACTGCAAAGCCACCTAGAAGAATAGTTTAATACTTTTTTTATTTTTTTTTATTTGGTGATATATTTTGAGATTAAGAGGTTTTGAGTTCAACCTGAGGGAACTGGGTGGAAGCCTCGGGGACTTTGGTACACTCTTGCCCTTCACTGTGGGGTACATAGTTATATGCGGCTTCGAACCAGCTGGACTGCTATTTGGAATAGGGTTAACTAACATTTTCCTCTCCCTGGTGTACAGGCTTCCTCTACCAGTTCAGCCCAAGAAGGTCGTGGGTTCAGTGGCACTCGCCCAGGCATGGTCGGTACCCCAAGTACTGGGGGCGGGCTTTGGTTTAGGGATTCTATGGATCATACTCTCGATGTCAAATAAGCTAAGTGATCTACTCATGAAGGTTCCGAAGCCCGTGGTCAGGGGGATTCAGCTTGGTTTAGCCATCTCTCTGGCGCTTACAGGAGCTGAGCTTATGGGGCAACAGTTAGCTATGGCGCTGCTTTTTCTTTTTATAGGATTCCTGATGCTTCGAAACAGGTATCTCCCCTCCAGTATCTTACTCATACTCTTCGGCTTCATGTACTCCATAATTACTGGACGCCTTGATCTGCAGAGCATTCAGGTGGGGATAAGCCTACCAGGTTTCCACACTTTCAGTCTGGACGATATGATCTATGGTTTTCTCTATGCTGGGTTCGCCCAGATGTTTCTCACATTAACAAACGCGGTCATCGCTACAGTCTCTTTAATACATGAACTCTTTCCTGACCGAAGGGACGTGACTCCTAAGAATCTTATTATGAACATGGGTTTCATGAACCTGCTCACACCATTCATCGGAGGTATGCCCCTCTGTCATGGAGCGGGTGGACTTGCGGCGCAGTACATGTTCGGAGCCAGGACAGGGGGCGCTATGCTCATGGAGGGGCTCATAGAGGTTTCACTGGGCCTCTTCTTCAGTAAGAGTATCCAAGATACCTTCACGGCTTTCCCAGGCTTTATCACCGGTGTTATGCTGCTGATGGCATCTGTGGAGCTTGGAAGGGTAGCCTTCAGGATTGAGGGAATGAATGTGAGCGTTGTTTTATTCACGGCCCTCCTCTCCGCTGTATTCAATATCGCTATTGGGTTTACAGCGGGGCTGATACTATATTATGCGGTTGAGAGGGGCTTCATAAGATTGGGCGGAGAAACATGAATTCAATAATAGTAACGGACTTGACAAAGTACTGGGGACAGATCAAGGCGGTAGATGGTATCAGCTTCAATGTAAGTGACGGGGAGGTATTCGGGTTCCTCGGGCCCAATGGAGCGGGGAAGACCACCACCATCAAGATGCTAGTCGGACTAACAAAACCAACCAGTGGCTCTGCTACAGTAGCTGGATACGACATAATAGAGGAGCCAACTGAAGTGAAGAAAAGGATCGGAGTAGTGCCTGAGTCATCGAACCTATACGATGAGTTAAACGTCCAAGAGAACCTTTTGTTCGTCTCAAAACTGTATCATATCCAGTCTAGGCTAAGAGAAGAGAGAATAGATGAACTCTTGAAAACATTCCAGTTAACCGAGTACAGAGATAGGCCCTTTGGGAAACTTTCAAAAGGATTGAAAAGGAGAGTCGTTCTGGCAGCGGCTTTACTCCACGAACCAGAGATAATATTCCTGGACGAGCCCACCTCGGGCTTAGATGTGATGAGCGCCAGAAACCTGCGCCAAGTGATATCTGGGCTATCTGAAATGGGGGTAACAGTGTTCCTCACCACTCACTATATCGAGGAGGCTGGGCAGCTATGCGACAGAATAGCCTTACTTGTGAAGGGAAACATTGTAGAAGTAGAATCCCCTGAGGCATTACGTAGCAGAGTACAGGACGTCCCCTTAATCAACATCACCGTAGAGACTGATAAGGAGATCAGACTGGATGAATTTAGAGAGATCCCGGCTGAGGGCATCCGGTTAATATCAGACAGGATATCTATCCTAACACACGATATACACGGATCTCTTACTGCATTCACTACCCTCGCGGAAGAGAAGGGGATAAAGATCCTTGATATTCACACTGTTAAACCTCAGCTGGAGGATGCCTTCATCCAGCTAACAGGCTTAACGCCGGAGTCGATGAGGATGGAGAAGGAGGGAAAAAGATGAATCTGGGAGAAGAACTAGAAGGAATACAGGCAATAGTGGAGAAGGATCTTAAGGCGTACTATTTCAAGCCGCCGAATATTAGCTGGGGCATCCTGTTCCCAGTGGTGCTTGCACTCAGTTTCACTCTCCGTAACCCGGAAGGATTGATGGAACTGGCCCCGGGCCTGATAGCCATGGCTGCCCTTTTTGGGACTACCAGTATGGAAGCCATCGTGATAACTTTTGAGAAGAGAGTAGGGGCATTAGAGAGACTATTACTGGCACCAATGTCCTTGACCTCTATCCTACTGGGTAAGATTCTCGGAGGAACAATATTCGGGTTAATTATTTCAATAGTGATGACGCTTCTCACCACTTTATTCCTAGGCGCAACCATCTATAATATCCCTGGTTTCATCATTATCTTGATTCTAACAACGATCGTTCACTCTTCCTTGGGAGCACTAGTAGCGGTCTCAGTAAAGGAAGTATTTGAAGCCCAGACGCTTAGCAACTACTTCAGGTTCCCAATGATATTCCTATGCGGCATCTTCTTGCCAATCGAAAGAATGCCCATCGCATTAAGGTACTTAGCAAGACTATTACCATTGACCTACTCAGTTGAAGCATTTAATATTACCATGTCATACACAGTAAACGGTATCCTGGTAAATACCCTGATACTTACCGGATACTGCATACTTCTTATCGAACTATCAGTAAGATTATTCAGAAAAAACCTAGAGTAATAACGCAATTTGAATAAATGACTTGCATGCATTAATGTATCCACCCTAAATTCATTTTATATTAACTTTTACTAAAATGTATGGCGAGCCTGGGGGGATTTGAACCCTCGCTCTCCGGATTAGAAGTCCGGTGCCTTATCCTTACTTGGCCACAGGCTCTACGACAACTGATACAATAACTCTAAAATTTAAGACTTTCATGAAATGGATAATAAACTGTAGGAATTATTTTTCTTCTTCTTTTTTGAATATGGTGTATCCACAATTGCCACAAGTATACCTGTCACCATGGTCTGCCATGAAATAGCCACGACCACACCGGTTACAGAAGGGACGCTTTCTTTCAAGTTTCCCGTCTTTTATCTCGTAATGTTTTGATATAATATCTGACATTTCATTCCTCCTTTTTTTCTTCAGGTTTAGCAGCTTTGTTTCTTTGAAGCACATATTTTGGCTCTATCTTTCTCGCTTCTTCTGGGTCGTCATAAACATGTATGAGCCCAGAAGTTTGTCTTGTCCCTGATTTGGTAATAATCTCTCTCACATAGACCTGGTCGAGTTCAGCTTGTAATGCAGCTGCAACTTGTATTCTTATCTGGCTTCTGCTTGGAGTAATTTTACTATCTAATACTCTAAACTGTACTTCTTTTCGTCTAAGTAACGGATTGCTATGCGTTGATGTTAGTTCTACTTTCAGTTTCCTTTTTCCTCCATCATGGTCATGAAGTTTTTGGCCCACCTTCTCCGCTCCTCTGTCAAGGTCACTACGACCATTCCTTCACGGGGTTGTCCGTAGACAATCACGGAGCCTGTTGGCATCATAGCCATGAGAGGTAGGACCAATAGGTCCTCTTCACCTTCAACAACAACCCCCAGCTTCCTATTAAATGTTATAGCCGTATGAAGCATCTTTTGAGCTTCTATTGTTATGCTTCCTGCGGGATTTCTAACCAATATTTTTTCTCTTTGGAAATCTAGAGGTTCAATATTTTTTCTCATTATACGATTGTCGATAATGGCTATATCTGGGTCCATTTTACTCTCGATAATATGTTTAGTGACATAATCTCCAACTGTAGCAAACATAGGTGGATCTTGCTTGAATAATATACAGCAGAGTTTTTTTAGATTAGAGTCAACTTCGCCTCGAAGAAGTTTACCCAAGGGTTTTTTCAAATTTTTACGAAGTTCAACTGGTAAAAGTAAAGTAGTGAATTCTTTCAGCTTTCACGTCGCCTACTATCTAACTTTCAGAGCGTATTTTCCAGGCTCTTCTACCTCAAGTTTTTCAGCGAGAATGCTGTTTTCTGGATCTAATACTATAAGAATACCTGCAAAGTCTTCACCAAACTCAGTTCCTTTACAGATTGGGCAAACATTTTCATCTGTTATATATCTACAGTTCCTGCAGGCTCTTGGCATTACTCTTCACTCTCTTCTTCATCTTCGACTTTTTGCTCTTCTTTAATCCACTCAATCATTCCAAGCATAGGCTGACGTGCGGTTACACCTATTTTGCCACTACTCCTTCCCCTAGGGAAACTAACAGCCACGATTCTTACTCTGAATATGTCTCCCCTACTAATGGTTCTACCACTCTCCCTACCAAGTAGGACTCCCTGTCTCTCATCATAGCTGATGAAATCATCCATTAGTTGGCTCACGTGAAGCAGGGCGTCTACTGGGCCTATCCTTAGGAAGGTACCAAAGTCAGCTACTTCAACGACTTCCCCTTCTATGACTTCCTGTAGCTGGGGGAAGAAGGTAAGAATATCGAAGGTTACACTATGATGCGTTCCCCCATCACCTGGTATTATCCTGCCATTGGGGTTAACGGAGAGATCAATAACACTTATTATATAACCAAGCTCTTCGTCAACTAGTCCTTCATACTTGTTCCTTAGTTCCATGTAAGCAGCATCTTTTAGAGGTTCGCCGAAGTTTGAAGGGTGGATTCTTATTGTATCTTTTAGAGTGATGAGGTTGAACATTGGCTTCGCCTTTTATACCCAGTATGGGTTGATAAAAAGATTGTTAAAAAAAATCAAATCTGTATGAGCACCTCAAAAGAATATTTGCTTATTATGTTCTCTAAATAATTCTTCCAGTCTTCACCTACAGTTACAAGGACATATATCCCTGCAATGTCTGCCCTTTGGTTTCGAACCATGTCCACTAATGCTTGTACAGTCTCCCCTGTCCTTACAACATCATCAATTATCAGGATGCTATCCTTCTTCCGAATAGAACTCTTGGGTACAAAAAGGCTTTTTCTTATTGCACTTCCTTTGGGAATGTACATCTCTTCAATAAATTCCTGTATACCGACCTCCTTGTTATCCTTAGCGATGACAAGATCAATATCAAGGAGGTTTGCTACCAGGGTTGCTGTGGGAACACCGTCAACCGCAGCAGTCAATATTTTGGTAACCCTACGCCCCGCAAATTTTTCCATGGCATAATTGCTCATAATCTTTAACCATGTGATCTCGCTAGTGAGGGGTGTGTTATCGAAATATCCTTCCTCATCAAACATTATCCGCTTTTTGAGGGCTTCTTTAATGTTTGTTAGTTCTGTAAGCTTTTTGTATAAACCTTGAGCTCTCGAATAACTGGGAAGGACATGACCGCGCATATACCTACTCAAGATAGGTGGACTTAGCCCGAGAACCTCTGAGAGCTCCTGATAGGTATGAGTTTCGCTTGCAACTTTAAGCAAGTCAGTGATCATCATACGATATTTTAATTCCCGAACTCTTGTTTCAGCCATTTTTCCCCTTTCCTTAAACTGTATTTAGCGGGCCTGAGGGGATTTGAACCCCTGGCCAACGGCTTTCTTTGACCAACCTTGGTCTTAAAAGGCCGATGCTCTCCCTTGCTGAGCTACAGGCCCAACGCTTTAAGGCGTTTACTCATTTACGTCAAGATGATATATAACTGTTTTTTGTTTTGCTCTCTTTATATAATATATATACTAAAATTATGGAATATCGAGATAACCCTTATTAGATGGTCAATAATCGAAAGGATTAGTCAGCGGCTATGGTCCAGTGGTAAGATCTCAGCCCCCCAAGCTGATGACCCGGGTTCGAATCCCGGTAGCCGCACCAAATATCAATTCTAATGATAATTTTTGAATAAACAATAAAAAGAAAGACTCCTATTCATTTAATGATTCGAGATGTACTGTAGAAAATGTGGAAAAGAACTTGAAGTAGATGCTAGATACTGTTCATACTGCGGAACTTCTGTTGAAGCAAGTAAATGGGAAGAAGTAAATGTAGCCGCAGACGATTTAATTGGGCGAGTTAAAAAATTAATAAAAGAAGGGAATGTACGTAGAATCATAATTAAAAACGAAAAAGGTCAGGTAATGCTTGAAATACCCGTAACTGCTGCAGCAATTGGAGCGATTATTGCACCTTATCTTGCCGCCCTTGGAGCTATAGCAGCTATAGCTACGCGCGCTACAATTCACATTGAACGAAGAACAGAGGAAGAGTTAACCCCTGAAGAAGAAGCCCCAAAAACCAATCCCTAATTTTTTTGTTTGTTTGTGTTAATTTGATTATATGTTGTTAAAAACAGGTTGTAACGCCACAATCATCAAAACAATGTAACAACAACATGAGACGATTTTAATCTTTTTATTACAAAATAATTGGTCAAAACAGGTAAAATACACTACAACTTGAGTATAATGAACAACACAAACACTATATATCTATAGAGAATAGTATACTCGCCCAAGTGGAAGCGGAATCCTGACAAAACAACTAAAGTTTGGAACGCCGCAGAGTAAAGAGATGGGTTGGAAAGAACCGGGGCTTTGGCTCTGGAAACTTCATCTCAAACAAGACCACTTGGGCACTTTCCATTTTAGAGAAAAATTTTCTGAGCCAATCATACAGAAATACAAAATACTTAATTTAAGTGATTATGAGCTTAGCCAGAGAAGGAAGGAAAGCAAATATCGATATTACACCGAGTACCAAACAAATTTGCCAAAAATTAATTTTCTCAGCGACTTTTATTAGTAAATCAATTGTGAAATAACCAACAATAATAGTAAATAATAGACTAACAACAGCTTCAATTGAAACAGTATAATTATTTATCAGAAGCATACCGAAACCAGCGGCAAAACTTGCAGGTATACTCATAAGAAATGAAAATCGAATAGCATTTTCGCCTTCAAAGTTTCTGAATAATAGAAAAGAAGTGGTGGCGCCAGAACGAGAAAAACCTGGTATTATAGCTAAGCCTTGTACTAAACCTAATCCTATTGTTTCGAACCAGTTTAATTCTTGAAGTTTCTTATGGCCTTTACTTCCTCTGTTTTTCTGCATTAAACCTGTAGTAATAAGGGCAAGTCCGGTTATACCTAGTAAAATTTCACCCAAATATGGAGAAATACTTAGAAAGTAAAATATTGGAAATCCAATTATCCCTGTAATAAGTGTTATCAATATCAGTCTGTATAAAGTTAACTTGGTCTCCCTATCCCGCGCTAATATAATTGATACAATTTCTCTTCTAAAATAGAAAAGCGCGGATAAACCTGTTCCAAGGTGAAGGAAAATCACAAAAAGAAGAGTATCTGTTGCTTCCAAACCAAGTAGACCATTTAGGAAAATTAATAGATTTCCTTCACTTGAGATAGGAAGCCATTCAAGAATCCCCTGTAATATTCCAGCAATAATTGCCTCTTTTAAAGATACCACGAAGTTACCTAACATGATCATTCATTTAAAGAGTGCTTATAATGAAAAATTAGTAAATCCAAAATTATGCCTCACATTTTAGCTAAGCTTATAATAATGAAATTGCTGTTGTTAACAGACTTTCATGAAGATAATAGTGGTATACGGAACAAAGCCTACAAGCAATAGCCTAGAATTAGTAGAAAAAGCAAAACAACTAGGTCATGAAGTTTATGATGGTCCGACAAGCGATATGACTAGCAAAGTAAGTCCAGAGGGATCACGTTTCTGGATAGGTTCAGAAGAAGTAAGTGATGCTGATCTTTGTATGTTACGTAGTTTTGGACCAGGATCATGTGAACAACTTACTCGGAGAATTAGCTTGCTAGAGCATATGGAACTCGCGGGGATTAGGGTAATGAATCCATGCTACCCTTTCAGGAGATCTCGTGATAAATATGCAACTCAATATACTCTTCTGCATAATGACTTGCCTGTGGCTGAAACAGTAACCACTGAAAGTCTCGCCCGTGCGTACGAGCACACCAGCTTAATGGATGGAAAAATAGTCTACAAGCCAATTTTGAGCAGTATGGGAAAAGGAAGCATGAGATTCGAGAACACAGATCTCGCTTATAATGCTTACAAAATGTTAGATAGAATGCAGCATCCTTTTCTAATTCAGAGATTCATCGAGAACCCAGGTCGTGACATTAGGGTTTTCGTCATTGGAGGTGAGGTTGCTAGTGCGGTATACAAGTACGTACCTGAGGGAGGTTGGAAGAGCAACGTAGCTCAGGGAGGTAAAATGGTCGAGGAGAAAATTAGTCAGAAGATACTAGAATTAGGTCTAAAGGCTACAAAAGCTATGAGACTCGACTATTGTGGAGTAGATATAATTGAAAGCCCTGAGGGACCTGTAATATTGGAGGTCAATGCGGCTCCAGGTTGGCAAGGGTTAAAAGAGGCTACAGGGTTAGATATTGCAGTTAAAATTATTCATTACGCGGAGGATATCATCAATGAGTGATAGTCTGAGTAAGATACCCATTAAAATAACTTTAGTTAACAAAGGAGAAGCAGAAGGGATATTAGACCGTTTAACCGCTCCCTTAACTGTTGAAACTATTCTCAAAGAACTCCCAATAAACAGCAGGGTTTCCCCCAGCATGGGTTTTGTTAGCGTAATTTTGGGGATTAAAAGAGGTGTAGAGAAACCTTTGAATAAAGTTGAATCAGGCACAATTGCCTATTGGCCTAGAGGGGATGCTCTTTGCATCTATCCTAAGGATTTTAATCCTTATGGTCCGGTTAACAAAGTTGGAATAATTACAGATAATCTTGAAATATTCAATAGAGTTAGAAGTGGTACACGAATAATTATCGAAAAATCTAGTTAGAGATAAGCGAATAGACTTTAAGATTAGAACTGCTAGCCTCTAATTTTATTTTTCTTCCATTTTCCAGTTGTTCTAGCATCTTTTTAGCTGCACTAACCTTAAGGTTAAACTGTGCTGCTACTCCTGTTGGAGTAATTGCTTTCATTTTCCTTAAGGCATCCATAACTTCTTGGCTATTAGGGTCAGGAATCTCGATTGATCCAACTTTTTTTTCTCTTGGTCCTTGACTCATACGTCTTCACACTGAAAGGCTAAATCTATGGTATAAATTTGCCGCTAGAGATATTTTCTAACCTCTTCATCTTCGAGTACTCGGAGTGCTCTTGTTTCTTTTGGGACTGTTGCTATGTTAAGGTTTTCAACTGTCATGTCTTGTTGAGCTGCTGCACGTAGAGCTTCTACTGAGAGGGCAATGGATTCGTCTAATGTGATATCTTCTCTGTATTGTTTTTGAAGTTCCTCTTTTGCAGCATCACTGTTTCTTCCAGCAGAAGTTGCTTTGTAGCCCCTATAACTCCCACTTGGATCTGTTGAAATTAAACTAACGCGATAATTGTCTACTCCCCCAAAAATAAGGCTGACACCAAAGGGCCTTACTCCTGCGTTTTGGGTATAAGTTTGAAGTAGATCGCCAACGTTGCTTGTAAGCTCTTCAATATCTACTGGTTCTGAGTATGTCATTCGATTACTTTGAGCAATGATCCTTGCTCTACGAATTAACACTCTTGCATCTGGGCTTAAACCTGAGATTGCTACACCAACATGTTCATCAATTCTAAAAATTTTTTTACTACCTCTAGGTGCAGCAAGCTTACTCAATTGAGGCTCCATGGCAGCAAGAACAACTCCTTCAGGACTTTTTACTCCTACAATGGGGCTTCCTCTTTTTACTAATTCTAATGCATATTCTACTTGATATATACGTCCTTCTGGTGAGAAAATCGTAATTGCCCCATCATATTGTCTTCCTCTTGACATCGGTTTCAGCCCTTAACTTGTTAAGGAAACATATGCGTCTATTTAAACATCAGGGAAAAACTGTTAAAGAATCGGTACAAAGAGGTTACAGAACCTTTGTGTAATATTTTTCTGAATCAGATTGGATCGATTCAATGACATTTTTTTAAAAGATCAAAAAATGAAATTTCATATGGTTTAATAGTATTGATTTCAATTATTTTTTGAGTTAATTTGAGTTTTATACGTAGGCCTTCGGAAAATTATTGCCCTGGTATTGAGGATTTTGTAAGACCTAGTGTAAAATATGGAACATGCAAGGTTTGCGGGGGACGGGTTGAAATCTGGAGTGACGAAGATAAAGGGGTATGTCTTGACTGTGGTGTAAAAAGCGAGGAAAATGGAAATACTCCTTCCTGTCTCGAGTACTGTGAATATGCTGATCAGTGTAAAGGAATAATTATGTCTAAAAACAGAATTGGAGCATAAAAATTAGTTAATTAATAAGCGAAAATTATTTTTATTTTTGTTTCTTTACCGTATGATAGTCCCAATTCTTCTGGATGATTGGCATTGCCTTACTAAGTACTAACTTGTTTTCTACTAATACTTCTTCTTCTCCACTTGCAGCTACCACCTCTCCAATAAATAGAGTATGATCGCCGCACGTGATGTGTTGTATTACCTTACACTCTAGATGTCCATAGCATTCTTTGATGAGAGTTGGAGCTATTTTTTGAGCAGGAATGGGGGTTAAACCAGTTTCATCCCACTTATTCTCGTCTTTTCCACTGATAACTCCGCATTTGTGCATTTCATCTACAAGTTCGATTCCAGGAACATTGATGGCAAACTCCTTTTGCTCCATTATTAGATCGTGACTATATCTTTTAGGTGATACCCCGATACAAACCTGATAAGGATCTATACTAATGGACATGAACATACCTAGAGTAATGATATTACTATTACCTTCTCGATCAATACAAGTGGCTAAAACCACAGGACTTGGAGGACCGCCCTGACTAAATTTGTTTATTGGAAGACTTCTCTTCATAACTTTATATAAAGTTTGGATCCTTTAATTATCTTAGCTATTGTAGCATATCCAAGGCTCAAACATATCTTTATGATGATAATAGTTTTCTTTACCATATCTTTTCAAAGGTTTTGTTAGGTGTCTCTGTGCATCTCGATCAGGTAAATAGATCCCTCTATTAATCTCTCTTGGATGGATTAATGGTTTCTTGGCAAATTTATTGTTCTTGTAACCACATTTTTTGCAGCGATATCCTTGTTCTTTTCCCATAGACTCAGTGCTTCCTCCGCATTTAGGACATGTAGGATTAACAAAATCAATGTTTTCTGCTAAAGAAATCACTTCTATCTTTTCAACATTTAATGTTAAACCTTTTTTCAAGGGTCGCACCCCCCCAAAAACTCTTACTTCATCTCCTTTGATGAAATCCCACACTATATGTCTAAGATTCCCTGTTGGTTCATAAACTGCGCAACCAACAATTCCTGAGTCATCTTTTACTTCAAATATAACATGTCCACCTTTGATGGTCTTAATACCATCTGAAACTATTCCTTGAATTATTGCGGGGTTATAAGCCTTCATATCTTTGATGTTAATAGGTTCTCTAAAATGTGCATCAGTCCCTTGGTTAGTTCTGTATATCATCCAGCGTTCAACAGGTTCGAGTTCTTCAATCATTAGATATGCTTTATATACAGATTCTGGAGATTCACCACGAACACCATACAGGACCGGATCAGGTCCATGCGGGGCTATCATTGGGGTGCCTTTTTCTGTTACATTATTAAATGTGGACTCTTTTAGTTCTTTATCCATTTTTCTAATGGATTCTTCATCTAATTTTCGTTGGGTTCCCCAATATGAAGGTTTTCTGTAGGTTATTAGTTCATATGTGTGGTCTGACTCAAGGGTTCCCCCAATAGCTGATAGTCCACCAATAATACCTCTCCTGTTCTTCCATCCGATGGCATGGAGCTGATTTTTTTGAATTAAGTTTT
This sequence comes from uncultured Candidatus Bathyarchaeia archaeon, assembly GCA_964559475.1. GTDB lineage: Archaea > Thermoproteota > Bathyarchaeia > TCS64 > TCS64 > RBG-16-57-9. The sequence goes on along the minus strand of CAZLHX010000006.1, from coordinate 33,381 downwards.
CAGCTTCCTGGATTTGGACTATTTGTTGAACTGCTTTTTGAGAAAAATCTTTTACCTCAGTAGGTACTTTTCCAGAGCAAAAAACCACTCCTGGGTTTGTGTTTTCGCACCAGAACTCGCTGTATCTATCAATTAAATTAATTACTGTTTTCTTGGCTTCAGGTATAGATTCTTTATCAAGATTGAATCTTAGACATACAGAGGCATTTCCTCTTGTTTTCCAAGGGGTATTTGGGTTCAATCGTATAAGGTTAGGATAATCTACAAAGTCTGCTCCAATTTTAGTTAGATTCTGAGCTATTATTGCTGCTATATAGGTTGTGCATCCTCCTTTGGGGCTGTCTGTGTCATCAAATCCGATATGAGTAATCAATGGTTTTCAAATACTTTGAAACTGTGCATGAAAAATGTTGCTAAATAAAGGGTGGGGGTTAGACGACGATCATGGTCAGGGTACTACGTACTTTATCAAGGCGCCTAATTTTCCAGCTAATGATATCTTTTAGCTCCTGCATGGTTTCCGTTTCTATACGGGCGATGATGTCATAAACACCATAAACCATGTGAGCTTCTTTGACTTCTTTGATATCTTTTAGACCTTTCAGTACTTCGCTCTCTGCCCCGATCTCCGCGTTAATCAGTACGAACGCTGTCGCCAAAAGTAATACACCAAGTATTGAATTGATTGTGTAGATTTAAAAGTTATCAGATAATGATTCAATTTCTAGGTAAGAATGCCAATAATCAAGATAAAAGATGATGAAATTGAAGCCCAATTAATACTATTCGACTTGGACGGGACTCTAGTGAACGATGTGGATCGTTACCATAGCTTGGGCAAAACTAGATATGAAGTGATATACAACCATGAAGGCGAAAATATGGCTAAAATTTGGTCAAAGTATATCGGAATAGACTCTGATACAATGCAAATAGACATGAAAGGCCCTCTCTCAAAAGCTCCAAGGAATGAAGATATTGCAATTGCTGCTGCAGCTTTTTATCAGGCGGGGTACTCTTACATAGAGGCGCGGGAGAAGATAAAATCAATATACAATGAAGCTGACAGGATCGAGAACCAAAATTATACTCCCCAACTTTTCAAAAACACAGAACGTGTATTTACATCCTTTAAAAAAGCTGGTTTTAAAATAGGAGTAGCAACGAATGGTCAAAGCAGAATAACTAGAGATCTTTTAAATAAATTAGGGATCCTAGGTTTAATTGATATAATTGTTGGAGCGGACTTGGTAAACAACCCTAAACCTGCTCCTGATTTGATACTTGAAGCATGTAAATTAGTGAATGTTGCTCCTGCACAGACGGTCTATGTTGGAGATCAAAACATCGACATTATGGCTGCTCAAAGAGCTAATGTAAAAACAATCATTGGAGTTGGAGAGGAAATTACAGACAAAAATGCTAGTTTCATAATCAACTCCATATCAAGTATATGCACAAAATAAATTGGTGAAACTGCTTAAGCCAACTTTTAAGAAAGTATTATCTGAGTATTAAAAGAGCAATCATGACTCTCCTAAGTGAATATCTTACTGTAAAAGAAATGATAACCGTTGAAAGAAACGCAGTTAGGCTAGGTGTTGGTCTTCAAGAGCTTATGGAGTGTGCTGGGAAATCAGTTGCAGATCAAATTATAGATAGGTTTGACCCCAATTCCAAGGTCGTTGTAATTTCTGGGTTGAGTGGGAATGGAGGTGACGGATTTGTTGCGGCGAGACACCTAGCTTCCTTAGGGTTTAATTTACTAGTCTACATCTTAGGAGACCCTACAAACATTCGTCACGAGAATACTAAATTAAATTATCAAATATTAGAAAAAATGAGATCTTCTATAAACTTAAAAAAAATCACTGATACATCATCAATACCGAAAATTGAAGCTGATATAATAATTGATGGACTAATAGGCACCAGTATGCACGGCAAACTAAGAACACCATACCTAGAAATGGTAAAGGCAATAAACAGCTCCGATGCCTTCAAAGTTTCAATAGATATCCCAACTGGAATGATAGCGGATACAGGAGAAATTCTAGGCGAAGCTGTAAAACCTGATTTAATAGTTACTTTTCATAAACAAAAAGAAGGATTTCAAGGGTCGAGGAATATTAGGGAGTTAATAGTTGCTCCAATAGGGATACCTGCTGAAGCTGAACTCTTCACAGGCCCCGGAGATGTATGGGCAGTCCAAAAAAGGAGGGATCCTGATGCTCATAAAGGTATGTTTGGAAGCCTGCTTGTTGTCGGTGGAAGTGAGACTTACTCAGGAGCACCAACACTAACAAGTATGGGGGCATATGCCACAGGAGTAGATCTAGTTTACACTGCAGTACCAGAGACAGCCTCACAGACCATCATGTCACGAAGCCCAAGTTTCATAACAATTAAACTCAAGGGAGAAAGATTCCAAGAAGAACATGTAGAAAAATTAGAACCTTTCTTAAAAAAAGTAGATGCTGTAGCAGTAGGTCCAGGATTAGGAATGCATCCAGATACTGTTAAAGCATTCAAGAAGCTTTTAAAGAGAATTCAAAAATATAGTCTTCCTTGTGTTATAGATGCTGATGGATTGAAAGCATACGCTGAAAAAAAATCAAAAATTAAAACACAAATAATCTTTACTCCCCACAGTCGAGAATTCCAAATCCTAACTGGAAAGGAAGTTCATGGTGAGTTTTTAGAGAAGGGCAAGATTGTGGAAAAAGAAGCCAAGAAACTTGGTGCAGTAATACTCCTCAAAGGAAAAGTTGATGTGATGAGTGATGGCAAACTAACTCGATATAATTGGACTGGGAACCCTGGAATGACTGTTGGCGGAACAGGAGATGTCCTAACAGGCATAACAGCAGGCTTTCTAGCTCAGGGAAGATCATTAATGGAATCTGCAGCAGCAGCTTCATTCATAAACGGTACAGCAGGAGACTGGGTTTACAAAGAAAAAGGCTACCACATCCTACCAGAGGATCTAGTCGAAAAAGTTCCTTATGTTATAGAAGATTGCTCAAGGTAAAAGAGGCTGCATATTTTTATCTATCATCGATGAGAGCTTGTCCATGGGAATTTTAAGATCTCTATGGGGAGCATACCTGTTAATATTCATTAACATATCAATGTAGGGTCTCTGTCTTATACCAGGATAATCGGTTCCAAAGACAATTTTATCAATTACACCCAAGTTCAAGGCAGTAAGCAGATCTTTCCAAAGCAGATAAAGAAAACTTGGATGATTTACATCACCATAAGGCCAGCTTATATCACACCAAACGTTCCGATGTTTCCTAGCTACATAAAGTGTTTCATCTACACGAGGATAACCTAAATGAGCGAGAACAATCTTCAAATCAGGGAACGAATCCGCAACAACATCTATCTGAGCAGGATCAGTATGTCTCATGTAATCATAAGAATCAGGCATACCCGCTTGATGGAACATCACAGGCATACCGAGATTAGAAGCTGCCTCATAGACCTTGAAGGCATGATTATCATCCGGGGAATATCCATCGCTACACGGATACAGTTTTAAGCCAAATAAATCAAGTTCTCTTCTCTGCCTTAATACTTCCTCGTTTGCTTCTTGTCTTATTGGGTTTACATACCCGAATCCTATGAATTTGTTGGGATCCTGTTTACAGAAGGACGATACCTTCTCAGGTGTTGTTCTTTTATCACTCAAAATAATTGCTTTATCAATGCCTGCTTCACTGAGATCTGCGATAAATTCTTCTTTACTCACAGAAATTATGGAAGGATTAGCTGGATCGCTATACTCTGTAATACTTATATGACAATGGTAATCTACTTTAGGTAGATCTTTTCTCTCAATAACTTCAGTATCCTTTACTAAAGAGACGTCCAAGCTCTTCAATTTACTCAGAGTTATAGAGTTTGTTCAACTTAATAGATTATCGAGGATAACGGTTTTACGTCTTCCAATGTTTTTAAGATTGAACGTATCCATTAGATTCATTACATTTAAGCCAATGAATAAGGGATATAGAGTAAGTGATAATATGGGCGGGCGTTTAGTACTGAAAAATGTCTCAAAGGTTTTCAACGGGTTTAAACTAAACAATGTCAATCTGAATGTTAACCCTGGAGAATATTATGTACTAATAGGCCCCACAGGCTCTGGTAAGACTCTTCTTTTAGAAACGATAAATGGTTTCCATAAAATTGACTTCGGATCTATTGAGTTTAATGGTAAAGATATAACTGACTTGCCTGCAAATCAGAGAAGCATAGGTTATGTTCCCCAGACTCCAAACCTAAATTTAAGCCAAAGTGTGCGTAAAAACCTCGAATATATCATAAAATTACGTGATTTACCAGGAAAATGGGAGAGAGAAATAGAAGGATTACTGGAACTAATGAATATAATAGAGTATTCAGAACGCCCTACGATAAGCTTAAGTGGAGGTGAAAAAAGGAAAGTAGCCCTCGCACGAGCGTTGATTCTAAAACCTGAATTATTGCTCCTTGATGAGCCACTTTCAAGCCTGGATATTACAAGCAAGATGAATCTCAGAGACGAGATACGCATGATTCACAGATATCTAGATGTTACGGTTCTTCATGTTACACATGATCAACAGGAAGCACTTAGTCTAGCAGATCAATTAGGGATAATGCGAAGAGGAAAATTAGTTTCAAGTGGAACAGTAGAAGATGTTTACAATAATCCCATAGATTTGTATGCTGCAAGATTCTTAGGATATGAAAATATATTTGATGTAAAATTTCTAGATAAAATGAAAAAAATCACCAAACTAGCTGTCGGAGATATAATATTAAGAACTAACAAGCCTTGGGACGGTGAGAATAAAATAAGTATCCATGGTGATGACATTATTTTAAGTAAAATTACTCCTTTTAATGTTCAGAATAATATTTTTCAAGGATCAATTAAAGACAGTATGAATATCGGTCCAAGTGTAACCGTAACTATTAGTATAGGGCCTGATTTAATCATTAATATGAGCAAAAGAAGATTTTGGGAACTAGGACTTGATATTGGAGAAAATATTTGGGTTCAGTTTCCTCCTGAATCAGTAAAACCATTACGTGAATAGGTAGCATCATTTTTTAAAAAGTCTAATGAGGTTGCACTAATTTAATTCTTGAATATCTTGAAATATTAAGAAATTAAATTATGGTAATTACGATTTTGTTTTTGCTTTTTCTATCCAATCTTTGACATTCTCAGGTGTTGGTGGTCTCTTGGTTATTTCTTCTTTTTCATTTATCTCATTCATTTTCTCAAACAAAGAATCTGGTTCTTGATCTGCTAAACTCTTTATACTCTTAATTTCAGCTGCCCTCAATAGCCTTCTATATGTAGGACCAACACCCTCAAGTTCCTCAAGATCTTCCTCAACATCAATTTCAGTTTCTTCCACCTCAGGTTCAGTAGTTTCAGAATTTTCCATTTCTTCTTCTCTTAATTCTCTAACCTCTTTATCCCATTTTTCAGCCTTAATTACATCAGGTTTAGCCCTTTCAATTGTCATAGGCTCCAGTTCTTCCTCTACTTCTTTTTCTTGATAAAGGAAATACAATAGAAGAGCGAGTAAGACTACAAATCCAGCGACTATTACTATTGTCTGCATTTTGATCATGTGGTAATGTGATAATGTAGTAAAAAAGATTGAGTTTGGTTTGAACTTGACCTGTGATACCTTTAAATGTTTGAGGGTTAAGAATGGATGGGATCCATTAGGATCACTTTGAATGTGTATGGGGCGTAGTGATTCATGGGGCAACCGTAGCCATAAATGGGCGTTTAAGCCAATTCTTGAATATAACCACAAGTCAAACCTTCTTAGCCCTCAGTTTTAACATTATAAGCCTCCTTACAGTTGGCTTGATGTTGGCTACAGTGCTTCATCTAGGTTTAGTTGAACCCCGACTCAAGGATAATATGGATATATATTAGCCTTTGGTGAAATCGGTATTAGTGATAACTATAATTGATGCATTGATTCTTGATACATTTTCATTTATCTTCAATTTTATTTCCGGTAACGTAGATTTTGCTGTGTTTTATTTTTTATGTTAGTACTATGATAACTTGTATTCTTGCTGTATCTCTGGGTATAATGATTGCTAAACTTATCATTTAATAGAGACTATTAATGCTGGTTAAGTATATTATCCATGGAGGAAAACATAATAACCAAATGTCCTAGTTGTGGGGCTCAAGTTAACGAAGAAGACTCATACTGCTCTTGCTGTGGTAAACCCTTATATGAAAAAATTGATGAGATGCAAAAATTAGAGACTCCAGAAACTTCAACTTGGTCGATGGTTAAAGAGGCTTTTAAGAGCCTGGTTCGTCCAAGCCCTGTTTTAACATCTCCTAATAGGTCGATTTATCTAGAGAGGCCACATAGTCCTCTTTTTCCTTATCTTTTCGGTGCTATACTGTTCCTGTTTACTGGGTTAGGAGTAGCTTATGGCGGTCAATGGATGACATATATTGGGTTCACTCTAGCTGGGTATGCGGCACCATTATATCTTCTAATCTGGATGTTTAGAAATGATCGCTTTGAGAAAGAGCCGATCGCCTTAATTGCTTACAGTTTTGGCTGGGGCGCATTATGCGGAATAGCCGCAGGAGTTCTCAATCAGGTTGTAGCAAGACCATTATTAGGCTTACCTGGAGCTGGACTTATTGAGGAACCATTGAAAGCATATGGCGTATATCTAATTGCGAATAACCGCAGGATAAATTCAGAGTTCAATGATCACCTAGATGGGATGGTCTATGGAGCAGCAGCCGGTGCAGGCTTCGCAGGACTAGAAAATTTTTGGTATATCCGACAAATGGTTGTAAGTTATCAATACCCTGCCATATTCGCTATTTTCATTAGAAGTATCACAGGCTTCATGCATATAGCTTGGACAGCTAATGCTGGAAGATCACTTGGATTAGCGAAAGTAAATAAAGGGTATATTAAATTAGTGGATTTACTCCCGGGCGTAATTGTTTCAGCCATAATTCATTTTCTCTGGAATGCTTCAAGTCCAGTTATTGCCTTTGCCGTGCTATTTCCTCTAATGTCTAATGCTATTCGGGTTCAAGTAAGAACTGCATTAGCTGATGAGGACCGTTGGGGCTATGCATGTTTTGCTCCCAATGAGTCTAATGGTGTTTAGATTTGACTTTAGGATTATTATCTCCTTCAGCTAGTTTAGTATCTGGTTATTTGGCGTTATTTTCGTTAGTACTAGCTTCTTTTTTATACATAATTAATAGAATACACCCGATGCAAGGAAATAGTAGAGTACGTATTCATTGTTTTCTTGGCTTTCTAAGTCTGCTTTTTGTAGCTGTACATGTTTTTTTAGCACCTCAGGAACTAATTTTTCTTTCAAATCTATCTTTTAGTCTCTTGGCTTTAATTGTTGTTACAGGTTTTATCTTAAAGTATGTGAGAAGTGCTGGTATATTGAGGTATCAAATTTCAACCATTCATCCAGGGATTGTTCTAGCGTTGCTAGCTGTATTGTTTTTTAACTGGATTGTAAAAAGAAGAGTACTCTGAGAGTTAACCATTTATTTAATCTCTGTACTTCTCAGAGTATGGATCTTTCAAAAGAAAAAAAGCTAAATCTGTACCGGGAAATGGTACGCATACGAACCTTCGAGAATGGTGTACGTCAATTAATTAAAGAAGGATTAATCGGTCATTTATCTTTCTCCACTGGAGGCGAAGCAGTAGCAGTTGGAGTTTGTAGTAATCTGATGAAAGAAGATCAGATAGGTAGCACTCATAGACCCCTAGGGCATTTGATAGCTAAAGGTTCAGACCTAAAAAAAATTATGGCGGAAATTACAGCAAAGAAAACTGGATATAATAAGGGAAAAGGTGGACCTTATCATATTTTCGCTCCTGAGGTAGGAGCTCTTGGGGCTAATGGGATCGTGGGGGGAAGTGTTCCAATGTGCGCAGGATACGCCCTAGCAAATCAGTTAAGAAAAAATGGAATGATTTCAGTAAGCTTTTTTGGGGAAGGCGCCAGCAACCAAGGAGGAGTACAGGAAACGTTAAATCTGGCTGCTTGCTGGAATCTTCCTATAGTTTTCATCTGTGAGAATAGCAGCCCAGAAGTTCAGACTATGCTTGGACATGAAATTGACTATCCTCAACTAAGCATAGAAAATGTAAGCGAAAGGGCTTCTGCCTATGGGATTCCTGGTGCAACCTATGAAGGCTGGGACATAATGAAGGTCTATATTGCTGCTGAGAGGGCAATAAATAGAGCTAGAGAGGGAGAAGGGCCTACACTATTGGAGTTTAAGATACATAGAATTAGCCCAGAAGATGAAACAAGTTATTGCCCTGTGCTGAGTTTTCAAAAAAATTTGTTCAACGAAGGGATACTAACAGTTGAGCTTGATGAGAAAATCCATGAAAAGCAAGCCAAAGAGGTAAAGGAAGCAATAGATTTTGGTGTTGGAAGTCCTGAGCCAGAATTACTGGATGCTTGGAAAGACATTTTTGTGGTGGAAAGATAAATGGGTGAACGTTTACTTACTTATGTGGAAGCCATAAATGAGGCTCATCTTCAAGCGATGAGAGAGAATGATGAAATAATTCTCTTCGGTGAAAATGTTTCAAGTAATTGGAGGGCTGCTACTAAGGGCTTAAAAGAGGAATTCGGAATAGAGCGAGTAAGGGATGCTCCCATTACTGAGACGAGTTTTATTGGTGCAGGGATTGGAGCAGCAATTGCAGGTCTAAAGCCTATTGTGGAGCTAATGCTCGTTGATTTCAGCCTTGTAGCAATGGATCAGATATTTAACCAGATGGCAAAAACAACATACATGACTGGTGGAAATGTAAATATCTCAATGGTGCTCCGAGCCATTTATGGGGCTGGTGGAGGCAACGCAGCGACTCACAGTGAATCTCTATATGGGCTATATGCTCACATGCCTGGAATGAAGATAGTTTTACCTAGTACCCCATATGATGCGAAGGGGCTCTTACTTAGTGCCATTGAGGATCTTAACCCTGTCGTCTATTTCGAACATAGACTTCTCTATAATATGAAAGGTCATGTACCTGAGGAAATCTATAAAGTTCCTTTTGGGGTTTGTAATCTCCTTCGAGAAGGAAGTGATGTAACTATTGTGGCTGTAGGGAAGATGGTTAACGAGGCATTACAAGCAGCTGATGAACTACGAGGAGAAATAAGTATAGAGGTAATTGACCCTCGTTCCCTTGTTCCCCTCGACGAGGAAGGGATACTTAACAGTTTAGCTAAGACTGGTAGGCTGGTTATTGTTGATGAGGATTATGAACGATGCGGTTTTAGTGCTGAGGTAGCAGCTATCGCAGCTGAAAAAGGCTTCCACAATCTTGAAGCTCCCATCATAAGGATTGCAAATCCTAATGTACCTTTACCTTATAACAAGAACCTGGAAAAACATGTTTTACCTGATAAAGATAAGATAATTCGTTCTGTAAGAAATATTATCCGATAGAAGGATACTATTTATTTTTTTATTTTTAAAATTTGTTAAACAGTAGAAGCTTTTCCAGCTTCATAGGGTTTTAAGAAGTACCCCAAAAGCAGAGTAACGAATATCAGAGAACTAGTCACTAATGCTGTGGTTGTTATACTGAATTCAAGAAGATAGCCAATTAATATACTGGATGGAATATTACCAATCCAGCTGAAACTCATATACATCTGGTAAACAGTGCTGCTTAGTGCTAAAGGAGTGGCATCCGCCATCAAAGCGAAAACAGTGCCAGTCCAGAAACGCTCCATGAAACTAGATATCATAGCAATTATCACAAACCAGGTTACAGCTCCCGGTCTTAGAGTAGTCCATAAAAGTCCTGCGCTGGCAAAAGCAATGGAAGCAATAATAAAAGATTTCTTATGCCCAAATCTATCAGCAAAATTACCCCCAAGCAATGAACCGGGTAATCCAGCAAGGGTAGCTGCTAAACCAAGCGTTGAGACTAGACTCACGTCAGCACCTACTACTTCCCGTATAGTAAAACTGAACATCCCTCCAAGAGGTGCAATGATTTTCATAACAGTAAATGAACGACTGAACATCAAAAGTGCAGCTAATACTACAGTCTTCTCTGTGAAGGTAAATGCAATAGCCTTTCTGCTAAAGGACCTTTCTTTTTGAACTTCAGGTTCTGTCGCAGTTAAGAATAGAAACGCTGTTAAACCTGTCAAACCTGCAAGTGTGAAGACCATCTTATAGCCTCCAATATTTAGGATCCAGAGGGGTAATATCGTGGCTAATGCAGAACCTAGGCTCTGACCTGATGTGCTTGCACCACCGATAACTCTTGCATGATACTCTGGAGGTGTTACATCTATGGCAAAACTATCCGCAGCCATATCATAGAATGCCCCAGCGGTAATAATAGATACTACTGCAGGAAATAAAACTCTCCAGACTGGAGCTGTCTCAAAATCACTGATAACCATTATTATTATACCTAATAAATAAAGCACCCCTGTCACGACGAACCAAGGCATTCGCTTGTAATATTTATCTTCCCATTTGATGGGAAAGATATCTGCTACAAGTCCAATGAACATTTTCCAGCTCCAAGAAACATACATTAGACCTACAAAGAAGCTTGCTTCTAGGGTACTTATTCCTACAACATCTAGTAGAAATATTGGTACCCAGAGACTGAATGTTGTACGAACAAATCCATTACTGAAGTAGCTTACTCCATATAGTAAAGTTACTTTCTTGGGCTCCCAAGTAGGGTTCATTAACTCTTCCATTCTAAGCTCTTTTGAGGATTCCCAGTAGGTTATGCCATTTGACTCAAATTCCTTTCTCCATTTTCTTCCGAGGAGAAAAAGAATAAGATATGCAGTGGCTGTAAAGGTAAAAACACTTATTCCCAGTTTGTAAGTTAAACTGAGTCCTTGAATCCACTCAATAAAGGACATGACTCTAATACTTGCCTCTGTAAGTTAAGATAGTTTCGAGACCTCTAATTCCTCTAAGAATTCTGGAAGATCACAAATGCTATCAATAACCAAACCATTCCATTCGGGTTGGTTTTCGTTTCTTATCCAGATCCCAGTAACACCAGAATTTACAGCTCCGTACATGTCCGCTTCGACACTATCACCGACATGAACTGTACGCTTTGGGTCAACCCCAAGTTTGTCTAATACAATGTTGAACGCTTCAGGGTTTGGCTTACGAACTCCAATATCTCTACTACATATTATTACGTCAAAGAATCTATCATATCCTGAATCATTTAAAAGAAGATGTGGTTGATCACTCATGGTGTTGCTGAGTAGCGCAACCTTATAGTTATTGCTTAACTTTTTTAGTACATTTTCAGTACAACTAAGAAAGGTTGATTTGTAATGAGCTTTGAAGTTATCATGTAACTTACTTAATATATCTGGATTACTGCTTATTCCTAATCTTTTCAAGAAATCGTTGTAAACTTCCTCAAATGTTAACTCTTTACCAATCTCTCTGATATAGTGAAGTTTTTCTAAAGATTTTCTTACAGAGTCCTTTATCTCTAGAGTTGAAAACTTATAATCCCTTTTTTCTAGTATCTCTTTTATTGATTCATTGTAGATGTCCCAATTCATCTCACTTTCTACCAGTGTCCCCCCGAAATCCAGTATTACAGCTTCTATAATCAATGTAACCTCAAAATGTCTTACTATCTTATATGGCTTAACATGGATATAATGAAATCATATATAGGGTACGCTGCTTTATTCACCGAAGATATGGTCCAGTGTGACACGTGTGGCAAGGAAACCTCTATGCCCTTTAGATGTAAGTACTGTGGGGGATATTTCTGTGACGAACACAGGCTTCCAGAGCTTCATGATTGTACAGGGTATTATCGATATAGCCGAAGCACGACTGGACAGGAATCATATAGAGCTCCAGGGTATAGTTATACTCCCTCTAGAAGTAATAGAATAGGGTTCAGCCAAAAGGAGCTGAGAGATTTAGCGATAGGTCTTGCAGTGATAATAGCTATTCCATTGTTTACTAGACTTGGACTTTTGTTAAGTAGACCTTTCTTAATGTTAGGATTCATATTAGTATACGGACTTGCTTTCATACTGCATGAGTTTGCACATAAGTTTATGGCACAAAGGCTAGGGTATTGGGCAGAGTTCAGGTTAAATCAACAGGGGCTGTTGTTAACTCTTTTATCTTTCATTTCCCCTATAAAGATTATAGCACCAGGTGCTGTCATGATAGGCGGGGTCATGAGGGGGGATGATTATGGTAAGATCAGTATTGTAGGACCATTGACAAATATTGGTCTAGGGATCATCTACTTACTGATTCTACTATTTACTAGAAGTTCATTTGTTGCATCCCTTGCTTGGGTTGGAATATTAATTAACAGCAGTTTAGCTCTTTTCAACCTGATACCTTTTGGCGTTTTCGATGGTGCTAAGATAATGAAATGGAACCGAGCCGCCTGGGCAGGGGTTTTCCTATCCGCTCTTGCATTGTTTATTTATACTTATCTATAATCATGTTTTTTATTATCAGGAACTAATCAATTTACTGAAATGATAGTTATTCCTGGACCAGCATCAGAGAGGCTTGGAGGAAAAATTGCTGATTATCTTAATATGTCATCTTACCCTGTTGAGCATAGAATTTTTCCAGATGGAGAGAGTTATATCCGTTTCACTGTCGATGACACTTCACGAGAATGCGTCATTGTTCAGACTACTGCACCAGAACCAGACCGCAAAATAATGCAGCTCCTAATGATGGTAGGTACTGCTAAGGAAATCGGGTTTGAAAGAATAGTAGCCTGTGTACCTTATCTCTGTTATAGTCGTCAAGATCAAAGGTTTAGGGATGGTGAAGTCTTATCTCTTGATATAGTTTTAAGCCTTTTAGCTTCAGAAGGGGTAGATGATCTTATTGTGGTTGATATACATAACAAGGATAATACTGTAAAGCTAGCTGAGAAATACAGTAAGATAATGCGGGTCCACTGTCTTGATGCTATACCAGCAATAGCTGGATACTTGAAGAAAAAAGGATATGAGGGTGCATATAGTATATCCCCCGATGTTGGACGAAAAAATATCGTTGAAAGAGCTAGTGAGATACTTGGTGGAGGATTCGGATATTTTGAGAAGACTCGTGATCGTGAGACTGGTGAAATAGTAATGGAGATAAAAAATCTAGAGATTTCTGGAGAAAAAGCTGTTGTATTTGATGATATTATTAGTAGTGGAGGCACAATGAGTAAGGCAATTAAAGGTCTGAAAGATCTGGGTGCCAGAAAAGTTGCAGCAGCGTGCACTCACGCGCTTTTCATGGAGGGAGCAGAAAGACGATTGATGGATGCGGGGGCAGATGACATAATTGCATCGGACTCCATTCAGACTAAGTATAGCAAGGTGACAATTGCAGGAATAGTAACCAGTTATATCAAGGAGTTATAACCGATACCTATTTCACTAGGCATACTTGGAATCTTATATAGAATATGATAAGCAGCAAGATTAAACTTAAAGTACAGTCAGTGAAAGCAGTAAAAGATCCCGAGAATAGAGAGGCTTTCCAGATAGACTTCGTCGAGGTAAGAACCAAGCCTCCAATGGTAATGATGAGTAATCCAGAAGTACCAGAAGAGATTAATCAAATGGTTGTACAAGTAACTAAAAGTTTCCAGGGTCTAATGCCTGGTACTCAGTCTGGAACATATGAACAGCGTAAACTTACATTAATTTTAACCGGGGAGGAGCTGGAAAGCTTTAACCTTAAACCCTATCCTAATCAGACTTATAATTTGACTATCACTGATAAAGAGTTACTCTTCGAAGAAGTATAGTTAACAATTAAAAGTGTCAAGCAAATTGAAAATGTGATAATATGTCTAGATTAATTGATTTCGGTCTAGAGAAATGGTCAGAAGTAGTTGAAGAGGCTGATAAGCCTGTTATTGTTGAGTTCTGGCACGAGAGATGCTCTGCCTGTTTGGAGATGAAACCCATCTATGAAGAAATTGCAGAAGATATAGATGACGTAAAATTTACCAGAGTTAATATCTTAGAAAGTAAAGAAAATCGGAAGTACGCGATTCAGCTAGGAGTACGAAGTACACCCACTTTCATGATTTTTTGTGATGGAACACCAATAGGAAGTCTGGTAGGAATATTTTCTAAGGAAGATCTCGAGAAACAGATAATAAAGATCGTAGAGAATAAAGAATCTTGTTTGATGGCTTCTCCTCTAGAGTAAATAAATTCTAATTGTTTGTTTATATGAGTGGTGTATTATGGAGGACTTTGATATCTGGGATGTAATTGTAATAGGGGGCGGTCCTGCAGGTCTAACTGCGGGAATGTATACATCTCGAGCACGACTGAAAACAAAAATTTTAACAGGTCCTACTCTAGGAGGCCAAATTGCCTTAACTTACCGAGTTGAAAATTATCCTGGTTTCTATGAACCAACTACTGGACCAGAGTTAACCGAGGCACTGATGACTCACGCGGAGTTTTTCGGGGCTGAAATCGATAGGAGTGAAGCTTCCTCAGTTGAATTCTCTAAATCTCCCTATACGATACATACTAAGAATAAAAAATTGAAGGCAAGCACAGTAATAATTGCCACAGGGTCGAAGAATAAAAAACTGGGTGTACCCGGTGAAGAGAAATTCATGGGTAAAGGGGTATTCGTGTGTGCTACTTGTGATGCTGCATTATATGAAGGTCTTATAGTTGTGGTTGTTGGTGGTGGTGACTCTGCTTTACAGGAATCCCTAGATCTTACACGGTTTGCCTCAGAAGTCTTTATCGTATATCGTGGGAACGATTTGAGTGGTTGTTTATGCCTACAGGAACGTGTCAAGGAAAACCCGAAAATTAAATTGATCTCCAATTCTATTGTAGAAGAGATAGTTGGGACAAATTATGTTGAATATGTAAGAATTAAGAACCAAAATAATGGAAAAGTTGATTCTTTAGAGACTGATGGTGTTCTTATAGCTATTGGTTGGGAACCTAATACAGAGATATTTAAGGGTAAACTCAAAATGGATGCAAATGGATATATTGAATCTGATGAAGTAAAAACAAATATACCCGGAATTTTTGTTGCTGGTGATCTGATCGATAAAGAATATAGACAGGTAGTTACTGCCTGTAGTACAGGATGTAAAGCTGCTCTCGAAGTTGAGAGATATATTATGAAACAAAAACAGTGAATTACTTGAGGATTTAAATGAAAGTTATTTTTCTGGGAACCAGTGGAAGCATGCCTACTCCAAAAAGGAGTAGCAGCTCAACAGTAATCAAGATAGGACGTGATCTGATTATGTTTGATTGCGGTGAAGGTACACAGCGGCAAATGGTTAAGGCAAGGGTAGGATTCCGAAGGGACATGATAATTCTGGTAAGTCATTTGCACGGTGACCATGTATTGGGTATCCCTGGTTTACTGCAAACAATGAGTCTATTAGGTAGGGAGAGAAAATTGCAAATATTTGGGCCAGAAGGATTAGTAGAGTATATACGTGCTTTTTCTCAGACATTAGGAGGCCCTTCTTTTCCAGTAATTCTTTATGAGATTCGAGAGCCAGGTGAAATTTATGAAGATCCTCGTTTCAAAATCGTTGCAGTGCCTTCAGATCATAGAGTTAATGGATGGGGTTATGGGTTTATTGAAGAACCTAGACCTGGTAGATTTTATCCTGATAAAGCAAGGGCTCTCGGAGTACCAGAAGGTCCATTATGGCATAAGCTCCAACATGGAGAGAACGTTGAAATTAATGCAAAAGTTATAAAGTCTAACCAAGTCACCGATCCTTCAAGACCTGGTCGAAAAATAGTATATAGCGGTGATACAAGGCCAACTGAATCTATTAAGAAACTTTCAGAGGGTGCGGATTTATTGATACATGAGGCAACCTTCCTTGATGAATTAAGGGATAGGGCTATCGAGGACGGACATACGACGGTTTTAGAAGCTGCTGAATTAGGGAAGGAAGCAGGCGTGAAAAAATTGGCTCTAACTCATATAAGTTCACGTTACCCCGATAATGATGTTCTTTTAGGTGAAGCTATTAATATATTCAAAAGTGTTATTATAGCCGAAGATTTGATGGAGATAGATATTCCTCTTTCTAAATAAACGAATTAAGATATTTTATGCTCTTATCAATATCTCTATAGGATTCGATAACAATCCAACCATCGAACCCGATTTTCCTAATCGAAGTCATAACCCTTTCCCAATTAATACTGCCTTCTCCTATGGGTAGATGCTGATCTTTTGATCCCCTGTTATCGCTAACATGTATATGATCTGTCTTATCCCCGAAATCTTGAAGAAAATCATAAACCTGGGACTGTAAATTGGCATGAACTATATCTAGAACCATCCTCATATCGATCTGTTCATCTGAAAAGAACAGCTCAAAATCATTCGTAGTAATTAATAGATAGGGCGTAGGTTCCGGTACATTCTCAATCAATAAGGGAACCCCGTATTCCTGACTGTATTTTTGAAGCCAGTGTAAGCTTCTTATGTTCAGTTCCCAGGCTCTACCTTTCATAAACCGGTCTGTGGCAGTTGTCCAGCCTGGATGGATAACTACACATTTAGCTTCCAATTCATTTGCGAAGCGTATACTATAACGTATCCGTTTAAGGATCCATTCTCTTATCAGGTCATCGTCAGCTGATAGGTTTGTATCAGCATAGGGAGCGTGTATGCTGAACTCTAGATCATATGATGCTCTGATTTCTTGGAGTTGTTCCACGAGTCGAGGGTTTAAGGCATGGTATCCGCTGTCAGCTATCTCAATGTTTTTTGTATTCAGATAAATTAGCTTGTGAAGGGCCTCACTTAGGGGTTGATTTAATAAATGGAGAGTAGAGGCAGCTAGCTTCATCTTTGATAAACTATTTCTCACTTGGTTTTAGATAAGCCTTTTATCTTGTCCTTCGAAATTCGATTTTATAGGTGATGTTTTGACAAAGGTTACAGAAGGAGTCTACTGGGTTGGAGCAGTAGACTGGGATGTTAAGAACTTCCATGGATATATCACGCATAGAGGTACCAGTTATAATGCATATGTGGTAAAAGGCGATAAAATAGCGGTTGTTGATACGGTTAAAGAGAACTTCGCAGAAACCATGATGAGGCACATTAAAGATATAGTTGATTATGAGGAAATTGATTACATCATCAGTAATCATGCTGAACCAGATCATAGCGGTTCATTAAAGGCACTTATTGAAGCTGCACCTCAAGCAGAGGTAATAGCCAGTAAGAGGGGGAAGCCAACTCTCGAGAAATACTATGGAGAAATGGATATAATTACAACTGAGGAGAGACCCCAAGTAGATCTCGGAGGTAAAACTTTAGCCTTCGTCTCTGTTCCCATGGCTCATTGGCCAGATAGCATGGTCACATATATTCCTGAGGATAAACTTTTACTAAGTAACGATGCCTTCGGTCAACACTTGGCTTCGAATGAGAGATTCAATGATGAAGTAGATCAGAACCAGTTATGGCATGAGGCAACTGCTTACTATGCTAACATTTTAATGCCGTTATATAGAAGCGTCAGTAGAGCAATCAAGGAACTTGATGGAATAGATATTGAAATCATTGCACCAAGTCATGGTGTAATATGGAGGGATAATCCCCTTCAGATAGTTGAGAAATATCTACAGTGGGTAGACGGTGAAACAAAAAATCGGGTAGTTATAGCTTATGATACGATGTGGAAGAGTACAAAGAAAATGGCCTACGCGATAGCAGAGGGAGTGGGAAGTACAGGAGTACAGGCCCTAGTCTATAATCTAACAGAGAATCATAGAAGCGACGTAATAACCGAGATTCTTGATGCTGAAGCTCTTCTTATCGGGAGTCCTACTCTGAATAATCATGTATATCCTTCAGTGGGAGGATTCTTGGCTTATTTGAGAGGTCTTAGCCCTCAGAAAAAAATTGGGGCGGCTTTTGGGAGTTATGGGTGGGCTGGAGGAGCTAAAAGATTCGTAGAGGAGCAGATGAAAGCTGCAGGCATTGATCTGATAGAGAACGAATTAGTGTTTAGCTATAAACCTACCCCCGAGGAATGGATGAAAGCCTACAATTTCGGTAAGATGATAGGTGAAAAAGTAAAAACCTAAAAATTTTCTATTTTTTAAATGAAGACATATTTTACATAAAACGCCATTTGTAACCATGTTAATAGGCTGCTTATTAATGCGCCCATGGTTACCTGGAGTTTATCATGGGCCTTTAGCTCGACTCTAGCCCAGGCAACAGGTATGAATAACAAAAAGAGGGGGAGTAACCTCGTACCTAGTAGATATACAAGTGCTGTCACTGGGCTGGCAATACCAGAAGCATGTATACTAATTTTCCATTTGAAAGTAATTAGTAATAATACTATTCCATTAACTAAATAACAAGCCATGAGGGCAGTTATCGGGGCTGGTGCCTTTACTAAAATGAGAGATATAGTACCCATTGTATAGCTGGCTATCGTTGCTAAGAAGGGTATAAATCTCTCCACTCGCTCACGAGCATAAAAGTCACTTATAATCCCCCTTTTTAACATATAAACAATCATTACAAGGGGTAATAGGCAACCGAAGAAACTTGTAAGCCCAAAAAGTTGGAAAAAGGATCCATTTCCATATTTAAATACTAGCGGAATGAATGTAATTAAAGTTAAAAGTGGAGCGTTCATTAAAGCTGAAACAGCCTCAGCTAGACTTTTTTTATCCAAATCTTAAGCTCCTATATCTAGTCTAAAAAGTCACTACCTGCTTATATTCTTTTTATATGTTCTCTATGTAGGTTTTCGCAGCAATATCTAGTCTCTTTACCATCTTCCTCTATTACAACGCGCATGAGTTCACAGTCCTCATCTTCAACAGCATCACATATCATACATTTTACTTTTTTACTCATTTTTCTTCTCCTTATAATTTTTTATAGCTTCATGTAAGGCATCAGCAGCTAGATTACTACAATGCATCTTAACTGGTGGTAAACCTTCCAGTGCATCTGCTACATTCTCTTTCGTTATTTCCATAGCCTCGTCGAGGGTTTTACCCTTGGCAAGCTCAGTAGTCATGCTGCTAGTTGCTATAGCTGCTCCGCAGCCAAAAGTCTTGAATTTAATATCCTTAATTTTCTCATCCTCAACTTTTATGTACATGGTCATCATATCGCCACAAACTGGGTTTCCTACTGTACCTTCTGCGTCTGCGTCTTCTATTTCTCCCACATTCCGTGGGTTCTTGAAGTGATCTAAGACTTTTTCACTATACATTTACTTCAGCTCCTTCGGGGTTAAAGGTGACATGGTTCTGAGCCGAGTCACCACCTCGGGTAGTTGATTTACTACGTATTCCACTTGTTGGTTGTTATTATTTCTTCCTAGAGTGAAGACTAGGCTACCATGTGCTTCTTCGTGTTTTAGCCCACACGCTAGTAGGGTATGACTGGGTTCTAGTGTTTTTGCAGCGCACGCTGAGCCCGATGAAACCATTATCCCTATCTCGTCTAAGCTCATGATGAGTGCTTCCCCTTCAATATAGCTAAATCTAATATTAGCGTTGTTAGGGAGCCTTCTGTTTGGGTGACCGTTTAAGTAGCTTTCTGGGATCTCCAATAAACCATATATGAGCTTATCTCTTAACTCAATTAGTCTTTCTGACTCATTCTTAATTTCTTTTTTAGCGATGTCGGCTGCTTTTCCCATACCAACGATACCTGGGATATTCTCTGAACCTGATCTGAGGCCTTTTTCTTGTCCCCCGCCTATAATTTGTGGTTTAACCGTAATGCCGTCTCGCATGAATAATGCTCCCATTCCTTTAGGTCCATACATATCATTACTGCTCAGGCTCATGAGATCAACGTCAAGTTCTTTTGTATCCAGTTCAATTTGACCTATGGCTGCAGTTGCATCGGTATGAAAAAGAGCATCATGTTCATGAGCGATATTTATAGCCTCTTTAAGGGGTTGTATAGTACCTATTTCTCCATTTGCAACCATTATTGAGACTAACATTGTTTCGTCGTCTACAATTTTTTCAAGTTCCTCCAGATCTACTGTTCCTGTGTTACACACAGGACAGGTTTCTAGCTTGAAGCCTCTTCTTGTAAGTTCCTTCCCAATATTAATTGTTGATATGTGTTCTACTGCAGAGATTACTACCTTTTTTCCTCTCTTGCTATAACGATCCGTTGCCCCAAGTAATGCTAAATTTGATGCTTCTGTTGCACTCGATGTAAAAATTATCTCATCTGCGCTAGAGTTTATGAGTTCCGCGATTTTATTTCTTGAAGAATTTATCGCTTCTAGTGCCTCAAAACCCTTTTTATGAAAACTTGCAGGATTACCATATTTCTCACTAAAATATGGTATCATCTCCTCTAGTACACGAGGATCAGTAGGTTTTCCGGAACCATGATCCATATAGGCTATCTTGTTACTGGACATAATTAGTTACCACGGTTATTTGGGTTAATTTAAATATGTTTAATTAGAAAGACAATCTAACAATTAGTTTTCAGAAAAATAAGAACATACATAACTTATAAAAGAATAATGTAGAGAAATCTCTAAAATTATTTTTTAATAAATAATGTTACTTGATCATCATTTTTTACTATTTCAAGTACTTCGTGGCCGAGTCTTTCGGATAGTCTCTTTAAATCTTCTTCAGCTGCTGGGTCATCAGCAGTAACTTTAAGGATCTCGCCTTTGTCCATATTATCCAGAGCCATTCTTGTTCGAAATATTGGTTCCGGACAGTATAGCCCAAGGCAATCTAATTCTTTATCTGCTTTCATCTTATTACATCCTTTTTTATATTTGATTTAATTGTAGGATTTAAGGTATTAGAATATTTTAAAATAATTTTATTTCTAAAATTAATATTATATCTATTCTTATAACAAAATATGATGACCTTTTTTTTCATTAGATTAAAGTGAATGAAAAAAATGCTCAATAAAATTAATAAATTAAGAGGTATCAAGGTGCTACATGACTCCCATATTTATCTTTACTGCTTTGTTAGTAGCGCTTTTTTCTGGCTTCTTGGGCGCTCTCTTGGGATTGGGAGGAGGAGTCATCATGGTTCCTTTACTGGTTTTTATCCTAAAGTTACCAATTCATATTGCAGCAGGAGCAAGTATAATTGCCGTTGTAGCAACTAGCAGTGCCTCAGCAAGTGTATATGTACGCGATGAGATAACCAATATGCGTTTAGGGATGTTTCTTGAGTTAGCAACAACTTTCGGAGCAGTCACTGGCGCATTTATTGCATCTGGCACAAGTGAGAAGGTTCTCAGGATTATATTTGGGTTAAGCTTACTTTATGCTTCATTTTTAATGTGGTACCAGATGGGAAAGAGTGATAGAAGCTGGGATCTGAGAGAAAATGATAAAATAGCTGAGAGATTGAAACTAGGGGCACTTTACTATGATGCTGCAAGAGGAGAGACGATAAGTTATGGCGTGTCCCGTTCCATCATTACTTTTATCATTAGTTATGTGGCAGGTCTACTTTCCGGGTTATTGGGTATTGGTGGGGGAGGGATAAAAGTACCAACTATGAATATCGTTAGTGGTGTTCCGATGAAAGCTGCTGTAGCTACCAGCAACTTTATGATAGGAGTTACTGCTGCTGCGAGTGCACTTGTTTATATCAGACATGGATTTTGCGATAGTTTAGTAACAGCCCCAGTAGTACTTGGAACCCTTTTAGGAAGCTTCTTTGGTGCTCGATATGCCTTGCGTATCAGAGGAGTAGTTTTAAAGAGAATATTCATTGTAATCTTACTAGTTCTAGGTCTCAGAATGTTAGCATCAGGAGTTGACCTTTTTTGAATGTAAAAAATGTTGAGAGATTCATCTCAAATATTTTGAGATATGGTGTTGAGTTAAGTGGTTTTTTAATGATTGTTGGTATCAGCTTATTTCTATGGACTGGAAATAGTAGCTGTCCTTTTGGACTATTATCATGGGACTGGATCATTTGGGGTGCTCCTTTCTTTGAGCCAAGTCATATTCTTTTTCTTGGCTTTTTCATACTCATCTCTACTCCATTACTTCGAGTAGCTGCCAGTGTGATAGCGTATAGCGTGAACCATGACTGGATCTACGCAGCCATTACAGGATGCGTACTGCTTATACTAATAATAGGAATCACATTAGGTGTAGGATAAAATACAAATCCTAAAAAAGGTGGGCCGGGCAGGGATTGAACCTGCGTCCCTCGCCACGTCAAGGCGATGTCATACCACTAGACCACCGGCCCTGTGCGTTCATATAGGGAACATCACTAAAGTTTAAAGTTTATCGGTTGGTAATTTTTACTAGCTTCATCTTCTCAAGGAACTTGTAGTATCCTAAAAGGTATTCGAGATTAGATGTACCTGTCTCTAATTCAACCAATTCGTTGATTTCTTTTATATTACGCTTACCATCCGTCCAGTATAATCCTAATGTGCCCATCATTCTTTCATCCTCAAATTTTTTACCAAACTTTCGGAAAGCTTCTCTATCCTCCTGGCTCAACTTATGTACCCAGTTTCTAGTACTAACTGGTCCACGGTAAACCCTTTTAGGGACCATCCGATTAGCCTCTTCCTTCATTTCTTCTGTAGGCTTATCCATACTGGATTTAATTTTTCCTCCTGATGAATCAATCAAATTCTCTAAAACCTTTTTCTCTATCTCCAGTTGACTCGTTACAGATTTCTCCAATTCCTCTAAAAATAAATTAATTGTTTCATCAAGCACAATGCTATCTGGAGCTATTGTTTTAACGGATAATATTGCCTTTCCAGCTCTCTCTATCCAGTACCTCACCTGCTTGTCTAGGAATCTCAGATTTTCAGTTATGTTTTCTTGGCTGTTCACTGTTTCTATTATCTTACTTTGCAGTCGTTCGAGTAAATGTTGTTTTTCATTGTTGTAAGTCTCTGATGTAAGCCATAATGCAGTTGCTTCTCCAGCATTTGCTATAGTATACGCGTAAGTAGCTGTAAGTAAAGCGGCTTTTCTTAGCATATCTGGGTCGACTTTATCCATTGTATCGTAGCTGGTGTGCCAGTACTTATCTGGCCATTGTATGATCATGGGGCAAGGTACATCAACTGTTGGGTCACTGTAAATATAGTGATCGCTTCCTCCACTGAAGGGAGTTACGGTGTGCCTGAATGAGGCATACTTTCCGCTCCCTCCTAGATTTTTTATCTCGCCTTTGATTTCTTTAAAAATTGTTTCGATTAAACTATTTACGAAGCTTGAAGTTGATTCTGGTGTTCTCTCGATTATGAAGCTGCTGGCAGTCTTTGATTGGTTCTCACCGACCATATCGAGATTGATAGCTGCTATCATGTTGACAATTTCTTCTTCATTGGCATTAAGGTGTGTATAACTTCCGCTCATCTCTGGAACTAGTGTGAATTTTATTGTCCTCTTTGGTTTTTCCAGATGTTCTTCATCAATTAATTTTTGCAATGATCTAGCTGCTTCCATTGCAGCAGCTGAGCCTGATGCGTTATCATTACAACTAGGTTGGGGGTGACAGATGTGTGCGATCACTAGAACCTGTTCATCGGTCTCTCCCTCTATTGTAGCTACTGCGTTATCGAGGGTTCCTTCATATAATTCGCTATCAATCTGGGCTCTAACCTTTACTTTCTTTTCTTTGAGTATATCCCTGAGCCATCTGCCTTTTCTCGGTGTTAATACAAATCCTAGTCCTGGTTTTTCTTCGCCAGTCCACCAAAAGCTGGTGTACTTTAATGCATCATCCAGTTCCCCTTCCGGTAAAACTGGAGGTCGAATCCAAGTACCGTAATAAATTAAGCCTGCTGCTCCCCGACGCTCCACAGCTAACTCGTGAACACGGGAGACATCACCATCACATAAAACCATCTTTCCCACAACATCAAGATCTTCGTAATCTTCGTCTTCCTCACCCTTCCCAACATATACTACTTCCGCTTCCAAGCCCGCTTCAGGTGTAGGGTAACTTCTCTGTATAAGGCTTAACTTTGACTCACTCCATCTAGCTAGAAACTGTGAATTATCTTCTGGCTCAATTAGCTTCAAGGTTGCATCCTTGCAGTTCCATTCTTTGAACATCAAGCTACTCCAAGCATAGTCTTTACAATTTGCAGGATAGCTCTGAACCTCTGCATCTAGACCCTTTTTTCTTAATGCATCTACTGCATAGGTGACTGCTGATCTTAATCCAGAACTCGCCTGGATTCGATGGTATCTGCTAATCTCAGCAACATAGTTATAAGCGATCTCACCCGAGATCTCTTTCTCAAGTTTATCGTAAACCTGTTTAAACATGTTTGAATCATGGTTATTCTGTTATATTGTTTCTTCGGTGGAAACTTAGATAATACTTATATGGAGTTTGTTGGGTGAGTATAGAGTACAAGCCGCCGTAGCTCAGCCTGGGAGAGCGCCCGGCTGAAGACCGGGGTGCCGAGTGTTCAAATCACTCCGGCGGCACCAAACTTTGGAGAAAATTCAGATAATTTGATATAATTAACCCCCTTACTACCCATTAACTTGTTACCTGTAGGAAGATCAAATCAGAAAACCAGGGATTTGTTGAAAGATGCAATCGATATTCATGTCCACGCTGGTCCTCACCTAAAATCGAGCCCAAGGAGTGTAACACCAATTCAAGCAGCAAAACAGGCACAAGCTGCAGGCATGCGTGCCCTAGTATTCATGGATGTATTTGAGATGAGTAACGGGACAAGCCAGATAGTGAATGAAGCTGTACCTGATTTCTTAACCTTTGGAGGAATGAATCTCAACACCGTTTACGGAGGTATGAACCCCCGAGCCGTAAAGACCAGTCTCTATTACGGCGATGGAGCTAAATATGTGGCATTTGGCACTCATAGCACCCATTGGATGACTAGTAGAGAAGGGCAATATTTTGATGGAGAGTTCAAGGAATTCTGGAAAATCTACCCAAAGTTTCGGGAGGAAGAATTAGATAGAAGCATCAGGATCCCAGTAGATGAAACTCCCTCACCAGAACTTGATGAGATTCTTAAGCTTATTGCAGATAATCCTGATGTTTATTTGATTACCGGTCATGTTTCAGCAGAAGAAGCTCTACGTTTAACGGAATTAGGACGTCAATATGGTATTTCGAAAATGGTGGTGAGTAGCACCATTTTCAAGATAGCTTTAATGGATCAGTTACATGAAATGGTGGATAATGGAGCCTATATAGAATACACTCTTGCAGCCTATGGTCATAATGGTGGTACAAGGAAGACTGATTACTACGTTGAGATCGAGTATGCAAGTGATCCTATACCCAGCAATTATCCCAAGACTAGCGTTAAAACCATAGCAGAACACGTGCATGAGTTAGGAGCAGATAACTGCATTCTGGCAACTGATTACGGAGTCTATACTCTCCCCCCTCCAGTAGAGGGCTTAAGGGAGTTCATAGCACTTATGCTAGATCTCGGAGTATCTGAAACTGAAATAATTAAGATGATAAGGACAAACCCCGAAAAACTTCTAGGATTACCTCCAGTTAAATAAAAAAATCTTATTTTTTGATAAGTTATTTGTAATAATAGTTCTTGGGCTCGGGGAAGCTAATTTTACTGTGTTTGATACCCAAATCAATATTCATCTCTGCAACTCTGACAGCTACCTTTACAGGATTAACAAAAGGTACCTCTAATTCAGATTCCAGCTCAGACTCCATCTCTAAGAAAGCCATACTCATGCACCCATAAGTAAACGCATCAGAGCCCTCGTGTTTCATTGCTTCTCTAGCCTCTTTTAAGGTATTTTGGTAACATTTTTCTGGGTATTCCCTAACTTCCTGAACACCCATACCAATCTTTCTGGTCGAGATCCATCTTTTCAAACCATGAGGATTTTCATGTTCTAACAATAAATTGACTTGCTTGGGTTTTCCAGTAGTAAGCAATGTGAATTTGTGACTGATAAGACTGCAAATATGACGGGCTGTTGTACCTGGACCGATAACTGGAATATTCACAGCTTCGTAAATAGCAAATAACCCTGGATCTCCTCCGCAGCTTAGAATAACAGCATCGTAACCATCTTCCTCTGCTTCCACAGCTATCTTAGCCGTACGAGGAAAGTGGTAAGCTAACCCGTATTCATCCTCAATGGCATCAAATTTCCCGGAGCCAACATATTCACCTATTCTTGACTCAATGCTACCTTTTCCACCATAGTAATCGATTTGTGTATCCGATGAAGCGGTTTTTCTAAGTATTTCTTGTCTTCTAACTAACTCAGGTGGAAGTGGTCCTATTCCTCCACCAATGAAAGCAATTTTTCGCATAATATAATATGAGCACATCACGTTTTATGATTACCGCATAAATTTATCAGACAAGATATTTAGGGAAGATCAATAAATCAGATAATTTTATACGTTGTATTATCATTCAGCAAGAATATAATATGTCAAACTTTCGAAAAGTTGTAATTTTTCTTGCATCAAGTCATTTTATGATCCATGTATATACTCAAGTTATTCCTGCACTAATTCCCGTACTGAAAAATGATCTTGGAATAACTTTGGTTCAGGCAAGTTGTCTTTTATCTATTCCTCTTCTGGTTAATGTTATTGCATATCTACCTGCTGGGATAATTTCGGATAAATATGGTTCAAAAATTATGTCAGTTTGTTTTGTTATAACAGGTATTGGAGCATCCATTATCGCATTAAGTAATGATTTTCTGATTCTTTGTATTGGGGCTGTACTATTAGGGCTTGGATCAACCCTTTATCATCCCCCAAGTTTAAAGACAGCAAGTCTTGTTGAGCCATCCAAGATGAATTTGGCTATGAGTTTTCACCTTATGGGA
The DNA here is from genome assembly GCA_964559475.1 of uncultured Candidatus Bathyarchaeia archaeon. Taxonomy (GTDB): domain Archaea; phylum Thermoproteota; class Bathyarchaeia; order TCS64; family TCS64; genus RBG-16-57-9. The sequence goes on along the minus strand of CAZLHX010000006.1, from coordinate 6,448 downwards.
GGGACTTCTGGTATAGCATTAGGACCGATCACTCTAGGTATTTTGATGCCTTTGATTGGATGGAGGAAAGCAATGTTGATTTGGGTACCTTTTCAGGCGATACTTGCATACTCGTCATTCAATTTTACGAAACAAAATAGTGAAAAAGTTGTAACTGAGAAATTGAACATCCTGGGAGGGCTTAGGAATATTATGCGCCCTGATTACTTACTCGTTATCATAGCTGGAGGCTTCTTTGAACTCACTATTGTAAATATATCCGGTTTTACTACGACCTATTTTACTACTTATTTAGGTCTATCTGAGAGCTTATCAAGTATAATTTTTGGTCTAGGACCATTAGCGGGTATTGTAGGAGCATTTACAAGTGGAAGAGTAGGTGATCGTTTAGGTAATTTTAATACTCTAATTCTAATAACCTCTTCAATAATTATTTTACTTGCAGTTATGCCTACTACAAAATTGATTTTCTTCGCTTCATCAATATATATAATCTACAGAGGACTGGTCTCTGCTTTTATGCCCTTATTAAATAATCTCGTAGCAATTAATAGTGATGTAGAGAATCGTAGCCTTGCATTTGCATTTTACTTTATGCTTTCTAATATTGGTGCATCTGCCATGCCCTATATTACTTCATTGCTTGCTGAAGAGAGAGGAATTTCAGTTTTATTCCCTTTAAGCGTTTTACTACTAATACCTACTTTAATCATAATTTTAATCATGAGACAAAGAAAAAATTACTAGTCAACAAATATTAAGTGGACTGGGGGGGATTTGAACCCCCGACATCCTGGTTGCAAACCAGGCATTCATACCCCTGAACTACCAGCCCTTCCATTCCCTGATACTACACCTATAAAATTAAAACCTATTGGCTTTATATAGAAATCATTCATAAGTAGCCTTCTCATTACGTTTTACAATGCCTCAAATTCAAGCAATAGTCTTTGATCTAGACGGCACCTTGATGGATAGTAAAATAGATTACCCCCGGATGGGGCAACTCATATCCGAGGTGCTCCAGAGATATGGCATGGAGGAACCCCTTCAAGATAGGAGAAAAGTTTATCGTGTAATTCGAGGAGGAGCAAGAACCCTGAGGGAGTATGGGCACCCGGAGAAGTATATTCCAATAACCCTCCAGGAGATGGAAAAGGTTATGAATCTTATAGAATTGGAGGCGTTAATTACTTTAAAGCTAAAACCCCATGCACATGAGGCAGTGAAAATTCTTCATGATTCAGGGTACAAACTTGGGATAGCAACTCGAAGTCACCGAGAGTATGCCCTTCAAGGATTAACAAAGTTTGGATTGATTAATTACTTTGAACACATAGTCGCTCGTGATGATGTTAAATTCCCTAAACCTGATCCCCATCATCTTCTATACACAATTAATTTACTAAAGTCAACTCCTGACGAGACTTTATTTGTGGGGGATACGACAACAGACCTTGAGACGGCAGAGGCAGCAAGAGTAAAGTTCGTTGGATACTGGAGAGACGATGAGTGGGCAAAAAGATTGGTTGAGGCTGGGTGTAAAACTTTAATAAGAGATCTCAGGGATATAAAAAAAATAATTGATAATTAAGAATCAATAATCCTTTTTAATGCAACTGGAAATTCAGAAATATTCTTGATTACGACTGTACAATCCTTATAGTTATTATGTTGATTATCGTAAACATCTACGAGGATATTCTTCATGCCAACAGAGTTAGCCCCAACAATATCTGCCTCATAAGTATCTCCTACCATAATACTAGATTCAGGGTGCGAATCAATTTCTTCTAATGCATGCTCAAATATTATTTTTGCAGGTTTTCTGTAACCAAGTTCAGCTGAAACTACAAGACTATCAAATATTTCATCGAATTGTAGCTTTTTAAATACCTCTCTACAAGTAGGCCCATCCATATAATTAGTAATAACACCCAACTTATACTTTCCTTTTAACTCTGTTAGAATTTTTTTAGTCGAGGGAAAGAACTCAGTCTGTTTAGGCCATTCATCTAGATAATTCTTCCAAGCGATCTTAGCTAGAGCTTTATAGGCTTTGATGTTCAAGCTCTTGAAGACTTTTTCTAGTCTTCTCGTATAATCGAGTTCCCTGTATCCTTGCAAATCTGCTTCTTTAACCTGTTTACTGGAAATTGGAAAATAAGCATCAATGAAACTCTCATAAGATATATCGGTTCCATGATTTAGAAGATGTTTAAAGAATATCCTAGTACTGCTACCTCTTTTCATTAAGTTTGGAGCTTGTACCAGTGTATTCCAGTTATCAAAAAATATTGTATCGATCATTGTTCATCAACTAACGAGAGGAAACGCTGGATACTCTTGGTCCTAATATTACCCACAGCCAATCTACAAATTCTCTTAGATTTTTTGTCTGAATGTAAACATCACCTGGACCGTCGATATAAGTTACAAATCCTTCTCCACTGAACATTGTATCTTTCCAGTTACCAAATTTTCTTACTTCGTATTCGCATGTATTACTAAAGGCTGCAAGGTGAAAGTTATCAACAACAAGTTGTTCCCCTGCTTCAAGTTCATGTCGGTCTATAGCCCCAAAGGTGTTAATGAATAATTCTCCATTTCCCTGACATTTTATCATAAAGAGACCCTGTCCGAAAAGACCTCTTCGAAATCCTTCCCACCTAATATCAAGATCAACACCATGGGTCGAAGCAAGGTAACCAGATTTCTGTACAATCCATCCATTACCTAGTTTAACTTCAAGTTTTTTTATGTCACCTATTGGTGCTGCAACCAACCCAAGTTTTCCCTTTCCACCCAATGCTTTATAATCGTTTACAAATAGACTCTGACCACCAAATATACTGGTTTTTAATGAACCCAGTATGCTGCTCTCTCTGGTCCTAGTGTTGATGTCAATGTTTGGAGACATGTAAGTGAGACTTCCAGCTTCCGCAGTTAATGACTCACCATTCTCAAGTTCTACATCGAGTAAACTGTATGATGGTTGATATTTGATCTCAAACTTCATTTATTCACACTAACCTTTACTAGATTTACTGACTTTTAAATAAATAATAAATAACTTATATAGATCACATAGTCTACTCAATATCGTTTTTTATATTTCAGTAAAATTTAATCAGGGTTTTTTGTTCTAAAGTATATCCTCATCATCATGTGTAAGACTGTAATATACTTCTTTGAGTATTCTATAAAGGAAGTATATGCTCGGAACTATTGCCACAATATATGATATTACCTGAATGGTGCTAGTAGATTCACTCATTTCACATATCTTCTTCATTCATATGTAATAAAGTATTGTTATATCAGCATTTTTCTCAACTGAATTCTGGTACATAAAGATGATACTCGTTACTACAAGGAGGACCTTTTGTAAACCAAAATTTACCCGCATCAAGATCGAATATTACAGAGGTTAAACTTTCTTCTCGTCTATCTGCTGGCTTTTCCGAATCCGGATGGTAGCATATCGAAGATGGGTGTCCAAAATGATCAGTCAAAACATTTGTAAAAGTCTCAAAACTGTGATTACCTTTATTTCCCATCATTTTATTCATTGCAACCAAGTATCTATGAATTGAGCTTGTTTCCTCTTTAACGAACTCGTCCACCAGATAAAGACACCTTTCCCCTATGAAGTGATTCGTATGAACGAGGATATCATTATCTGGTAGTATAACGCTAGTCTCATACGGATGAGCTTCCAAGTCTACAGCTACACCCCCTCTCATAGCAACCATAACATTATACGAAACACTCCTAGTTGATCTCAATAGAACCTGAATTGCTTTATCAAATCTAGATTCGTTAAGCATCGCTCTACAGATTATAAAAAAAGGTATAGTATTCCCCAATTGATCTTTATCAGAGACCATTGCATTAATAACGATTCCCAGTCCGTTACTGTTGAAGCCTTTTTGACCTATTACCCCTGCTTCTGTGTGCATTATGATTGAGTTTTCGTTATCTTGGTTTAATTCAAGAATGATACAATTTTCCTTTACTGGTAAACGATAATCCCAATTCTGTGCGAGGAGAGTCTTATTTTCTTTCAATGAAGAAGATAAAGAAGCTATGGAAGTGCACCCCCCGAGAAGTTGTTCTTTCTTAGTCCAAGCAAGTTCGTATCTACCATTTATTGCGGCTATAAATTCAGGTTTTATATCAGAGCCCTCAGCAACACCAAGAATCTCTCTAAATATCCTTTCATCAAATTTTTCTAAGACTTTTAAGATTGTTGATCCGTACTCAAAAATTTGACTTTTATCTAAGTTAAGATTCCTCTTCCACCAACCAAGATAGTATTCAAGGTTATCCATAATCTTCTGTTTTGCCTTCTCTCCATGCATTTGACCGCATTCAAATGAAGTTCCCTCGACTTTGACAATGGGAAAGGGGTAATCCATATCTACTATAAGGTTTACTCAAATAAAGAATGATGGTGAGGTGTTGGGCGTCATTAGATGAACTAGGCTTTTTCTTCCATTTGATCTAGTTCGAGCTTTCTAAAAATCCTTCGTAGTTGCCTTTTCATACTTCCACGGTTGTGACTGAGACCAAGGTAATCAGCAAAGTCTGGAGTCGTTCTCACCATTTTTGTCCTTCCATGTTTTTCTCTTGAAATTAGCCCTAACCCTTCTAATTCTTTCAAGTGACTATAAGCATGACTACCTCTTGACTCCGCGATCTCCTTCTGTTCCACGGGTTGATGATATGCAATGTAACTAAGAGTTCTTAGCGGACCAAGGGTGAGTAGGGGTTTGATACTATATTTACTAGCAGGTTTAGTGAACTCGGACTTCAACTGTAAAACAGCTCTTTGCTGGGGTAGTTTAACTATCTCGAGAGCTGTTGCTTCCTCCTCATATATCTCGATTAATTTATCCAAGAGATCTCTCGCTTCACTTTCGTCTTCAAGTTTTAGATGAGAAACTATTTCGGTGAGGCTTATCGGTCTTCCAGCAGCATAGAGAAGAGCTTCGACTTTAGCGGCCTGTTCTCCTATCAAATTATTCCCACCCTACTTTTAATTGAGCTATTCTTCTCATATATTTTGTGCAATATCCGTCCTATAGTGTAATTTACCGGATACTTTTGAAACATCACTATATACTTTTTCTCTTGCCTCCTTTACCGTGTCCCCTTTACCCAGTAAGGCAATAGACCTACTACCTGTAGTCCGGATTATACCACTTTCTTCATTAACAGACGCATAATACAATTCAGAGTAATCCATTTCTCCAACTTGTATTGATTCACCTTTAACTGGGTTTACCGGATAACCTTCAGGAACCAAATAAACACAGACTGTAGCTTCATTTGAGAACCTCACTTTCTTTAGATGCCCATGAGCTATTTCAAATCCAACTTCAGATAACGGATTTTCAAGTAAACTCAACACATTGATAGCTTCAGGATCACCAAACCGAACATTATATTCTAAAAGATAAACTCCTTTCTGAGTGGACATAAATCCACCATAAAGAACTCCTTGAAACGGATCAGACTTTTTTCCCATCACCTCTACAGTTGTCCTCATAATTTCTTTACCTTTTTTCACTACCTGATCAGTAAGATCAGGCATCCCATGATCAGGACAGCTAAAACTTCCCATACTACCAGTATTAGGTCCCTTATCGCCGTCGTATGCTCTTTTAAAATCTCTAACAAGAGGCATGACTTCAACATTTTTTCCATCAGTAAAAGCTTGTAGTGTAAATTCCTTTCCAACAAGTTTCTCCTCAAGCACTACAATCCCATCCATCTGTATTCTTTCAAGTGCATAATTCTCTATCTCAGAGATATTTCGAAGATGTTCTCCACTAATCTTTACCCCTTTTCCACCAGTTAATACATCAGGTTTTACAGCTACTTCGTTGTGAGTTCTTAAAAATTCCTTGATATCATCCTTATTTTTACAAATTTTATATTCAGGATTCCCGGAAATATTATATTTGTTAAATATTTCTCTTGTAAAGGCTTTACTCCACTCTAATTTTGCCTGTTCTTTTTTTGGTCCAACCACTGGAACTCCGAGATCCCATAAATAATCAGAAACTCCAAGCGCGAGGGGATCTTCGGGTCCAACGAAAGCTAGATCTATCTCCTTGAATTCTCTATAGTTTTCAACATTATTAATATCTACAACCCTGGTTCTTTCGGATAAGTTTCTGATTCCCGGGTTGTTTTTACCCATTATTGAAAATATTAAAAGTTCCTCTTCAGCTAATTTCTTGGTTATCGCATGTTCCCTAGCCCCGTGTCCGACTACTAAAACTTTCATGGATACTCACAGCCAATTTCAATATAAGTTAAGGAAAATATAAGCGTGGTTAATCCCCGATTTCAGATGGTTTCTCACTTTCAAATATTGTCTTCACTATTATCAGAGAAGGAGTATTGAGATCATACCATAAATTCTGCTTCAATCTCA
>CAZLHX010000005.1:0-50786 GCA_964559475.1 uncultured Candidatus Bathyarchaeia archaeon | reverse complement strand
TAAGAGACGCAATCAGAACCTATCTGACTAATCCCGCCTTCACACTAACCCCAACTGCGTAAGTCCTAAATAAATTAATTCTTTATAGAAAATAGAACTCTAAATCCCCCACTTCTTGATAGAATCTCATAATTTCCAAATGCTTTCTCTAAGAAATTTGACAACATATTTGCTCCTTTTTGTGACTGTATAACCAATTGTATGCTACCTCCTTTTCTCAGATGTTCTGGAGCTTTTCTGACTAGAGGTTTTACAACGCGGCTCATTCCAGCAGATACTGGTGGGTTCGATACAATTGTATCAAATATCATCCCCTTATAAGGTTCGTAGAGATAGCCTTTGATTACCTTTACGTTCCTCAACCCCATTCTGTTAACATTCTCGCCAGCTATCATAACAGCTCTAGGATTAACGTCACTCATCACAACCTCGAGATTACTGTTCTCACACGCAGCCACAATACCTATCACGCCAATACCGCAGCCAAGGTCAAGCATACTTCCCTTTTCAGGGATTTTCATTGATTCTACAAGTAATCGTGTTCCATTATCTATTCTTTTATAACTAAATAATCCTGAAGCAGTGAGAAAAGTGTACTCTTTTCCCCTGAGAAAAGTCTTTATGAGTCCTTTCTGGAGATCACTGGTTGGTGAAGAGCTGAAATAATGATCACTCACCTTTACCACATTTTTGGGTAAGTCCCAATTGGCATAAGAACCCTCTCAGGAACAGCAGCTATACCATGATCCTCAGCCTGTATTTTCCCACTACTCATCTCTGCTTTCATCAGGGCGATAGCTTCACCTTTAACCGTCATAACAGCCACCAGATCACCCTCACTAATCCCAGTCTCATATCTTAAAATTCCGGGCACTGCCAGTTGAGCTCCATTACATATAGCCTCAACGGCACTATCTCTGACCCAGATCTTCGGTAACAATGACAATGCCTCCTCCATAGGTCTTATTATTTTTCTGAGGTAACTCTCTTCTCCTTTTTTCCATCTATCGAGGGCATCAGAGAAATCATACATCGTATATGCTTCATCCTCAACAAAGGGACCGCTCCTGGTTCTTCGTAGTTCCTGCATATGAGCCCCACAACCAAGATACTCACCGATGTCATAGCAAAGTTTACGGATATAGGTTCCACTCTCACAGGAGACTTTGAAAAGCCAGTTATTGCCATCACCCTCAAGATATTCAATATCATAGATCCACCGGGTCCTCAATCGACGACGTACAGAGCTCCTGACTGGAGGACGTTGAAATATCTCTCCAGTAAAAAAATTTAATGAGTCATATACTCTCTTTTCACTCTCCTCTGAATGTGTACGCATAACACAAACATACTCTTTGCCAGCTTCTAGGAGAGCCTGAACAACCTTTGTGCTGTCTTGAAGACATATGGGTAAGACACCCGTAACCTTTGGATCTAGGGTTCCCCCATGACCAACTTTATCCAGCTCTAATAGCTTTTTTATCCAGCTTGCTACTTCGTGACTTGTGGGACCGGGAACTTTGTCAACAACTACTACGCCAAATCTTATGTGTTCCTGAATTGAACGCTGCTCGGGAGGAGTTCCATACTCTGGATTAGTAAAATCTTCAGCTTTTACTCTGATCTCTCTGTTGATTTCCCAAGCCGGTCTCTTGCTCATTGTAATACCTGTTAATAGTCTTGGTTTTTAAAAGGTAGCTTCTTATTCTCTCCTTTCCTCGATAATTCTGTCTACTATATCTCTTTGTTTTCCCATTCGAGGTTCTCTTCATCATCATCAGGCTCACGAAGAACCCTCTCACGTTCCTGATAATCTTCAAACATTGTCTTTCCTTCCTCAATAGTGGCATCTAAGTCATTTACTATGTTCCTTATTCTTATCGAAAAATCATCAAGCTCAGTAGCTGTTTCCATCCACCACTCATTACTTAACTCAGCAGCAATATTAGCAATCTCAGAAGTTTGCTCGAATGTACCCTGGAGCTTCTCTCTTAGATCCTCTAAATTTAATAATAGATTCTGTATCTCTCTCGACATTTCTGTAGACCTAAGTATACATCCCCAATAAACCACTCGTATTTCAGACTGAAAAAAGATATTAGAGTATTCTAATAAAGATATTATCTTCCCTTGGGAACATCCATCACATCTGTAGTTAGTTTTGGTTCTCCCTTTATTTTCTCTAATATTTCCAGAGCCAGATCAATATTATCTTTAGGTCCTTCTATAAGGAAGATTTTACATCCTTCTGCTCCGTCGATGCCCCCACCAGCAATTGGAAAGACCTCTACTCCGAAGAGGAACTTCATAGCCTCCATCTCGGTTATCACTTGTCCATTCACAACCAACATTCCACATTTCCAACCTTGGGCGACATCAATGACCTCAGTCCCCATCTGAGTAACATAATCGGTCAGACTTACAGGTACAAGTTTCTCCAGACCAGCGGGAATAATCAATTGTATCCCATTTCTTACGATATGCCCCCAGGCTGTTCCGATTGTCCCTCCGCCGACGCCTGCTAAGAGGATTCCAGCTGCGCCAAAAGGATCTATTGCATTAGCTCCCTTTATGAAAACATCAGAAGGCCCCATCTTCGATAAATATGGAACTAAATCCGGAGTATCTAATTCTACAAGTTCTCCTTTCTCAAAAAGATAATGTTTGTATCTTCCCTCTGATTTGGTCACATGGAGACCATCTTTTGTTATAACACCTGCTGTGAACATACCTTTATTGGGTATTTTCTTTCCCATTATCTCCTCTGCGACATATGCAGAGCTAGTACTAGTAGCAATAATTAGTATTCCTTCCTCGTATGCCATCTGTACTGGTTCCATATTACTAATGGCCTTTGCTATGAGACGTTTACCTTCCGCCGGAGTGAGTAGTACTTGTGCTTTCAATTCATACTCCCTACTATGATGCATCTGATAATGAATCATAATAAAAACATAGCTGAAAAACCAGCGTGCACTATAATATCTATAATATATATAGTAATCTTTCATATTATACATTCAATTCGTTTGGGTTATACATGATTTTTTCGAATAAAAAACTTCTAAATCAAGGCAGAAAATTTACACTTATGTTTAACGTTTTTTCTTAGGCATCTTCGGGGGTACGCCCTGATCCTCTAAAGCCTCTGCGAATATTTCTCCAAACTCAGTGAGTACTACTTCTTTCATCTTACTCCCTTTCTCAGCATCGACCAAGCCTTTAATCTCCAACCGATTAATTATTCTGCTAAAACGGTTACGAAGAGTGCTATTCGCAGCCTTGTATCCAAACCATCGAATAATATCACTTATTGAGTCTGCCTGACCACCGTTTTGCCTTAAAAGCACCAATAAACGCTTCTCCCTTTCCCATTCCTTTTCCTCGTGTTTTGTGCTTGGTTCGAGCCTATCTCCTGGAAGTTGAATTTCAGTAGGTTCTCTAGACGCCTGATTCCTTGCTCTTTCAAACCAAGTCTCGAACTCGGGATCACCAAGTTTACCTTGAATATACCATCCGGGGTCCTTTATGGGTACACTGTAAACCCTAGCGTTTCTGAACATTAAAGCGGTGGTAAGGGCTATTCCCATTGTAACGTTCGTTGTACTTGTAATATCAATGAGAACTTCTTCTCCTGCTTCTCTTGCTTGATTTAGAATTCCATAAATCGTCCTGAAAGCACTTCTTTGATCAGTTGGATCAAAGTCGACTAATATAGGATCTAGGATTTCTAGTTTCTCTCTAAGCTCCCTGGCGTTTTTTTCACTCATATAAGCGAATGGGTTGCTGTTCTCTGCCTTGCTATAAAGTAGGTAAAGTTTGGTTATTCCATGAATTTTACTCCAATATCGAATACCATCAAATGCGCGTTGATAATGTTGTCCAACAAGGCAGACGATTATTGTCATGTCTCTCACCTGAATGATTGCTTTATACTAAATTAATTTTATTATTATAAAACATATAAAAAATTATGGAGAGAACCCTAAAATCCTGTATTGTTTAATAACATTGGGACAATATTGATTTATTCTGTTTTATTAGAACAATTTGTAAGGTCATACTTAATAGTATTATAGCAGAATCATCAATCTAATATATGATGATTACTCTATTAACAACTAAATATAGTGTGCTCCATCTTTGGAGAACACTAGATAAGAGTGTGTAAAAATAAATGACGATTACGGTTTACTCTCTCCCTGATTGCCCAAAATGCGATAAACTCAAGGCATATCTTAAGGGGCAAGGGTTTGAATATGAGGCTAAATGGTTTGATACAGAAGCCCAAACCGATTTTATTATGAAGAACATTTTTGGAAATCCGCCTATTTTGACAGTTGGTGAAAGAGTAGAACCATCTGAAAAATTGTTTGAAGGTGAAAGGCTTAAAGAGGAAATTTTAATGGAGATAATAAAATAATGGCAAAAAATAATGATCGATCCCTATATCAAAGGCGAATAGAGGAATTTTTCACAGAAAATTTGTTCATGGGGATGCCCATGGTACACACGACCGATGGTTACCTAGTTCCATGGGATAAGAAACGCATAATAGATATGCTCGATCGGGAGACAACTCTTGCTGAGAAGATGTTTGATATTCCAGCGATAAGCAATCTAACCGCGGAGAAAATCTCTGATGAAGTGGAACGTCGAATCAAATTGACACGCCCCCGCTACGTTTCTGGCCCAATGATAAGAGAGATTACGAACAATATATTGCTTGAATGGAGTTATGAGGTGCCTGAATTTAGTATCTACAGGAATTTACTGACCCGTGTAGGGGCTCCAATTTATGACGCTTACCAGATTGACACTGGGTCTGGTTTTGAAGCAAAGGAGAATGCGAACCTCCAGCCAAACCCAGAGACCGTCCATAAAAAGAAGGCGGATAGACTAAGTAAGGAACAGTACATACTTCTAATGGACCCTAAACTAGCTACAGCGCATCACCAGGGAGATATACATATCCACACATTGGAATACTTCGGGACGAGACCTTTCTGCCAAGACTGGGACCTAAGATACTTCCTATACTATGGGCTTCTACCAGACGGTACAGGTTTCAGAAGCAGTGTGGCAGGCCCAGCCAAACAACCTGAAGTTGCTATCCTTCACAGTGTTAAGGTACTTGCTGCTGGTCAGACTAACTTTAGTGGCGGGCAGGGCTTTATGTATTATACAATGTTTCTAGCTCCTTTCATCAGGGGAATGCCCTACAAAGAAGTTAAACAATTAGCCCAGATGATGTTCTACGAACTAACACAGACTTATGTGACAAGAGGAGGTCAACTTGTCTTCAGTAACATCCAATTACCAATGGGAGTTCCTGACATCTGGAAAAACGTACCCGTCGTAATGAAGGGGCAGGTAGGACCAGACACCTATGGAGACTACGAGGACGAGGTACAGATGCTATTCAGAGCGATCAATGAGGTAGCCTTGGAAGGGGACTTCTGGGGAAAGCCGTTCAACTTCCCTAAGAACGAGAATTACATAAGCCCAGAGTTCTTCAAACCAGAGTACGATGACCTCTGGCTTCTTGTTCATGAAGGTGTCTCAAAGTTTGGAGCACCATACTTTGATAACATGCTCCCAGCATACCGTGGCTACGGGAACGGGATAAGCTGCTATCAATGCTGCGCTTACCAATTCGCTAACACGCCTGAAACAGACGAATATTTTGAGGAGAAATTATACTTCCAAGACGGGATGCACTTCAGTATGGGTGGATGGCAAGTAGTAAGCCTAAACATGCCCAGACTTGCATACAAAGCCAACGGCGACTATGACAAGCTCCTAGAGGAGGCGAAGGAAGCCATGAGGCTGTCGATGGGAGTATTCAAGGCTAAGCACAAATGGATGGATGGCGCCATAGGAGGAAATCTGGTTCCCTTTGCAACTCAACGACCCCGAGATCCTAGAACAGGAAAACGAGGACCACCAGCGGTAGACTTCGATGAACTTGTATACGTCATAGGAGTCGTAGGAATGAATGAGATGGTACAACAGTTCACAGGCTACCAGCTACATGAACACCCTGACGCTGTAAGACTAGCTGTTAAACTTCTATTGGATATGGAAAAATTCAGGAAAGGACTTGAAATGAAAAGTGGATGGCAGGTAATGTTGGCTAGAACACCAGCAGAATCAACAGCACAGACTTTTGCAGTTAGCGACCTACTAAGTCCAGAATACAGAAACACTGCCAGACAATACATAAAAGGGGACCTTAGCTCAATTAAGGGCGTACCTAGAAAACGCGACGCACCAGTATATTATACAAACGGAACACACACATATGTTGGTGCCAAAGTACCCCTAGGAAAACGAATTGACATCGAGCACAAATTCTTCCCTATTCTAAGTGGAGGTAACATATTCCACGCATGGATAGGAGAAAGCAGCTCTGACCCAGAAGCACTATACAAACTCACACAAAGAATCGCTAGAAACAGCCAAATAGGCTATTTTAGCTATACTAAAGACCTAAGCGTCTGCAGCAAATGCCAGAATACTAATCCTGGACTATTGAATGCTTGCCCCAACTGCGGATCACAGGACATACGGTGGTGGAGTAGAATCACAGGCTACTATACAGATGTGACTGGGTGGAACGAGGGAAAACGGGCAGAGTTAATGGACAGATACCGAGTAACAGTCTAAAAAAAATTATTCCGTCTCATACTCAGGTTCAGGTGCCCACGACCATGGGAACGGAGTTGGCCTAGAATGAGTGTAGATCTCGAATATTTTTTCACGAAGCTCTTGATCTTTTTCTGTAAAAGGTTTAGCTTCAGTTTGATAAAGATTAGCCATAAAACTGCCTAAGCTAGCTCGCAAAGTATCAGCTAAAACAACAAGTTGGTCACGTTGATCTTTGTATATGCTGATCTCTTGTTCACTACTTGGCATCTCCCTTTTCCCGACTTCAAATTTATCCCCAAGCTCCTCAGAAACTTTGTCTAAATCTACAGGTTGCCACCAACGGAATCTCACATGGTTATACTGTTCAGACATTTCAGTATAAAATAATGAAAGATGTTTTATAACCCTTAATAATTTCAATCAAAAGTGAACAAATTATAATTTATTGTGATCAGCTTCTAAGATAGTAATTGCAGTTAAATTAAAGATATGCTTTATCCTATACATGTCTTTAATAGGAAAATCGTTAGAAGAAGTACCAACCCCAGCCCTAGTTTTAGACTTGGAAAAGTTTCAGTGGAACGTAGAAAAAATGTTCAAGTTTGCCAAAGAGGCTAATGTTAATATTAGACCTCACGCCAAGACCTTCAAAGCAGCTGCAATATGTAATAAATTAATTGAGTCTGGTGCTGTGGGTGTTATGACCCAGAAACTTAGTGAAGCAGAGACACTGCTGAACTCGGGTATTCTTTATGGTGATAAGAATATTATGATGAGTCAGGAGATCAGTGATCCTAATAAAATTGAGACTTTAGTGGCTATGAATGTCGCTATGGGGGAGGGGAAAGTTTTAACAGCTATTGATAATCCACAGGAGGCTGAGATGATTAGTGTCTCGGCCTCACGTTGGGGAGTTAATCAACATGTAATAATTGAGGTCGCTCATGGTAGATGTGGAACCCAGCCAGGGGAGCCTACTGTTAAACTTGCTAAAAAAGTGAATAAATTGTCAAATTTAGTCTTCAGGGGTATATATGGTTATGAGGGCCCAGTTCCTAAAGAAACAGCTTTGGAAAGAAATAAACTGACTGTAGATACGGCAAATATGATTAGAGAAGCAGGTATAGAGGTTGAGATAGTAAGTGGTGGAAGTACAGCCACATATGAGGTAACAGGATCATATCCTGGCATAACAGAGATAGAACCAGGAAGTTTCATATTCGGAGCAGGGAAAGAAGGCAGTGGTTATGGATGGGAAAATAGAAATGATGTATTCTTCCAAAGTAGCTTAACTGTTCTAACACAGATTATCTGTGATAACTTCGATGACAGAATAATAACTGACGCTGGATCAAAAGCAATGAGTGGGGGACAAAAGGGAGCAGAGCCTCCAGTGTTAGTTAAAGCATATGGAGATTACGTCGACTTTGACCATGCAAGTCTTAGTGAGGAGCATGGTAAAATCTATTTTAAGGAAGGAAGCGAAGAACGTAAACAACTTAGATGGGGTCAAAAACTTGAATTTGTACCTAGCCACTGTTGCACAACCATTAATCAGCATGACGAGATAATAGTAGTAAAAAAAGGCAGAGTATCCGCAATATGGCCAATATCTACCAGAGGAAAATACACTTGAAAAATAAACTACTATTTCTTTGTATGTGTTTAGCTTGTAAAATATAGGTGATAAAAATATAATTTCTAATGAGCTATTTTTGCCCAATTCCTGTTAACCACAGTAAAATTCACGTTGAAATAAAGCGAAATAATGCCTTAATACAGACGAGCTAAACACATACATTTCTTTTAATGAAATCATTATTTATCTGGAAAAGATATAGGTACTTATATAGTATTAAAAAAATAACTAAAATAAAGAGTAAATAAAATTCTACATATAATATCTAATCAGAAAGTAGCATATACTTAATCTAGTAAAAAAAACCTACACATATTTTTGAATATAAAATCATAAAAGTAACATATATTAGTTTATTCTTTAATGAGAATACCAGATTTAAAGGATGTAATCCTTGCTCAGAAAAGGATTAACCCATACCTAAAGAAAACACAGTTAAACACTTATCCAAAATTGAACGAGTACCTTGGCTGCCAAGCCTATGTTAAGCATGAGAATCATCAACCAACAGGAGCATTCAAAATTCGAGGAGGAATTAACCTCATAAGTCAATTATCTGAGGATGAACGAAAAAGAGGGGTAATTACAGCAAGCACAGGAAATCATGGGCAAAGTATAGCACTTGCAAGCAAACTATTTGGAATAAAAGCAATTGTTTGTGTAATGGAAGATGCAAATCCAGACAAAGTTGCAGCGATAAGAAATTTTGGTGCAGAAATTATCTCTGAAGGAAAAGATTATGATGATGCAAGAGAAAATGCTGAAAGACTGGCTAAAGAACATGGTTATAGATATATTCATAGTGGGAACGAGCCACTTCTAATATCTGGTGTAGGGACCATGGCACTAGAGATAATTGAAGATGAACCAGAATTAGATGTTGTGTTTACACCTGTAGGCGCGGGTACTAACTGCGCAGGTACCGCAATCGTTTACAAAACTCTGAGCCCAGAAACAGACATAGTTGCTGTACAGACCCAGAATGCTCCCAGCGTTTATCTGAGTTGGAAAAGTGGAGATCTTGAATCAACAAAAACTGCAAACACCATAGCTGATGGATTAGCAACTAGACAGGCTTTTGAGTTACCAGTAAAAATCATGAGAGAATTAGTCGATGATTTTATCCTCGTATCTGATGAAGAGATCATGAATGCAATAAAGATATACGTTGAGATGTGCCATAGTATCGCTGAAGGCGCAGGTGCCGCACCACTAGCCGCGGCTATAAAAAAGAGAAAAGATCTAAAAGACAAAAAAATCGGTTTAATTCTAAGTGGAGGAAATATAACATTCGAAAATCTATTGAATAGCTTGACAAAAAATACCATATAATTACATGCACGCAGACTAAAACATTTGTAGATCCAAAGGGAACAGGAAAAACAACTATAGTCAACGTCTTAACCCATTTCTATAAGATTAAAAATGGAAATGGATACCCCTTCAGAGATGCAAATTCAAGAAGTTCTACTTATCTTGATGAAGGGACGCACAGGCTTTGTGATAGCCCGCGGATTAAGTACTATTATAAACACCGATTAGTTCTTGTAATAAATAAAGGATAGATAGTTGAGAGAGGGACCCATAAAGAGCTTTTAGATTAAAGGGGAGTCTACCATAATCTTTTCATGAGCCAATTCATAGGGGACGTATGTAGACATGCTGGATTGAGGTAATATCACTTAAATCACTCAGTATAATGGATGGGGTTTTCTCGTCCACATTTACTGCATTTTTCGTCATCAAACCGTAGACTTTGCCCACATTCACAGGTAGTCCATATTTGTTTTCCACAGCTTGGGCAGAAACGTTTACCCGTTAACGGGTGAGGCCCCATGGCTAATTCATCTCTGATACTAGCTTTACAATAAGGACATATCCATGCGTTTACTGCGTTCAACATAGTAATATGTTTGTATAACATGAATTTAAGTTTCATTGAACCTATATCGTAGTATTTTTGTCCATAATTGCTTGGTGAAAGTATAAATGTGAATTAAAATATTACCCAGATATGAAGAATATTGAAGGTTTTATCACTTTCACATATCACAAGGATATCAATAAATCATCAGAATTTTATGCCAATATACTTGAACTCGAACAGGTACTAGACAAGGACTGGGTTAAAATATTCAGAGTAGGAGAAGACAGCCATATCGGTCTTGTAGATTCCGAAAAAGGATACCTAAAACCAAGGAAAGAAAAACCTGTTATGTTAAGCATCTTTGTGAAAGACGTAGATGAATGGTATAGAAAACTAAGTGAAAAAGGTGTAAAGACCAATCAGCCACCCAAGGAATCAGATGAGATACATATGAAAGGTTTTCTTACATGGGATCCTTCAGGCTATGTCATCGAAATCTTTCAGTTTTTAACAAAGCCATATGGTATATAGAAGAATCATCTTGAGTAGAAATCATAAATTACAAATATTTTTCAGAGGACTTCTTGCGAGTATAATTCGGAGTGTGGATTTAATCATCATGTATGCTGATATTAAATCCAAAAAGTCCCACTCATTTTATTGTTGTTAATCCATCATTTCCGGGATACCAGAACCCCGCTCTCTCATTCACTGCCCAGAAGTAATATGGTCTATATAGGAAAAGCCATGGCGCATCGTCAGTGATTTTCTCATATATAACTTGGTATATTTTCTCTCTTTTTTTGTTATCGAGAGTTTTTGTAGCTTGAATAAACAACTTATTTACTTCAGGATTATGATATCCCTGCCACCAAGGACCTTTATATAGGCTGACTAGTTTTTCACTCAAAACGCGGAAGGTACTTTTTGGACTTGAGTCGAAACAACACAAATCGTGGATTTTCTTCTCTTTGACCATCTCAGCATATTTTTGGCGATCATAATACTCCTTCACATCCACTTCGATCCCGATTTGGCTGTAAAATTTTGATATGATCTCAGCTAATTTTGGAGCCTCATCAGGCATCGAGGACGGAATATCTAACTCAAGCTTGAACCCATCATCATATCCAGCTTCTAACAGAAGGTTCCTCGCCCTCTCTGGATCATAAGAATAGGGCTCAGTCTCAGAATTATACCCAAAATGATGAGGTGTTAAAAAGCCATTAAGAATCTCTGCAGTCCCATTCTTGGCATATCGTATCAGCTCTTTTTTATCTAAAGCATAATTTAGTGCTTGACGTATACGTCTATCTTTGCATACGCCTTGAAACATATTGAATAGAAAAATAATACACAGCCAGCCTGCAAACTTTCTACTTACCAATCTGCCACTACTTTCAGTAAGCCTAACTCCTTCATGTCCAATATTACTTCCTATATCAGCATCTGTCTCTAAGACCATCTCAACCCGTCTTAATGCATTAGGTTCTCTAATCCATACTAACTCATTGACTGGAGGGTTCTTATCCCAGTAACTTCTAAACAACTCAAGCTCAAGTTCATAACTTTTTCTGGAACCAACCTTATACGCCCCAGTCCCAATATAATGTCTTGGGAGTTTGTCCAATTCTTCACCATAGCCAATAGGCATCTCAGATAATAGATCAAGTAAATCAGGCATAGGTTCAGGCGTAGTAATAGTAAAGATATCATCAGATCTAGCAGTAAATTTAGCTCCACTAAGGTAACTAGCGTACACGCCCTCTGTGCCAAAAGATCCTCCAATAGATGGATCAACTATTCTTTCAAAATTGTATACTATATCCCTAGCACTGAGCTTCATACCATTATGAAAAAGTATGTTTTCATGTAACCTGAATAACCATGTTAAACCATCAGGCTGTACACTCCATTGAAACGCCAGACATGGATTAAATTTACCGTTACCATCTCTCTTAACAAGAGGTTCGAATATGTGATTCAGTATACTATTTCTATCAGATGAGTCACTACATTGATGAGGATCCCCTGTTTCTACCGATGACTGGACTATAATTAGCTCCTCTAACGTCATAAATCTAAAATGGATTTAGGGGATAAAGATTTTAGCCAAATTTTTCAATATCTGCTGGTTCTTCTTCCTCTCTTACTTCTTTGAGGCTTCTCTGAGTCTTCACGGAATTAGGTTTAGTCTCTGTAATATCTGATCCAGGTTCAGCTTCTTCTCCCTTCATCTTAAAGAAAAGCCAACGAGGGGTTTTCCCTTTGCCTGTTCTAATGAGGGCAAATTCTCCTTTAAGCTTCTTCCCATGAATTCTTATTGTACTATGTCCTTCCTTCAAAGATTTCTCAAAGCTCTCATTTTCTTTAGTATTCTCGTAGTATCCATTATCCCATAGGATCACTGTACCTGCGCCATAGTGACCTTCTGGTATGACTCCCTCAAAATCTGCGTATTCTATAGGATGATCTTCTGTTGGTATTGCTAATCGTTTGACTGAGGGATCCATGGAGGGGCCTTTAGGGACAGCCCATGATTTTAGTACACCTTCTGATTCAAGTCTTAGATCATAATGTAAGTTACTTGCGTCATGTTTCTGAATGGCATAAATAGGCTCATTACTTGAGCGATTCTTTATGTTTCCCTTGGGTTCAGGAGAGCTGCTAAAATCTCTTTTCTTATTATAATCTTCTAGCTTATCTGATTCTTTCATACTATGAAAAAGAAGTTATTAGTGATATAGTTTAAGGTGTAAAAAGGTTATTTGGTCTTTGCCTGGGTTTCTCCGACCTTCTTTGCAAGACTTCTAGCCTGTCTATTTGCTTTAGCAATAAGAAGCTGTACTGTATCCTCTGTTGCCCACGCTGATTCCATGGCTACTGCTTGAGCTTGTTGCACTGCCTTGGAAAGAATCGTCGTGATGGTCTGAGGCGTTACATAGGCAGCTTGGACAGCGACCTGAAAAGCTTGGCTTAGTGCTTGCTCTATTTGCTTTCTGTAATCCTCGATATCAAGTAATAGAACATCGCCCGGAATTATACCTCCTTCTTCATAAACTGCCTTGATCTTAAGGCCCATCTCTGCCTCCCTCATACCCATACGCCGGAGGAGGTCGGCTAAGTCTTCGTTTATTTCTTCACCCTTCTTAGCTACTGTTGTATCCTGTACAACCCATATATTTCCAGCCTCGATTCTTGTTCTAACACTAAGGGCTCCGAATTTGCCTATCATTGGGCCTGGGCTTAGACCTGTGTTACCCTCTTGTATGACTATGTCTTTCATGGCTATGTCTCCTGGCTTAGCAAATACCTTCACTTTATTATTCTCAAGCTCCATAGCCACCTTGAAGGGGTTAGCGTTGGTGAACAGGAATACGTTTGGTCCAGGTATCCGTTCCATGAATACTTTGTTGTTTTCTTTTCCAGCCTCTTCTAGGCTAATGGTCATTAGTGTATTTTTTACAACTTTAAATGTAAGTTGATCACGAAGCATATTTCTCATGTCTTGAAGCATTCTGCTGCTTACTTTATAGAGATCTGCTGCTGCTATGACGTCGTATTTATTTAGAAGCTCGATGGTCTCTTGAACTGTTTCCCTCTTTTCTTGACTTATTTTCGCGCTCATTGTTTAAACCCTAATATAGTTTTATAGAGTCACCCATTGTGAGTTTCAGGTAGATATTCTTGATATTTCCCATTCCTCTCTTAAGTTCCCGGGTGAGGGCATTGACCACGGCTTCTATATTCTGGGCGACTTCCTCATCGCTCATACTTTCCCTGCCTACTATACAGTGGACATAAGGCCTATCCCTGCTTCTGAGTACGACAACTCGGCGCTCTCTCTCAACGATCTCATCAATCGGCGCCTGGGGTGATACAGGTGTTGGCATCTTTCCCTTAGGCCCTAATATGGGACCTGCTACACGACCTACTGTTGGCATCATCGGCGCCTCAGCGACGAATGTGTTATAATCCTTGAAACGATTCTTTGCTTCTTTCCTGTCGTCAGCGAGCTGATCAAGTTCAGCGGGCTCAATTACCTCGTCCGCTCCTGCCCTCCTTGCTCTCAGCGCTAGGTCGCCTGATGCGAATACCATTACTTTTCGGTTACCAATACCGTTTGGTAACTGGACACGTGTTTGTACCCTTTCATCAGGTCTGTTCAAATCGAGCTCCCTTAAATTGACAGCCAGATCAAATGATTGTTCAAAGTTACGACTAGGGCTCTTTTCCCTAGCTTGTCCTACGGCTTCAATTATATCTTTTATAGGGAGTGACATTGTAAGTTCTCCTCATTCTCACATTGTATAAGATTTAAAGGTTTATTCTAATTCAGCAAGCTGGGAATCATATTCACCAGCCGCTATTGCTTCCTGTACCTCTTTTGCATGATTTCCTTCAACTGTTACCCCGGCACTCTGGCAGGTACCCAAGACCTCTCGTACTGCAGTCTTAAGTGATGCTGCGTATATTCCTTCCCTCTTCTTCTTGGCAATGTTAACCAGATCTTCGAATAACAAATCTGCGACAAAATCCCTGTTAGGCTCTCCAGATCCCTTTTCTATTCCAGTTGCCTGGCTGATCAGAGCAAAAGTAGTTAGCATTCCTACCTCTACTTCAAAGCTCTTGTCATCAGTCTCAATTATTACATCAACGGGTACTGGCAACCCATCATACTCAGCCGTCTTTTCGTTAATCTTGTTGACTATCTGCATGATGTTTACGCCCAGGGGGCCAAGGGCTGGACCTATCGGGGGTCCACCCGTGGCTTTTCCACCGTTAACGATGAAGTTGAATGTTTTCTTTACCATTATCCTTCTACTCCTTTTATTTCTCTTACATAATCAGCGTGAACTGTGATCGGAAGTGTGAATGCAGCTTCCAGTATCTCTATTGTAACTTCTTCCTTTGAAGTGTCAACTCGCACGACTCTGGCTTGCATTCCCTTGAAAGGACCCGCAATCACTTCAACCAAGGCTCCTTCCTCTAAACCTTCTACGACCGGTTTCATCTCTACATAATGGTCTACTTCTTCTGGGCTGATAACACCCTGGACTCTCTGACGGGTGTGCCTCATACCCCTGATAAGTTCATCCACTACATGGGGTCTCTCAGCCTCAATTATGATATATCCCCTAAGCTCATTTGGTGCTAGAATTGCCTGAATTTCTAGTCCTTCTACTTTTGCTTTATCAGCTAGCATTTGAGCTACATTATGTTCCTGGCCATTGGTAACTTTTACCGCGTAAAGGGAGGTTCTTATCATTCTTTTTTCGGACAACTAGACCACGCCCGGTGCATCATGCTTTGTGGGACCCATAGATATTAACATTGCTGAAAATATTGGGAATAAGTAAAACCTATAAAATAGTATCATGCCTTATATTTGACTAAAATATGTCGTTAATTGATTTAATTAAATCTGCAGCCCATACACAAACCGATGTCTCAATTCTCTTTTTAGAATTTGAAGAAGTTCTAATCATTGCTACAGGATTCATGCTTCTTTTAATTTACTTATTTTACTTCAAATATCCTGTAAATAAGGATCTAGAGTAGAATTTCTTCTAGATTCCGGTTCCACCTTGAAGGGTCACAGAAATTACCCGTATCAAGTAACCTATAACACCTAGAACACCGACTCCAGCAAACACAATCTTTATGCTCATCCAGTAAGTTTTCCAGTCCGGTCTACTAAGAGTTCTAAGAAGACGTTCTGCGGATTGAAAGAACTCATTTAATCCCATTAGTATTCACCCTATCAACATATGTTTCCTAGTAAAAGGTAAACTTTTTCCGATAATAAATTAAAGTTTATTTCGTTTGTTACCTTCAACTATTTCACTGTTTTAGTTCAATCATATGACACTCATGCATGCAATATCTATGCGCGGGCGCCTTTGTTAACAACATGCTCTAAAGAAATTTAGTAAAACGAAAATTCTGGATTAAAATATTTGTAAAAAATGTGTGCTAGGCATAGTTGGAATTATGTCATATGCATCTGAGCATGCATACGTTTTCGCAATCAGAACAAATGTAAAGATTTATCAAACATTCTTTATTTTGAGTAAGTTATTGTGATAATCAGACTTGAAAGCGAACTTATTGGGAAAACTACCTAAAAGCTTTTATATAATATCCTTCTCTGCCCTCCTCTTCCAGCTCGGAATGTGGATGGTCAGACCTATCTTTACTTTATATATTTTGAATCTTGGGGCAACAATGTTCCAAGTTGGATTGATATTATCAACCGAATCATTCCTTTCAACGGTTTCGAAGTTCCCACTAGGTATCCTAGCAAGCAAGTTGGGAGAGAAAAGGATGATCATAACCGCATTTCTTGTTCAAACCGTATCCTCGGTTTTATATTTTAAAGCCACTAACCCGACGTGGCTCTACATTATCATCTTCTTCCAGATCGTAGGCACAGGCTCCTTTAATCAGCTATGCATGTCCAAAGTCTCCAACATGGCTCCAAGCAATAGGCAAGGAGATGCCTTGGGCAGATATATGACTTTATTCCACATGGGCCTGTTCATAGGACCCCTAATAACCAGCAGCCTTGTATCATTCATAAATTATAATCAACTATTCCTAGTCACCGCTGCTTTTCCGATGATGGGATTACTCCTTTTCCTAAATGTAAAATCTAATTATATGTCTGGTAGCGCTAAAAATGGAAAGATCAATTCAGTCGAATTCGAGTTGGATGAGAAGGATGTAGGACTATTTAACTCCATAAAAAAGGCGCTTCTGAAGAGGAATATGATAGTATTATCGGTTATAAGAGCCGGTTACGCCCTCACAAACACCATCTTCACCACTCTATTTGCAGTTTACGCTGTTAAAAAACTTGGATACAGCGATTCTTTGGTGGCGCTCCTATTCTCACTGGTTGGATTAGCCAACACCACTATTCAGCTACCAGCCGGTAAGCTTTCGGATAAGATAGGCAAAAAGAAGGTACTACTGATAACCTTCGGAATTATAGTTCTTGACTACCTAGCCATAGCATACGTAGAAACCCTGCCACTGATCGCTTTTGCCTTGATAATATTCGGTGCTTGCTGGGGAACTAGGGCTGTGACGGAGTGGTCCTTTCTGGCTAGCACCGTTGAGCCTGAGGTTAAGACGATAGCAATGTCTTACCTATCATCCTTCTGGGGAGCCGGGGGTATAATAGGCAGCATGATGGCGGGGATACTGCCAGACATTGTACCCTATTCCACGATATTCGTCATAATTGCACTAATGAACATACCTGCAATACCACTAATATACACTATGAGAGAAAAAAAATAAATTAGAGACAAAAAGAACCGATAAAAACACTTACTTACATGCAGTCAAGCATGTATTTCTAGAATTAGAATATTTACACTTAACAGGGAAGGATACGCACAGTCAAGAAGGCATATTTTTGTACTTTAAAGGGATTTATTTTCTTAAATCTGATTTATTATTATAAAGTTGATAACTATTTGTTAAATATACATGCGTTACGCATAAAAATTGGATATTAATTTATTAATTGATTTCTGCTCCATCGGATTTTTTCATTCCCATGAGGTTTGTAATTTTCACGTAGCTAGGACTTGAGCACATCCTGTAAACAAAGACATAGATTAGAATTTCCTCTAGATTCCGGTTCCACCTTGAAGGGTCACAGAAATTACCCGTATCAAGTAACCTATAACACCTAGAACACCGACTCCAGCAAACACAATCTTTATGCTCATCCAGTAAGTTTTCCAGTCCGGTCTACTAAGAGTTCTAAGAAGACGTTCTGCGGATTGAAAGAACTCATTTAATCCCATTAGTATTCACCCTATCAAGGCTGGTTTCCTAGTTAAAGTTTACTCATTTCCCAAGAGTTTTTCAGCCATCCAGTTCACATTAAAAGGTTGAAGGTCATCATATTCCTGACCTACTCCAACATAAATTACTGGTTTACCCGTCAGATAGGATACGCTTAAGCTGCTTCCTCCCTTGGCATCAGCATCCACTTTAGTTAATATAGCGGCATCAAATCCTATTCGTTCATTAAAAGTCATAGCTTGTTCTGTAGCATCATTCCCAATGAGACTATCCAGAATCATTATAGTTAGATCTGGTTTTACTACTCTTTTCATTTTGCTGAGTTCATCCATCAGGTTTCTGTTTGTCTGCATTCTGCCAGCAGTATCTATTAAGACTACGTCAATATTCTGGGCTCTTGCATGCTGGACAGCATCATATCCAACCGCTGCAGCATCGGAACCATATTTATGTTTAATTACCCTGACTCCAAGTCTCCTGCCATGCTCTTCAAGCTGTTCAATTGCACCAGCTCTATAGGTGTCTCCTGAAGCTAAGACGACGCTAAAGTCATGTTTCTGAAATAGCTTTGTTATTTTAGCAATTGTAGTCGTCTTCCCTGTTCCATTAATACCGACAAACATAATTGTGAAAGGCTCTCCTCTTGATTTGGCTTTTTGAACCATTTCAAGAAGGTCGATATCATCTGAACCTTTCAGAACAGATTCCAGAGATTGTTGGAAAGCTTGTGTGACAACTTGAGTTTTATCCGCGAAACGTGGGGCTTCTGCTCCTACAAGTCTCTCCTTCAGCTCAGTACATATCTTTTCAGCTACCTCAACTGAAACATCATTAGATATTAACTGTAATTGAAGATCCCATATAATTGGTTCAAGCTGTTCCTCGGTTAAACCAGATGAGGTTACTCGATTAACAATTCCTTTTAGACTATCTCTAAGTTTCTCGAACACTTATATGGCCCCTTCTAGGCCTACTTGCAACTCTCTTGATAGCCTCTCAGCTATTTGCTGGTGACTCTGCATCTGGGCAATTATCTGAGTCAACTGTTCTCGGACACTGGTTTGGGCGTCCTCCATCTCTGTCAATCTTTCACTTATGTCCTTTACTGCGCTTTCATATCTCATCTCTAATGAGACATCGGCACCTATATCTACAATTACTTTTTTAATGTCTCCGAGTTCAGTGTTCATGAATACCCCTCCACCTATTGGTACCAGAAGGGGGCTTCCCTTTTCGATGTCCTTTAAGTCCTTTAAGGAATCTTGAGCCATATTTAGTTCTGACACAGCAGCGTTAATCAGCTGTAGCCTTTGCTGTAGGGCGTTCACAGAACCCTCCATTAACTGTATCTCAGTTAATAATTGACGCAGTCTACGTTCTTTCTCTTGAGACATAGCTTTCTATTCCTCTGGTTTTTCTTCTTGTACACTGTGAATAGTGATCTGGTGTCGTTTTGCTCTGTGTCTGCTTCCCAATTCTTTTAAAATCTTTTCTACAGCTTGTTCTTTTTTAGAGGAGGCTACTAGTTTATTGAACGTCAAGGGTTCGAAGAATTTTTTCTTCATAATCTCACCCTTAACTCTATAGTATTTTGCTGTCACTCTTCTTCCTCCGCAAGGAATACTGTTACGAGTCCATCATCATCTTTTACAAGTCTGACTCTAATCTTTCTAGGAGGGTTTCTTATTCCATTAGCCCAGAGAGTCTCATTTACGGTGGGGTCGATGATTATTTCGGCTGGTTTCATGTGTCTTTGTACGAATTTCCTTAAGACTTTCACGGCTCTTTTTGTGAGCTGGTTGTTCTTAGCTATCCACGCCCTACCGAGAGGGACAGTATAGATTCTTTCTTCGGACATTTACATCACCTAGGCTTTTAGTTTAGAATTACGCCAGTTCCTTCTGTTTTTAGGGCTCCAACGTACGTTTCCCTTAGTCTTAGCAACTATCCATGCTGGAACAGATTTCCTTGCCTTGCCAGCTTTTATTAAACGCAGCTTGTATGCGAGATTCTTGTTTCGTGCCATTCTATTTTCTCCTAATTGTTATGTCCCTCTTAGTCTGTTGACTCTGTATTTTAGTCAGCAGATCTTTTAATTGATTATCATTAATTGGCAGATTTACCCTTCCTGATTGTGCAAGCTGTATCAATTGGATCTCCAGCTGCTCTGCGAACTCGGGTTGAACTAACTTTATGTTAGCAAGTCTCTGCCTAGCTTCAGGTGTAAGGATCTTTCGTAATACGGCCTGTTTCTGAGCTTCATACTGCTCTCTAGCTTGTTCAGCCTCTTGCTGCTGTCCTTGCTGAGCCTGAAGCTGGGCCATTCTTCTCTGCCTTATTCTTTCAAGTTCCTCGTCTGAAGACATTTACATTCACTTAATATGGTCTTAGCTCTGGGCGTTCTCTATCAAGTTCACGTTTTATTTGTGTAGCCATTGCGTCAAGGAGGCTTCTTCCTTTTCCGGTAACTATTCTGCCTTGGGTATTATTTTTTTGAATCAGTCCAGCTTGCTCAAGCTGCTGTAGACTGGTTCGTATTATGTTTCCGCCTGCCTTACGGAAGTGACTGGGTTTCACACCTCTTCGTTTCCTTCCCCCGTACTCCTTCCTTAATCTACTTACACCAATTGGTCCTTTGGTGTAGAGTTTTCTTAGTAAGCTGGCAGATCTTACATACCACCAGTCTGGATTCTGGGGCACCCGTTCGGCGTGGCTTCCAGTCTTCACATATCCTGCCCACTCAGGGGGGTGAATTTCTTTTATATTCTCCTTAATGTACGAAGACAGCCTTTGTATTAGTACGTCTGCAGGTACATCATATGCGGTTGTCATTTTTCCTCTTTCCCAGATTATTGAACTAATCGAAGTACTGACTTATATATAACAGGTATTTGCATGGCAAATATTATGGTGTAATCTGCTATCGTAGTCGTACTTTGTTCAGCACGCACAAATATTAGAGCTGTAATAAAAAGATTGTTTATATTTATAATAGGAATAAAGGAAAAGAAACATGTAATTTTGTAGATTTTCAATCGGTAAATTAGGGTTAATTTAAGTATTTTTTATCTAATTTCGCTACTACTGTGTATAATGGGTCCACGATCTGTGCGATCCTGGCTTTAGATGCAATGCTTAAGAACATGTAAGCATCATCCCTCTTCCATCCATAATCCTCCACCATCCAGTTTATCAACTCCCTGTATGCTAATCTGGCTGCATCTTCCAGAGGCCTAGCACTACACACAGTCATAATCATTTCATCCGACTCTATTCTAGGCCAGTTTATACTCTTTTTTTGAATACTGAATTTCAATGTTACATCAGCACTTATCTCGACGGCTGTACCACAGATTTCTCCGTCCCCCTGTACAGCGTGCACATCTCCTATCCCAAATAATCCGCCTTCAACATTTACAGGTAGATAGAGTTTATTCCCCGGTTTAATATCGGGACAATCCATGTTACCTCCATGTGGACCTGGAGCCAGTGTTTGTATGGCTTCATGTGAAGGGGAAACACCTATCGTGCCAATAAAAGGCTCAGAATCTAGTTCTATTACTGAGCCGTGATCGGTTTTGTAAATTACTTTCCCGTCTTCTATATAACTGATCTTAGTCTTTGGTTCCATTAGGTTTAACCAGCCTTCAAGTGCTCCGAAGCCGGGGATTATGCTGATCCCACCATACTCAGGGAGTTCAATTTCAATTATCTCGACGATAAGGGTATCCCCGGGCTCTGCTCCTTCGATGTAGATTGGCCCTGTTACAGGGTTAAGGGCTCCAGTCAGTCCTTTTTCAACTGCTTCTTGAAATGTTTGGTTTGGATTTACAATTCCTCCATAGGCATCCCATGTACTAATTGTTACTATTTCACCAGGTTTTACCTTAGCTATAGGTTTAGTGTAAGGATTTAGAGTACTATTATCTTTTGCAGTTAATTGTTCCTTTGATTTTTTCCGTATTTTTCTTGGCAATTTAATCAAGAAATAATAGATTGAAGAGTATTATATCCTTGCCTAAGATTTTGTTCGATCAAAATAGGAAAGAATAAAAATAGGCTATGTGTTGTATGGTTGCAGTCGAATAGAATAGACTATCAATTGAGGTAAAAAGTATGGAATACATGTATGCCGCTTTACTCCTGCACAGCGCAGGCAAGAATATCACAGAAGATGGACTTACTAACACTCTGTCATCGGCGGGAATTGAGCCTGACTCCTCAAGAGTCAAGGCTCTTGTTGCCGCCCTTTCAGAGGTTGATATCGATGAAGCACTCAAAGCACCAGTATTTACAGCTGGTGCTGCCCCTGCCGCAGCTCCAGCAGCAGCAGAGGAAGAGGAAGCTCCTGAAGAAGAGGAGCCAGAAGAGGAAGAGCCAGAAGAGGAAGAGGACCTACAGGGTCTCGGCGCCCTCTTTGGTTAAATACCCCCAAGTTTCTTCAATTATTACTACCATTCTTAATTTTAGGAGACTTACCTAGTTGCAGATACCCCCAGATACATTTATGTTACCCTTTTTCAAGGAAAATGGGTTTTATAGAAAACAATGCCCTGGTTGTGGATTATTTTACTGGACTCAAGAGGAAGAGTCTACTAATTGCGGGGATGCTCCTTGTACAGATTATGATTTCATCGGTAATTCGCCTGTAGATAAAAAATACTCTATCACGGATATGAGAGAAAAGTTCCTCAGCTATTTTGAAAGGTACGGTCATAAACGTTTAGCTCCTTACCCTGTGGTAGCAAGATGGAGGGATGATCTCATGTTTACCATTGCCAGTATAATTGACTTCCAGCCTTACGTTACTGAAGGGATCTTGCCTCCACCAGCAAATCCACTGGTAGTTAGTCAGCCTTGTCTGAGGTTTGAGGACATTGACCTAGTCGGTATCACAGCTGGGAGACATTTGACTATTTTTGAGATGGGGGGACACCACGCCTTCAACTACGAGGATGGAGAACAAGTCTACTGGAAGGATAAGACTGTTGAATACCACCATGGCTTAGTCAAAGAGATTGGCGTCCCAAGTGAGTCTGTTACTTATAAGGAAAGCATCTGGTCAGGGGGTGGCAATGCAGGTTTCTGTCTTGAACCATGTGTGGGCGGCTTAGAAATTAGTACTCTTGTATTTATGCAATACAGGGTTGTCGGAGAGAGATGGATACAGATGCCCATAAACATCGTGGATACTGGATATGGTATAGAACGCTGGACATGGCTGAGCACTGGTGACCCCAGCGCGTTTCACAGTATTTATGGGTCTACCCTAGACACAGTTCTAGACTGGGCGGATATGGACCCCGATGAGAGCTTACTATCGGAACTGGCAAAATACAGCTATCTTATCGACATGAATAATAAGGAAGAGGAACGACGAAAAATAGCTAAGATAATAGGAATTACCTACAAGGAATTAATGGAACTTCTAGGACCCATGGAGGGCATCTATGCTGCACTAGATCACACCAAGGCTATGGCGCTAATAATTAGTGAAGGCGTGGTCCCAAGTAATGTCAAAGAGGGTTATCTAACCCGAATGCTATTCAGAAGAGGTTACAGGCAGCTGAGAAAGGCGGGCATAGAGGATAGATTACCTGATCTTGTGCTTAAACAAATTGATTTCTGGGGAGATGATTTTCCTCAACTCCGAAAGATGAAAAGCGAGATCCTTGAGATGGTTGAAGTCGAGGACCTCAAGTACCGTGAAACACTGGATCGAGGGCATGGACTAGTCCAGCGCTACCTTAGAGACCATAGGGATGTGCCCAGGGAACAGTTTGTCGAATTCTATGGGAGTCATGGATTGACTCCTGAGGATGTCCAAGAGGCAGCTGAGGGGATTGACGTTGAGGTTAGTATCCCGAATGACTTCTATACACTCGTTAGCAGCAGACACATGAAAGATGATGAGAAGAAGGTCACTGAGAAGGAAGGAGCTGATACTGCTTCAAGGGTTGAAAATCTTCCGAATACCCGATTGCTGTTTTATGAGGACCCTTATCTACAGGAGTTCAATGCCGAGGTAATATCTGTTATTGAAAATAGGTTTTTAATTCTGGATCAGACGGCTTTTTACGCTGAAGGCGGAGGTCAAATTTCAGATCGAGGAATAATTGAAGACCGGGGAAAGCAGTACAACGTTCTAGAGGTTACTAGTATTGAAGGAGTTATAATACATGAGATAGATCGCCCCAAGTTTAAGGAGGGGGACAGGGTTCATGGGGTTCTTAACTGGGACCGCCGATTGGCGCTTATGAGAGCACATACTGGTACCCATATTATTCTTGGGGCTGCTAGAAGAGTTTTAGGAGAGCATGCATGGCAGGCGGGTGCAAGTAAGGCTATTGAGAGATCAAGATTGGATATCAGCCACTACTCCAGGTTGACACGAGATGAGGTTGAGAGAATAGAGAAACTAGCAAATCAAGTAGTTGTTGAGGGTAGACCTGTAATCTGCAAGTTTATGCAGAGAGATACTGCGGAGGAGAAGTACGGGTTCAGGCTTTATCAAGGGGGGGCTGTTCCAGGAAAAGAGATCCGTGTTGTAGATATGGGTGATTGGGATGTGGAAGCCTGTGGTGGAACTCATCTTGCAAATACCAGTGAAGCGGGCCTCATAAAGATCCTTGGGACTGAGAGAGTCCAAGATGGAGTCGAGAGAATCGTTTTCGCTGTGGGACCCTATGCACTGGAAGAAGTACAGAGAAGAGAGAGAATCCTCATGGAAACAGCTGAATTGATAGGCTCCCCATATGAGAACCTAAAA
The DNA here is from genome assembly GCA_964559475.1 of uncultured Candidatus Bathyarchaeia archaeon. Classification (GTDB taxonomy): domain Archaea; phylum Thermoproteota; class Bathyarchaeia; order TCS64; family TCS64; genus RBG-16-57-9. The sequence continues at coordinate 26,036 of CAZLHX010000005.1, read as the reverse complement.
AAGGCGATCTCGAACAATCTTGAACAGATAAGGGAGCTAAGAAGCCAACTGGATAAACTTCAGAGGACCTTAAGTGAACAGAAAGCAGAACAGTTACTGGAAAAAGCATTGGAAATAGATGGAATAAAAATAGTATATTACCAGGATGAAGTGGATTTTGATTTCATGATTGAGCTAGGCAACCAGATCGAAGAACTTGACCCCAATATTGTGCTAGTCATGATGAGTACTGGCCAGAATAGGTTCGGAGTCAAAGCAGGAAAAAAAGCCATGGATAAGGGAGTTCATGCAGGAAAACTAACCAACAAACTAGGGAAACTTGTAGGTGGAGGGGGAGGCGGTGAAGCCTACTTCGGACAGGGGGGAGGAGGAACCCCCGAAAAGTTTATTGAAACAAAAGAAGATTTCATCAAATTTATTGAAGAGCAGATATCCTAACCATTACCGCAACAATTTTTACTCACAACCTTTATTCAACTTGCATCGACTTGATCTAGAATAGAGGACAGTATGCATATGGTTGACTGGAAACAAATCGAGGATAAATGGCAAAAACGCTGGACAGAATCAGGCGTTTTTGAGGCAGACCCAGACATAGAAAAACCCAAATATTACCTAACAGTGGCATATCCCTATCCCAATAGCCCGCAGCACATTGGGCATGGACGAACTTATACACTCACAGACGTACACGCCCGATACCAGAGGATGCATGGTTACAACGTTCTGTACCCCATGGGTTGGCATTATACCGGGACACCATTATTTGCGATGGTAGAGCGATTAAAGAACAAGGACGAATCCCTACTAGATACCTTCCTTAATTTATACAACATACCTGAGGAAAAACTCCCAGAGTTAGAGGACCCAGTATCAATGGCATCCTACTTTACCAAGGAAATAAAGAACGGCATGCAGAGAATTGGGTACAGCATTGACTGGCGCCGGGAGTTCACCACAATTGATCCAATCTATAGCAGATTTATCGAGTGGCAGTTTGAGAAACTACGCAAAAAGGGATACATAACCCAGGGCAGCCACCCAGTTGGCTGGTGTCCAAACTGCGGTAACCCCGTGGGGCAGCATGACACAATTGGGGATAAAGAACCAGAGATAGAAGAATTCACCATCATCAAATTCCATAAAGATGATATGATATTCCCCGCTGGAACACTACGTCCCGAGACGGTGTTTGGCGTAACCAACATGTGGATCAATCCTGACGCTACTTATGCAGAGCTTAAGATTGATGGTGAAGAGACCTGGGTTGTGAGTACTCACGCTGCGAATAAGTTACAGTTGCTGGGTCATGATATCGAAGTGCTTGGGGAATACCAGGGTAAACGTTTTGTCGGAGCAACCATCACAAACCCAGTTACCGGAGATGAATTTCCTATGCTACCAGCATCCTTCGTAGATCCAGGCGCGGTCACTGGAGTTGTAATGTCTGTTCCTGCACACGCCCCTTTCGACCTGGTGGCCTTGAATCAGCTGAAAGAAGATATTAGGAAAAATCCTGAAGGTTATGTGGTTAAGATCTCGGATATTAACCAGATAGAACCCATTAGTGTTATCGATGTAGAGGGGTATGGTGAAAGCCCCGCGGTAGATGTGGTAGAAAGACTTGGTATAATCAGTCAGAATGAAGAGGAAAAACTAGAGAAAGCAACCAAGGAAGTTTATAGCGCTGAGTTCCACAACGGCAGAATGAGGGGAAACACAGGTCAATATGGTAGTTTAAACGTCCAGATCGCAAAGGATGCGGTAAAAGAGGACGCAGTAGCGCGAGGTCAGGCTACCACGATGTATGAGATGCTGGAGCCTGTACAATGCAGGTGCGGTGGAGAGGTGGTAGTAAAAATATTCGAGGATCAGTGGTTCATAGATTACGGTAATACAGTATGGAAACAAATGGCTCATGAAAATATCGACGAGATGAGTATAATACCAAGAGAACTAACACAGGAATTTCACAACGTTGTTGACTGGCTGAGAGAAAAAGCATGCGCCAGGAAAGCCGGGTTAGGCACACCGCTACCCTGGGAGCCTGAGTGGATCATTGAAGCCCTGAGCGACTCGGTGATCTATATGGCATATTACACGGTTATTAAAGGAATAAATGAGGTCGACCCAGATCCAGATACCTTGGATGAGGAATTCTGGGATTACCTTTTCTTAGGAGTAGGTGACCCTAATGCTATAGCCGAAAAAACCGGTTTCCCAATCGAAAAACTGAAAGCCACTCGTGGCGAGTTCGAGTACTTTTACCCCATGGAGGCAAGACATAGCGGCAGGGACTTGATAAGCAATCATCTGACCTACATGATCTTCTGCCATGATGGTATCTGGCCCATGGAATTATGGCCAAAGGGAATAGTTGTTAATGGCTCGGTACTGATGGAAGGAAGCAAGATGAGTAAGAGCCTCAACAATATTATCCCCCTGATAAACGCCATAGAGATGTTCGGAGCAGATCCCCTTAGGCTGAGCCTCATGATAACCGCTGAACCACTTAAAGACGCTGACTTCAGCCCCGACCTCGCTAAAAATATGAGTGATAACCTGGAGAGATTTTACCAGAAAGCGGAGACCATAATTAACCAAGGTAGAGGGAGCAAAGAAGAACTGAGGGATATAGACAGGTGGATGCTGAGCAGAGTCCAGAGCCACATCCAAGACGCCAACGATGCTATGACAGAACTGAAGGTAAGAAAAACCATTCATGCAGCACTCTACAACATGAACCAAGATCTGGACTGGTACCAGAAGAGAGTAGAGCATTACAGAGACAGGAAGGACAGAGTAGATGCAATAAACTTCGTAGAGTGGAAGGTCCTAGATACCCAAGTCAGAATGTTGGCACCCTTCACACCCCACCTATGTGAAGAGATCTGGGAAATGATGGAAGGAGAAGGCTATGTGGCCTTCGCTCAATGGCCCGAGATAGAAAAAGAGTACATGGATCCTAAAGCGGAGGAGTTGGAGATGATAATCCAGAATAGTGTAGAGGACGTCCAGAAGATCATGAAAGTCACTAATATCTCGCCCCAAAAAGTACACTTCTATACAGCTGATGGCTGGAAATGGAAGGTCTATCTTAAGGCTCTTGAATTGGCAAGACAGGGTAATTTGGATGTGGGGTCACTGATAAGAGAGTCCTTTAAGGATGAGGAGATGAAGATAAGAAGTAAAGAGGTTCCAGGTTTTGCTAGAAATATCGTTGATGAGGTAACTAGGCTATCAAAAGAGAAACTACTACAGAGGCTAAGAATGGGGCAGTTTAATGATGTTTCATTGATACAGGATGCCAGCACTTTTCTTGGACATGAGTTTGATGCGGAAATAGCAGTCTACGCAGAGTCTGACCCCTGGATTGAGGATCCAGAGAATAGATCTCATAGAGCAAAACCCTATAGACCAGCAATTTACGTCGAATAATGGCTTAATTATATCCATTTTATAAAATTTTTATAGCTTTCTTAGGTATTCTAAGACTTCTTTATCTGTGAGATCGTACCATATCTCATAAGCGGAGGCCACTGCAAAGAACATCCCTGTTCTGATGTTTAAGCAATATATTTCATCGACTAAGGGAGCTACACGATTTATCGATGATAGAGGAGCTGTAGGTACAGCAACTGTTATCGAGCTTGGTTTGTAAACTTTAACAGCTTTGGCTGTAGTCATCATACTAAAACCTGAAGCTAAGCCATCATCTACAAGTATTGGATGTTTTCCTTCTAGATCTGGGAACTCTTCACGATCATAAAAATTCCTTCGTTTCTTGATCATTTCTCTCTCTTTCTCTATAACTTGTGCTATTTGTGAAGGGGAAAGAGCTAACTGGTTTGCTAAGGGTTTGTTCACCTCAACGATATTATTCCATGTTACTGCTCCGAACCCTGCTTCAGGGTTCCAAGGAACATGAAGTTTACGGGTGATGGCTATGTCAAGGGGTAGATTTAGTTGGGTGACTATCATATATGCGACTGGAACCCCTCCCGCGGGAATAGCTATTACAATAGAATCTGGATCCCCTTGGTAGGCCCTTAATCGTTCCGCTAGAAGCTTCCCTGCATGTCTTCTGTCCTTGAAGACTCTAGTCTTATCTCGATATTCTTCGTCTTCTATAATTTCAGACATATTATTCTATATTTGTTAGTTTTTCAGGAGAATATTTTAAGCTTAATGATAAATTCACATCGATTAGTGAAATTGGAAAAATATTTTGATCTTCCAGAACCAATATTCGTACTCAACTCTAGATCTCTATTTTTTTAGGTTGTTAAATAAAGGCTAAGGTTTTTATGATGTTTTGTTTTCCGTTGTTTGAATGATAGCTCTGGGGATTGAGTCTACAGCGGATAATCTTGGAATCGGGATCGTATCTAGTGATAAGAAGATTTACGCCAACATAATTGAAGTTCATGTGCCTCCTGAAGGAGGGATCCACCCGAGAGAAGCAGCGCGTCATCATAGTGATAAGATGGGTGAGACGCTGCATAAAGCCCTAGATGTAGCAGAATTGAGTGCGGATGAGCTAGATGTCATTGCCTTCGCTCAAGGTCCCGGGCTTGGTCCATGTCTTAGAACAGGGGCTACAAGTGCAAGAGCTCTAGCATCATATATTGAAAAACCCCTGGTTGGTGTTAATCATTGTATAGCTCATGTTGAGATCGGGCGAATGGCCACTGGTGCAGTGGACCCCCTCACACTTTACGTTTCTGGGGGTAATACGATTGTATCGGGCTATGAGTCAGGTAGATACAGGATATTTGGAGAAACTCTTGACATCGCGGTGGGGAACTGTCTCGACAGTTTTGCGAGGGAAGTAGGTCTGAAATATCCTGGGGGACCTGACATTGAGCGATTAGCAAGGATGGGGCAGAAGCTAATTCCTCTACCTTACGTTGTAAAGGGTATGGATCTTAGCTACAGCGGTTTACTTACCTCTATAATCAGCGAGTTCAGGACTGAGAAGTATTCTATACAGGATCTCTGTTTCAGTCTTCAGGAGACTGCATACGCTATGCTCGGTGAGGTTACTGAAAGGGCTTTAGCCCATACTGGTAAACCTGAGCTACTGTTAACCGGGGGAGTTGCTGCAAATAAGAGGCTTTCCGGAATGGTAATGGAAATAGCAGAAGAGCATGGAGCTCATCCCCATATAGTGCCAATTAAACTTGCAGCTGATAATGGTGCCATGATTGCGTGGACAGGCTTGGTTGCTTACGAGGTTGGTCTCAGAACTCCTGTGGAACATAGCTATGTTAATCCTAGCTGGAGAATGGATCAGGTGGAGATACCTTGGAGAAAATGATAGCCAAGGGTGCAGAAGCAGAGCTCTGGTTAAGGGACTGGAATAATCTCAAGGTCGTGGTTAAGACTCGTAAACCCAAGAAGTATAAGCACCCTCTACTCGATAAACAACTCAGACGGAGCAGGACTAGCCGGGAGGCGGACATTATTCACAGGGCCAAGATGGTCGGCGTTCCCACTCCTCTTATTTATTTGGTGGATCTAGAGAACGCGGTTATCATCATGGAGTTTATTGATGGAGTCAAGGTACGTGATCTCGTTGAGGATCTAGATGAAAAAGAACGATATGTGTTATTTAGGAAAATTGGAGAGTACACAGGTCTTCTTCACAGAGAGGGCATAATTCACGGTGATCTCACGACCAGCAATATAATAAAGCAGGAAGAAAGAGTGGTTTTCATCGATTTTGGGTTAAGTGAGATAAGTAATGAGGTGGAGAAGAGGGGCGTTGATCTAAACTTGATGAAAAGGATGCTTACTAGCACACATTACGCTTATGAGGATGAGCTTCTTGAATCCTTCATGAGAGGATATCGGTCCAGTATGGGTTCTGAAGCTGAGGAGGCACTGGAACGTATGGCGGAAGTGGCATTGAGGGGAAGGTACATTGAGAAGGAATAAGATATGGATGGGAACCAGCAGCGATCATAAATACGAAGAAGCAAGCAAAGTAATGGATGAATATGGTATCAAGCTGGAGCGTCTAAACATTGACAGAGTGGAGATACAGTCTGATGACCCCGAGTTAATAGCAGAGTACAGCCTAAAGATGCTGGATGTGGACGTCCCAATTTTGATAGAGGACGCGGGATTATACATAGACAAATACTTCGGTTTCCCGGGACCCTATAGCAGTTACGCTCTCAGAACCATCGACAATGAGGGAATTTTAAAACTCATGGAAGGAGAAAAGGAGAAAAGTGCACGATACCTCTCTGCCGTCGCCTTCAGAGACAAAGATGTTTCCATTACATTTACTGGTGAAGTAACTGGCAAGATCGCATGTGAAATTCGGGGAACTGGTGGCTTTGGTTACGATCCTATTTTTATCCCTGATGAGGGGGATGGGCGAACATTCGGAGAGATGACCGCGGAGGAGAAGGCCAAGATCAGCCACAGAGCGAGAGCCTTCCGAAAGCTAGCTAAATGGCTCATAGAGGAAGAATAAAGCAGTATACTTACATAGTCTCTAATAACTAGATTATTAAGAAGCTGAAAATTTACTGTATTAAGTTTCCGTCGATTTTCAAAACCATAATTTTATCAAAAGTATAAGATTATAGTGTATAGGAAGTATATTGAAAATGAGAGAAAAACAGCCTCATGAAGAGATTCTTATAGATGATCTAAAGGATCTTGATTCACTCTTACAGTATTGTAAACGGCAGATTGATAGTAATAAGAACCAGGCAAGACTCATTAGATCGATGCTTATTATCGCCAGGGATAACCTATCAGAGGCGATACAGCGTCTTGATAAAATGATTGAAGAAACGTAAGTATTACATTTGGAATGATTTTCTACATTTCTTGAGAGTATTTCACTTAATTAAACAAAGTGTTGAATTTTTTATAATGGTTTTATAAACATTTATAATAATCAAATAAATCACGATAAAGTGATTATCACTATAAGATACATATTATTATAGATACATATAACTGACTAATGGAATATAGAGGAGCTATTATAACAATACTCCAGTATTAATATAATCAGATTTTATCGTTCAGTTTTCATCTACTATTTTAAACTCTTCTTTTGCATGCAAGAACCACGTTACTCAGATTGATAAAGTTGAACAAAGTAGGTATCCCATATAACATGAATTATTGAGTTAGCCCATACGTGTAGCATTACTATATAGAGACTAATTTCCAAATTTTACGTGTAAATCTGTGTGGGCTTCCCACTCCGCACTTTTTACCCGATCCTAGTAAATCGGGGTATTAGCAGAATAAGGTACTAAAAAAAAATGATCTCCATCCTTGAATAAGAGGGTATTTCCGTTAACTATGTCACTCCTTTCTAAGAGCATCCACTGGGTCTAATTTTGCTGCGTTCCACGCCGGACTCGCACCAGAGAGAAGGCTCGTTAATAATGCAAATATTATCGTACCAATTGCAAGCAGTAGATTAAACTCAACTGGAAGACCTATATATCTTCCAACCAATTTCCCTATTGTTAATCCTAGACCTGCTCCGATTACTCCACCAATAAATCCAGTATAAAGTGCTTCCGATAGAAATAAAAATAATATATCGCTACTTTTAGCTCCGATCGCTTTGAGTGTACCAATTTCCTTGGTCCGCTCAGAAACAGATATCGCCATAGTATTAATTATTCCGATACCAGCCACGAACATGCTGATTGCCGCAATTCCTCCAAGTACTGCCTGTATCGTACCTGTAACCTGTTTTTGCACATTTAAAGCAGCTTTTGGTGAGACAATTATGAAGTCGTCTCCCAATCTTTCCTCAAGATCCGCTGCAACAGAGTCTACCTCACTTGCTTCCTCAACATAAGCTTGTACCATGGCGCAGCTGCCTCCCTGCTCGAATAATTGATCATAAGTTCTGAAGGGGATTCCAATAATGTCATCGACGTTCATGCCGAACATGGTTCCATGTTCTTCTAGTATTCCAATGACCCTGAGAGTGATCTCTTTCGGTTCTCCTCTGACAATCACAGTTAATTTTATTCTATCACCTAAGGATATTACCTGATTGTCCTGATCTGTGGGATGTGCTAAATTTCTGCCAATCACTGCTACCGCTTTATCTCCTCTTGTAAAGGCTCTTCCCTCGGCAATCTTGACATCTTGATTAATTTTAAAAAAGCTGTTACCTAGACCCAAGACCCTTGAGTCATATGTCTCCCCTTTTATGGTGTATGATCCACCTCCTGATGAGCCTTCGCAAATAAAGTCAACCCCAGAGGTAGCTGAGATTATTTCTCTATCTCTCCAGTTAATTCCTTCTTGAGCTAGCAGCTGATTTGCGCTTAGTGTAGAGGCTGCCTCTTTAGCTTCCTCAGGTATAATGAATAACGTGTTTGTCCCGATAACGCTTAACTGATCTCGAACCTGATTATTCATACCGTCTGCAACAGATACCAATCCTGTAATCGCAGCGCATCCAATCAGTATTCCAAGAATGTTCAATGCAACCCTTTTTTTCCGCTCTAACAATCCTTTTGCAGACATCAATGTGATATCAGTCAGATTCATATTTTTCACCGAGGTTTACTAGTAGGTCTCCTAATTTTATTATCCATACAGCAATAAAAAGCTGAAGATTTGCATTCATGCAAATTAGGATCCTTCCACGAAGATATCTCCACAGAGGATAGAGTTCGAGTCCCACTCCTAGGGTGAAAAAGCAGCGGGTTCGGAATGAAACAGGGTAAGTGAGGGATAAAATCATCTATAATAAAAAGGATTAAAATATTTTTTATTCGTGTGTTTCTGGTCTCGGGGGTCCATCCCAGAAGAAGAGTACAATGCTTTCTTTTGTTACATGGCTGGCACCATGCTTTCCTCCCTTCGATGCGGTAACCACCATGTTAGGCACAAGTTTCATCGGCTTATTATCTGGGGGCATGAGCATTTCTCCTGATAATGGAATAGTTATCTGGGTTGCCTCTGGGTGAGAGTGAATCTTATCCGCTACTCCTTCAGGAAATTTGACCAGTGCCAGCATTGCCCTTGTGTTAGGGTCTTCCCATAGTACTTTTTGTTTTACATCTGATAGATAGTATCCTCTTGGTGGGTCTTCCCATTCGATATCTTCAAATCTAAGAAACTCAAACATAGCTTTCAGTCTATTATCAGTTATAATAGTGATAAAATCATCGATTAGAGGTATTCTTGGGCAAGTATGTCTCCGATATTGGTTACTTCTTCAATAAGTATATCAAAGTCCCTGAAGGTTGTGCGATGATTTACGTTGCAGACCCTCAAAGTATACTTTCCCTTAATTCTCGTATCACTAATCATACCCCAGTTAATCTTCCAGAGCTCATACATAATCATCCGATTAACCTCATCCAGATCAGCATCACTTACAGCATCACGGAAATACCTGAAACATAAAACATTAGAAATAATGGGTACAGTAATCTCCAAGTTTGGTTCCCTTCTAACAAGTTCCCCTAAGTAATTTATCTGATCAATATTTTGTTGAACAAGCTTACAGTACTTATCCCTACCATATGCACGTAGTAGCATGTACGCTTTTACACTATAACCAGCACGAGACAATGCAAGACTAAGGTTAAACGGGTTGTTTAGCACGTCCCCTGCAATATCCATACTCGAGTCAAGATACTCTGTATCATGACCATAAACGAACGTACTAAAATGAGAATAAGGGTCTCTGATAAACGCACATGCAATAGCATAAGGCATATTCATCCACTTATGAAGGTCAACAGCCAGTGAATCCGTATACTCTATTCCATCAGCAAGGTGTCTATGGGTATCCGATAGTTTAACCCAAGATCCAAAAGCACCGTCAACGTGAAGCCACATATTCTCTTTATCTGCGATACTTCTCAGTTCTTGCAAGTCATCGTATGCTCCAGTATTGGTTGATCCCGCGGTACCCACTACACAGAATGGGTGAAAACCAGCCTCTTTATCCTCTTTTATCGCTTCTCTTAGTGAGTCAGTGTCCATTTTCATGTCGTCATCTGTTTTAATCCATCTTAACGAGTCATTTCCAAGTCCCAGTAACTCAACAGACCTATCTAAACAGGCGTGAGCTTCCTCACTACAGTATAAAGTCATCCGTTTTGGAACAAGCTGAACACCCTCCTTCTTGACATCCACCTCAGCTTTAACGTTCCTAGCTACCGCTAGTCCAGTGAAGTTTGCCTCACTGCCACCACTTACAAAGGCACCACTGTATTCTTCTGGAAGCTCTAAGAGCTCTTTGATCCAGTCTAGAGACTGTTTGATGAGGTGACCGCCTACTATGAAGGGTTCGTCTCCATAGTTTATGCTTGCTCTTAGCATCTCTGAGAGTACTCCGAATGGTGACCCTGCTCCGCATACGAGCCCCCAGAACTGGGGTTTGATAAACTTCATGGAGTATGGTATGACGTAGTTTTTCATTATTTCATAGACTTTTTCTTCGCCTTCTCCTTGGTTTGTTAGAGGTGCATAGATTTTTTCTATAGCCTCTTTTGTTGGGCTATGGAAGGGTTCCTCTCTAATATTTTGAAGATAATCCATTAAGTCGTCTAGCATTCTAGAGCCTAATTTCTTCATTTGTTCCCAGTTTTCAGGGTCTAGAGTTTCCTCTTTAAATAAATTAGTCATGAATAGAATTATGCTGAAAGTATGATAAAATCATCGATAAATAGGGACAGAGTCGAAGAATGTCTCCTTTCCCTACAGAGGTTCGAAACCTACTCATACAAAAAATTTCTTTATCATTATTCATATTCTTGATAAACCTTTTTAAATCATAGAGAGTGTACAAATTAAACACTCGGAGAAGCAAGTATGGTAGGAAAACTCTCAACGATGCGGGGGCGCAGTCAGAGTACTAGGCCTGTCAGTAAGAGGCCTCCAAACTGGGTAATATATCAGCCTGATGAGGTAAAGGCTCTTGTCATTAACCTGGCTAGAGAGGGGAAGAGTCAGAGTGATATTGGTAATATCTTACGTGATGTTCATGGTGTTCCATTGGTGAAACCCATAGTTGGTATGGGGATACATGAGATCCTTGAAGAGGCAGGTCTGGCTTCTGAGATACCTGAGACTCTTTATAATATGATGGTTCGAGCTAACCGCCTTAGAAGACATATTGATAGAAACCCTAAAGATTATAGTAATAAGAGAGCCCTACAGATCACAGAGTCAAAGATCTACCGTCTAACTCGTTACTTTAAGAGAAAAGGAGAGCTACCAAGAGACTGGAGCTATAGAGAAGAGCTTATCACTGTATAAGACTGGCAGCCATGCCTTCTATGGAGAATTTTTTAAAAGTTTTTCAACCAGCCATTGAGTTATTTGAGAAGCATATTGAAAAAGAAAACAAGATCAGGATCATTACACACAACGACGCTGATGGATTAGCATCAGGGGGAATTCTAAGTGTTGCTGCTCATAGATCAGGTGGAATTTTCTGGACAAGTTGTGAGAAAAGACTCGATGATAAACTTATTTCCAGAATTGGAGAGGAAAACTTTGATCTCTTAGTTTTCAGCGATTTTGGAAGCGGTTATCTAGATATTATTTCTGAGAGCTTGAAACAGGATATTATTGTTTTTGACCATCACTTATCCATCGAAGGCGATTTTCCTGAGATAATCCATGTTAACCCAATGTTGTTTGGGATAGATGGGGCAAGAGAGGTATCATCAGCTGGGATCTGTTACCTTTTTTCCAAGGAATTATCTGAAGAGAATAAAGATTTGGCTCCCCTCGCACTAGTTGGTGGTCTAGGAGACCAGCAGGATAAAGGGGAAAGGAAAAGCCTCCTTGGTATTAATACTCTAATTGAGGAGGAGGCAATTGAGATGGATCTACTGGAGAAGAGGACTGGACTCGTGTTCTATGGTTTTGAGACACGCCCCCTCGCTAAGGCAATATCTTATACTACTTCTCCTTTTATCCCTGGATTAAGCGGAAATGAAGGAAGCTGTGTAGCATTTCTGAAGAAAATTGGCTTAGAGCTCGAGAAAGAAAATGGACTTAGAAGCTTGTCGGATCTGGATGACTCTGAGACACGACGCTTATTCAGCAGTTTAAGTAGCCACATGGTTAATCAGGGATGCGATAGCTCGGTTATTCATCAATTAATAGGAACTATTTACATTTTTAAGCTGGAGGAGCCTGGTACGCCATTGAGGAATGGTAGGGAGTATGCAAGTATGCTAAATGCATGTGGTAGGATGGCTAGGCAGGGATTAGGACTCTCGATATGCCTGGGTGATCGTGGTGAAGCGTTATTAGAGGCTCAGGATGTGCTGGATGATTACCGGCGGAAGATCGCTGAGAGCCTAGATTGGATCCAGGAAAATAAGAAGGTGGTTGAGATGGATTACCTTTACACTATCAGTGCGGAGGATAAAGTCGAGGATACTGTGATAGGCGTCGTCTCGGGAATTCTCCTAGGTCAAGGGATATTGAAACGGGAGAAACCCATTATCTCTACAGCCTGGAGTGAGGATGAGAAAATTAAAGTTAGTGCCAGGGGACTGGATTCCCTTGTTGATAAGGGTATTCACATGGGTAGGGTGATGCAGGAGGGGGCAGAACTTGTGGATGGCGGTGGTGGCGGGCATGATATCGCTGCTGGTGCTTATATTCCAATGGGGAAAGAAGAGGAGTTTCTTAAGGCTGTTAATGGTATTCTTTCTAATTATTTTAAGAAATAGTTCAGTCTATAAGCAAGTCAATGGTTATGGGAATTATGTTGACGAGTAGCCCAAGCAAAACAAAGATTACAATTAATTATAGAGATGAAGATACAGCTAAGGCGGTTCAATCAGCTATTGAGCCGGATAACATATCGCTGCCAACGGGTATTAATATTCTGACATCTGTTAGAGGTACTCGTTTATTGATAGAGATAGATTGTGAGAGATCAGTTGGCAGCTTAGTAACTACCCTTGACGACCTCCTGTCTTGTATACAGTCAGCGGAGCAAACATTAGAAGGCTTATCTCAGGCTTCATCCTAAGGTTCTTTCCTGAATCACAATGTATTTAGAAAGTTATTTAGTTCTTCTAACTCTAGTCCTGTTATTTCCTTTAGCATATCGTAGGCTCTGAGATAATGCTGTTGATCGGATCTCATAAGTTCAATAGTCTCTTTTCTCATGCCTAGTGTATGTGATCCGGAGTGGAGAGAAATTAAAAAATCCAGCAACCGTCGGATTATCGAAGTCACCATGAAAAAGTCGATGTTCTCTACTGGGTTTTTTGAGATTTTCCTATAGGCTTCTAATAATTTAGTCCCCACCTTGGGCTCGTCGTATATGCTGTGGAGTAAAATAGTCCATGATAGATCTTCTCTGGGGTCTCCTATTTTCGCAGCACCCCAGTCTAACACCACGATTTTTCCATTTTTTCTCAAAAGTAGATTGTTTGCATGATAATCCCCATGAATAAGGCATGGTCTGTACTTTTTGATTTCTGGTGATCGTTCTTCTATCCAGTTTATTGCCGGTATCAGAAAGGTTTTTTCTGTTTTCTGATAGTATAATTGATGATATTTTGTGTACTTTTTTACTGATTCATGTGTCGTCGGTAAATATATATCGGGGTATAAGAGAAGGGGATTTACTTCATGTAATCTGACGAGAAGTTTCATCATGGTGATTGAGGCTGCTTCCCTTTTCTCCCCCTTTGTATTACTAGTGAAAGTTTCTCCGTCGATATACTCCATGGTTATAAACGGTTTACCAATTACTTTTCCGGTAGATTCAATTAAGTACACCTCGGGTACAGGGTACCCAATTTTCTTTAGCTGCCTCATTACATGGTATTCTTTTTTAGCCTTCTTAGCGCCTTCAGAGTCAGCGTATATCCTCATAACGTGGCTGATTCGTCTGTACTCTTTCCCAAGTTTATACTTGATGTTTAGCTTTTTTAGCTCAGTCTCCCATCCTTGATTCATCTCTGTTAGTTCTAATGTTAATTCAGCTCCCCTGGGATACTGTCTCTGTATGAAATCTTGTATGCAATTTTTCATCTCAATCATTATGATATTAAGTTAATCCTGGGGGTCGCATTTTTTATCTCTTTTCTAATGGGTTGTTATTCCTAATAGTCCATTTTCACTTTTATCCCTGTTTAATTCTTGCGTTTTTGTATATGATTCACGGCTTTTGCGTACATGTTGGGTGCTAAACGGCTTTGTTTTAGGGGTTCTTTCTTTAATTTCTCCCTTTTTTCTCTTTTCCGACCGGGAAAAATTTTTTCGTGGTTTTTCACCCGTCTCCCCGAGGATACTTTTTTCGTGTTTTGAAGTCGAGTCTGGGTTTTTTGTATTAACGAGTATACATTATTGGAATATTATAATATGTGTATTCATCTAGGTATGTCTAGTTTATAGTTGGAAGTTGTTGAACCTCTTGAGGATGGTGAAGAGGTTGAAGATTCTTTTCCCTGTCAGATGGATCATGTTAAGGGTTTTCTTGTCTTGACGGATGTGCGTTGGTTCTTTGTTCAGGGGGAGGGAGGTTAATCAAGGTTTTCAGTAAAGTTTTGAGTTTAGCTGCGTGGATGTTGATGAGGTGTGACTCCTACTTGGATATAGGTTGCGTTTAATGTTTGGCGATGATCCTTAGTGGTATCTTGTTGAGGCTATCGATGTGCATACTTCGGATATCTCTGAGGTTCTGGAAAAGTATTTGGATGTGGATTATTTTGACGCTGTGAGCCAGGTCTAGTTGTCTTTGATCAAAACCACTATATTATAGTTACAACTATAATATAAGATAAGTCTTGAAGCGGCTGGAAAGTAAGGAAATAGCTACCTCAGCAGTCTTTACGGCCCTGGTCTATATTACCACGTCGATTAGTTTACCCATGCCTTCACCTTTGGGTGTTTGGCATATGGGCAATTTGATCTCGTTTCTTTCAGCGATACTCTGTGGACCACTTATTGGAGCGTTCGTTTGCGCTGTGGGAGCTGGGCTTTTTGACGTCTGGAACCCTCTCTGGGGAAGCAGGTTCATTATCTATGCTCCGGCGACTCTCATTATCAGAGGAACGATGGGTTATGTTGTGGGAAAAATTGCTTATAGAAAAGAGAATCAGGACATATTTATTCCCGCTGCTTTGATTGCAGGTCACATCTGGAAGAATGCCGGGTATTTTCTTTATGATTACTATCTGTACGGTGCTGCGGCCTTCTTGGATCTGACCAGTTTGACGGTTAAGAGCCTCTTTGAGATAGTTTTAACCTTTATAATCATTAAGGCGGTTAGGAGAGTTCTAGGGAGAAGTTATATAGTATGATAATTGACGCGCATACTCATCTGGGAGAGTTCAATCTTTTCGGAACCGGGATAGACGTTGAGGGACTCATAAGCATACTTGACGATTACGATATAGGTAAGGCGGTGGTTTCATCTTTACCCAACCAACTTACAGTGAAGGCTACCGATCTATACCCTGATCGCCTGTTCGGACTTGTCCGGGTTAACCCCTTTGATGAAGGTACTGCTCAGCTGGTTGATAAAGCGATAGTAGACTGGGGGTTTAAAGGAGTCAAACTTAACCCTCTTTTCAATAATTATGTGCCGGATAATCCCGTAGTTTATCCGGTCATGGAGGCGGCGGAGAGACAAGGGGTTCCAGTCTTAATTCACTCGGGTCACCCTCCTTGGAGTCTTCCCTGGAGCTTCGATAGACTGGCAGATGAGTTTCCAAGGGTTACCATAGTGATGGCTCACATGGGACACGGACATATAGTCTACATCAATGGTGCCCTTGATGTGGCGGAAGACCATTCTAACATATACGTGGACACGGCGGGGATGACCATGCATACCAAGATAAAAGAAGCAGTTGAAAGACTCGGCGAGGGACGAGTAATGTACGGATCAGATCTTCCTCTAGGGCATCCTGCTTGGGAGATACCGAAAGTCAAGATATCAAGGTTAAACAAGCACCAGTTAGATAAGGTACTATACGAGAACGCTGAGAAGATCTATGGGTTAGATTAATCTTTTTTCTAGCCAGTTTTATATCATGACTCTGTATTAGATGTATTATGTACAAGAAAATCGGGATACTTGGTGGGTTAACACCTGAATCCACAGTTACCTATTACATGCACATTGTACACCGATATCATGAGCTTTACGGAGATCACGGATATCCAGAATGTATCATCGTAGGCGTCTCATTCCAGAAATATGAGGACTGGATGGAGAAAGAAGACTGGGACAGCATTGAAAAGGAGCTCCTGAAGGGGCTAAAGACTCTTGAAAAAGCTGGTGCTGACTTCGCGGTGATAGCCACTAACACCATGCATATACTCTTTGATAAACTCCAGAGGCAGACGAGTCTGGAGTTGATAAGCATAATAGACGCTACAGCGGAATCAATAAAAGAAGAGGGAATCACCAAAGTTGGTCTAATGGGAACTCGTTTCACAATGAATGAACCTTTTTACAGGGAGGTGCTTCAGAAACATGGAGTAGAGGTATTACTGCCTGACGATGGTGAACGAGAGTATATACAGAGAGTAATTTTTGAGGAACTCAGCATTGGCAAACTAACCGATGACAGTAGAAAAGGGTTCTTGGAAATTATCGATAATCTTGTAGAGCAGGGTGCAGAGGGCATCGTTCTGGGATGCACCGAGATACCCTTACTCGTAAAGCATAGGGATACAGATGTAAAGATCTTTGACACAGCGGTACTGCACGCAGAAAAAGCCCTAAACTACGCCATAAAATAAATCCAAAAAAAATTTCCACATATTTTTAAAATTTAGAGTATTGCTTGATTACAAAAGCTGAATGTTAGATAATTAAGGTCTTGTTTAGTCTAAAAATATTGATAACTTATTTTAATTCTATTTAATCTAGCCTAATTTTTTTATATATTAATCTCCACAGTTAAGGGATGTCTAAATTCAAGATAACGGAAAAGTATGACCTGAATTCACAGGATTACATGATTGAGGTTGCAGCACCTCATGTGGCAAAGAGGCTTAAACCGGGTAATTTTGTTATTCTTATGACTCATGAGAAGGGAGAGAGGATCCCCATGTCAGTCCAGAAAGCAAGTAATGGTAAAATTGTAATGTTCATTAAGAAACTTGGAAAGACCAGTTTAGAGCTGGATGATTTTGAAGTTGGTGACTCTCTCTATCAGGTGATTGGTCCTTTGGGCAATGCTTTCCCAATTAAGGACTATGGTACTATTGTTTGGTGCTCAGACCTTGTTTGTGGCCACGCTGAGAATTATGCTTACTGTGAGGCATTATACGAAGTTAAAGGAAACTATGTTATATCTATACAATCATTTCCCACGAAAGAGGACGTATATAGTGAGGAGGAGCTTCGCTCAGTAAGCCATGAGTACTACGTCACAACCCATGATGGTAGTTATGGGATTAAGGGACATTATATTGACGTTTTGAGAGACCTACTCCAGAGTAAAAAAATTGATCTTGTGCTTGGCTGCGGTGACATCAAGATGCTTAAGGAGATGGCAGATCTGACTGCATTATATAATGTTGATGCATGTGCAGTCCTTAGACAGATAATGGTGGATGGAACAGGCATGTGTGGTGCGTGCAGAGTTTTTGTTGACGGAAATATGAGATTAACTTGCATAGATGGGCCTCTCTTCGATGCTCATAAGATCAACTTTGATGAGGTGATTAACAGGCTTGGGATGTTCAAGGAGCCTGAGGCCTTTGCTAAGGAAAAGTACCTAAAAGAGAGGGGGCATGAACATGAGTAAAGTACGTGTTCCTATGAGAGAGCAGCTGGTAGATGAAAGGATACATAACTTCGATGAGGTCCCTCTCGGTTACTCAGAGGAAGAAGCAATCATGGAAGCAAATAGATGCTTGCAGTGCGGAAACTCTCCATGTATCGAGCATTGCCCGGTGATGATTGACATTAAACGATTCCTGAAAGATGTGGCTGAAAGAAGGTTCATGGATGCTTATAATACTTTGAAGGAAAGTAACCCCATACCCTCCATAGCAGGTCGTGTATGCCCTCAGGAAAATCAATGTGAAGGCGCTTGCACATTAAACGCATTAAATCAACCAATTAATATCGGAAAACTTGAGGCTTTTATTGGAGACTGGGCAATAAAAAACGATGTCGAAGAAGAATTTGATATAAATGAACGCCCTGAGAGAGTCGCGATCATAGGATCTGGGCCCAGCGCGATAAGCTGCGCAGTAGACTTGAGAAAAAACGGCTACAAGGTTACCATTTATGAAGCATTGCATAAACCAGGGGGAGTACTACAGTATGGAATACCTGAATTTCGTCTACCAAAAAGCATTGTTGATAGAGAACTTGAATACCTTAAAAAAATTGGAGTAAACATAGTTCTTAATAGAATAGTGGGCCAGAACATAATCTTTGAGGAACTAAGAGACGAGTATGATTCTATATGTGTTTGCACTGGAGCAGGTGCCCCTCGATTTATGAGGATCCAGGGGGAAGAACTTAACGGGGTTTACTCCGCTAACGAGTTTCTGATACGTACAAATCTTATGAAATCTTACCAGTTCCCTGACGAATACGATACCCCCATTATGATCGGTGATAAAGTAGCTGTCATCGGGGCGGGAAACGTAGCCATGGACGCGGCGAGAAGTGCCTTAAGGTATGGAGCAGAGACTCATCTAATTTACAGACGTTCAAGACAGGAAGCCCCAGCCAGGGCAGAAGAGTTCGAACATGCAATACAGGAAGGCGTAATATTCAGGGAACTTTTAAACCCGATAAAAATAAATGGAAAAAACGGTTGGGTAGAGAGCCTCGAACTTACACATATGAAACTAGGTGAACCCGATTCAAGCGGTAGAAGGAGACCGTTACCCATTGAAGGAAGTGAGTTCACGGAAAAATTCGACACAGTAATTGAGGCTATAGGTACATCACCCAATCGATTATTCATAGAACGCACCAGGGGATTAGAGGTTAACAGATGGAATGGTATACAGGTAGATGAAAAACTCCAAACAAGCATCCCAGGCGTTTTCGCAGGAGGAGATAGTATAAGCGGAGGGGCAACAGTAATACAGGCACTGGGAGAAGGAAGAAAAACAGCGCAATCAATACATCATTATCTAAACAGTAAAAAATAGGAAAAAAATTAACAATTTTTCTGAATAATAAATTTAGTTAGAAGGTAACATCTTGGACCCACAGTTGGGGCATTGGGTGTCAAGACAAGGTACGCCTCGAACATGTGGGACACGTTTCCCACAATTCGGGCATACACACTCAGAAGGCCCGCCTACCCCCTGTCTGCTACCTCCTCTGCCTCTACCTCTTCCTCTCTGACTCATTTTTCCACCTCCGAAGGCATCAATATTTTTCGATATTATGGATATGAAGCAATGTATAAAAATATTAGTCCAGACTAAATTATATTGATCTATTGTTGGGGAGTAAAATTACACAAGGGATTATTTCTTTCTGGAAAAGGCAGAAAACAAGTTGGAAGATCGTTGTGATTAGATCTATCATAAATAGATTTTTGAATAGACTAACTTTAGATTATAATAATATCTATATCAGAGCTTTAGGTGCAACCCCTCTTCAACTAGGCTCTTTAAATAGCATTACTCACCTCACTAGTACCATACTATCAAGCCCTCTAGGTTGGATCCAAGATAGATATAGTTTGAAAAAATATTTTATCATTAGTATTGGATTATTCACATTCGTTCCATTAATTTACGCCTTAGCACAAAACTGGATTTTTATAATTCCTGCTATGTTTTTGACGGTGTTTAGCTGGCCCTGCCCAACTATTTGTGATGTTAGCTTAGAAAAAAAGGATAGAGCAACCGGTAAAGCAGTTTGTGAAGTTGTAGGTTCGATTCCATCGCTTATTGCGCCAACAATAGCAGCGTTATTAATCTCAATTTTCGGTGGATTAAATGCTAAAGGGATTAAGCCCTTATATTGGATTCAATTCGGAGGACAGGTAATAATATTCATATTTGTTTTTCTTAAAATGAAAGAAGTTGAAAGACCTAAATTTCATAGTGATTCAAATTTTGTAGAGGATTTTCAAGAGGTCTTTTTACGAGGTATTGCTACAAAAAGATGGATATTGTTCTCCACGATTGGTATGTTTATAACTAGTTTAACAAGTCCTTTTAGAGCTCCATTTGCTCATGAGATAAAAGGCGCAGATCAGTTCATAATTGGAGGGATGGCAACCTCTTCACTAATCGTACAAGTATTATTTGCTGCCCCTTTAGCTAGACTAGCTGACAGAGTTGGGAGGAAAAAAGTGTTTTATGGACTAATACCATTAATTTGGGCATCTGATTTATTGCTTGTATTTGGGCCGTCTAAAAGTTTCTTACTGCTTTCAGGATTATTAACGGGTTTTCAGAATATTTGTAGTATATCTATTTTAGCTTCTATTAGAGCTGAACTTGTTCCAGTTGATTGTCTTGGGAGATGGAGGGGGATTATAAGCTTCTTTGGTGGTATAGCTGCTATTGCTGCTTCTTTAATCGGTGGATTTATTTGGGAAAATCTCGGACCATCTTATATTTTTTTATTACCTATATTAATAGATTTGATAATCCGAATACCTATAATTTCCTCAATGCCGGAAACGTTAAACATTGATATTGAATAGCTACCAAATGAATGTAAATATGAAAGGTAAATTAACTGAGAGAATCGCAGGATATGTGATGGATGCTCTTCCAGTTGAGTTCAGCTTTGTGGACTTAGATGACGTAGTCAGGTTATTCAATAAAAATGGGGACAGGGTATTCCCCAGACCTGCATCAGTAATCGGTCGAAAAGTGCAAGACTGCCACCCAGAGAAAAGCCTTCACAAAGTAGAGCAGATACTAGAGGAAATGAAAGAAGGAAAAAGAGAGGAAGCAGAGTTCTGGATAGATATAGATGATAGAAAAATTCATATCCGATACTTTGCAGTACGGGACGAGAATAAAGAATATCTTGGCTGCCTTGAGGTAACCCAGGATATAACAGAGATACAAAAAATATCAGGCGAGAAAAGATTACTAGATTAGAATCATTAAGAAACTCGAAGGATATGTTTTTTTCCTCCACTAAATGCATTGAAAAGTTTAGTTCAAATATATGCTTTCCTTTGAATTGGGTTAAAGAAATTTTTTGTAAAGTTATAAAAATATTACAAGTATTAAAAATTAAATCCGCATATATTGGTAATTAAAAATATTAATTTCAAATACTATTAGTATATATGTCAACTAGAAAAGTTATCCCTTTAGGCAATTCTTCTTTGGTGGTATCATTACCAATTGAATGGGTTAGACAAAATAAAATTAACAAAGGGGATCTAGTTGACGTAAATATCCAGAATGATCAATCTTTAATCATTACGCCAGAATACGAACGAAAACCAAGAGAAGACAAGATTTCCCTTACTATCGAGGAAAATGAAACCGAAGAATCAATTACTAGAATTATAATTGGCTGTTACTTAAACGGATATGAGACAATAATACTAAAATCAAAGAAGAAATTCTCAAATAAACAACATCAAGCGGTCAGAAGCACCATAAAATCCCTATACCTAAGAATAATTGAATCAACAACCAGCAAAATTACAATTCAAACATTAATGGACGAATCAAAAGCCTCAGTATTATTGAGTATAGAAAGAATGCACCTAATAACAGGCTCAATGTGCGACGACGTATTGAATAGCATGAGATATCGGGATATGGATTTAGCTAGATCCGTAGTAAACTTAGAAGATGACGTGGATCAATATCTATTTTTCTTATTAAGACTAATAAGAAGTGCTTTAATATATCCCCCTCTCGCTTCCGAGCTGGAACTTGAACTCGTGGATTGTTTAGACTGGCAAACATTAATTTACAGAATTGAACATGTAGCAGATCATATTACCCATATAGCTAATTCTATAATAAACTTAATAGAGACTAAGACAGAAATACCAAAAAATATTTGGAATGCTTTCCTGAAGTCGGCTGAAATTAGCTTCGAGTCCTATAAGAAAGCGGTTGACTTTTTCCTCTCAAACAGAATTGATCATAGTAATAGAATTATTGATAATCAGAGGGAAATTGAGAGGATACTAAAAGAAATTACTCCTTTGCCATTACTTGGAATAGATGACCGGGAGACCTTTTCTCAGTTGTTTATTATTAGAGACAGTATCAGAAGAATTTGTGAATATGCAGCTGATGTTGCGGAACTTACAATAGATAGAGCCTATAAACCTTAAAGATACTAGACCTATATAATATCCAAATAAAATTAAGATTTCGTATATTTTTAATTGTTAGGTGTTATGGTGGTTCATTTAGGGATGTTATTTGTGCTGGTTAGCAATTAATAGTACTATTGTTACAGGTCCTTCTTGGGTACTACCTTGAAAGTTCTTTTTGTATGAATTATCTATATTTTCTCTTTATCAAGGTACGTATCTAAACAATGAACACGAAAATATTCAATGGACTTTTCAACTATAGTAGCAGGGATCCCTTTTGTTGAAAATATAAATTTATTATTTTTACTATTTAGCGTAAATTTGTGATCATTATTATGTTTAATAGATAAAATATTTTTGTAGGGTAAATCAAATATTTTATTATAAGACTTTTTTAGAAAGCCCTCTACTTGAACGAAAATCAAACGATCATCTGTTAAGGAAATATATCCTTCACGGTTATCTAGTTCTAGACGATAACTTCTCAGTATAACCTCATTTTCCTTCAGAATTTTTTTTGTTTCATTGAACCAATCCGTTGGCATTATTCTATAAATTTTGGAAAAAACGTCATAAATATTTCATTTATGTCGTATATACATACATAAACAGTAAGTGCTTAATATCTATATTTTCTATTTTAAATTTTATTAGTGGTAATGATAAATAAAGTTCTTTTAGCGATGGATGGTTCTGATCCATCAAAGCACGCACTTGAATATGCGATAGAGATTGCGAAGAAGTGGGGTTCTAGCTTATTTATAATAAGTGTTGTGCCAAATATAGTTCTTCCAGTTATTGAACCGGGGTTGTCAATTGAAAACATTGATAAACTAGAAGAAGAAACAAAAAATATTTATAAAAAAGTGTTAATACAAGCTGAGGAAAAATTAGAGAAATATCCAGAAATTCAATATAAAACTATACTTGAACATGGTAGACCATGTAAAGTAATAAATGATGTAGCCTCAGAGGAAAACGTGGATCTAATAATTATTGGTAGCAGGGGACTGGGAGGAATTACAGGATACATTTTGGGAAGCACCAGTCATAGAGTAGCAGATCACTGTAAAATGCCTATATTAATAGTCAAATAGTGAATCCAAATGTTTAAAGATCAAAGATTTATACCCTATAATGAGTTTAAAGCGATAAAAAATCACAATTTAAATGGTAACATAAAGCAATCTACTCTAGCAGATTTATCAATAGGTCAAAGCGCTAAAGTATTGGAAATTCGATGTGAAGGGGATTATCGGCGACGTTTACTTGATCTTGGTCTAATACCGGGAACACGGATAAAAGCTGTTATGGTTAGTCCTCTAGGAAATCCTGTAGCATACAGTTTTAGAGGTTCTTTGATTGCCTTGAGACAGCAAGATGCTTCCAAAATAACAGTGTCAAAAAATGATCAGATAGGAGTTGATAAATTTCGACAAGGAATTCATTCATGAGAGCCACGAGGAGCTAGAAGGAGAGCACGATTATCTAGTCGCAATAGCGGGCAATCCTAACACAGGAAAAAGTACTGTGTTCAACCAGTTAACTGGTTTAAATCAGCATGTTGGTAATTGGCCTGGTAAGACTGTTGCAAGAGCTGAAGGTACATTAGAGTATGAGGGAAGTAGCTATAAACTCATAGACCTTCCTGGGACGTATTCATTACTATCCAACGCTCCAGATGAAGAGATAGCCAGAAACTTTATTTTGTTTGGACATCCAGAGGTTGTTATACTTGTTGTAGATTCAACCTGTTTGGAAAGAAACTTGAATCTTGTTTTACAAGTTCAGGAAATCTCTGACAACGTCGTAATCTGTTTAAATCTGATGGATGAGGCAGCTAGAAAAGGAATTAAGATAGATGTCGAACAACTTTCTCATGATCTTAGAGTTCCAGTAGTACCAACTGTCGCAAATAAGGGAGAAGGCTTAAAGGAACTTGTTAAGGCAGTAGCGAATATTGCCTCTAAAAAGACAGATGTTTTACCCTATAAATTCTCATTAGATCCTAAAATTAGTAGAGCTGTTGATAAATTATTTCCCTACCTTGAACCACTTGTCGAAGATCTACCCAATTCCAGATTGGTGACATTGTTTCTACTTGAAGGAGACAAACAAATACAGAAAGCCTTGGATAGTGGTGAGTTAGCGCGTCGAGCACACTTAAACGAGACTCCTTGTAAACCTAGGAGAGCAGATCTAGATTTACTTTATACTAAGATGGAGGAAATATCCTCCTCAATTCAAGAGCCTATTCATGATATTGTAGTAAAATCAATCTACGCTGACGCTGAATATATTGCTTCAAGGGCTATTCAAATTACTGGTAAAGCTTCAAAATATGATTGGGACACCACTATAGACAGTATAATTACATCAAAAAAGTATGGTTTTCCAATAATGGCTCTGTTCCTCATTGGCATTTTTTGGATAACTATAGTTGGTGCAAATGTTCCGTCTCAACTTTTAGCGAATGCATTGTTCTTGATAGAAGATAAACTGGCTTTCATGTTTCAGTCCCTTGGATCTCCACCTTGGCTTGAAGGTTTTATAGTACATGGAGTGTTTCGAGGGATGTCTTGGGTTATATCAGTTATGTTACCACCTATGGCTATTTTCTTTCCCTTATTTACAATTTTAGAGGATGTCGGTTTCTTGCCTAGAATAGCGTTCAATTTAGATAGAATTTTCAAATGGGCAGGAGCGCATGGCAAACAAGCTATTACAATGAGTATGGGCTTTGGATGTAATGCAGTAGGTGTCATTTCATGCAGAAGTATAAGTTCCCCCCGTGAGAGGCTTATTGGGATTTTAACTAATAATTTTGTTCCATGTAATGGAAGATGGCCCACCCTTATTCTGATGGCGACTATCTTAGCTTCGAGTGTACATGCTAATAATACTTCTTTTATAGCCGCAATTTTTCTGGCCGTTATTACTTTTGTGGGTATAGCTGCTACTTTTATTGTTTCAGCGATTCTTTCAAAGACGTTGCTCCGAGGTGAAAGCTCATTTTTTACTTTGGAAATGCCTTCTTATAGACGTCCAGAGATTTTACATGTTCTCTACAGTTCTTTCATTGATAGAACAGCGAAGGTTTTAGCCCGTGCAGTTATTGTTGCAGCGCCAGCTGGAGGAATAATTTGGTTCTTGGGTAATGTTTACTTCAAAGGGGATACTTTAATGATGGTATTAGCCAATTGGTTATCTCCTTTAGGTAGATTGATTGGAATGGATGGAATGATATTATTAGCATTTATAATAGCTCTACCTGCGAATGAGATAGTAATACCGACAATAATCATGGGTTATACTGGAGCGAATATTATGACTGAAATTCGGGAATTTGCAGAACTTCAAAATCTTTTCGCTTCCCAGGGATTCACTATGGTAACTGCAATTTGTTTAATGCTTTTTTCTGTGTTACATTTTCCTTGTGGAACCACTACGTATACCATTTGGAAAGAGACTAAAAGTGTGAAGTGGACATTATTATCAAACTTAATACCACTTATAGTATCATTAATTACGTGTTTTATAGTGGCACAGACCTTTTATTTACTAGGTTTTAAATAGAAAGTTGTTTATTTTTTCAATTTTATGCTTTTTATAAGGTTATTCTGAGGATCACGGTTTTTGATATATTTAGATATATACAATATTACTATAATACTTATACTGAATTATTTTGAAGGATCTTTGAATCGAATGTATATGAAGTATGTGATATTATGATAGAAATTAGGTTCCACGGTAGAGGAGGCCAAGGAGCGGTCACAGCTGGGGAATTAA
>CAZLHX010000004.1:29303-53077 GCA_964559475.1 uncultured Candidatus Bathyarchaeia archaeon | reverse complement strand
CATGGCTTAGTCCCACCTCGATAGCAGTGGGGTCCGACGGGATCAATCGGAATGAGTAAACCGCAAGTATAATAGTTAAAACTGGATTGAAACGAGGAAGCATAATCTTTGCTTCGACCCTTCTCAGACTCGAAGACATTCCTGTCTTTACTCGAGTCATCATACATGTTCCCGCCATCGGAGGTCGATCTTTCATCCTTAGGCAAAAGCCTACGTCAAATCGTAGCCGCCGTCTACTGGGCGGGCGCGATTGCTCGCACCAACTGTACCTCAGAGTGTAAATAAAAACATTATGTTTTTAATTTGAAGAGCTCCAGAGTACAATAATTAGTGGTTTAGAAACATACATCTTAAGATTGTTAAAAATATATGAGACAAAAGAGCGTATATGGAGGCATCCAAGATATTATACAAATTTAAAAGATTTTGAAATTATTTAATCTCCCAATCATTTTCGTCCATTTCTTTTACAAATTCAACTAATAGCTTCGTTAGAACATCATTCATTTTTTCCCCTTTTTGTTCTGTTGCTTTTCTTGGATCTCCAGTGACTCCATATGGGGTTATCTCTCTGAAGACCCAGGTGTATTGAATGTTTTCAGGTAAATTTGGTATTACTCCTTTTGCAAAATCAAAGTTTACAAATTCTGGTTTAATGTACAGCATCATAGAGGTCTCTCCCTCACCAGCGTGACCAAGACCTCCCCAAGACTGGAATGTGTCCTTGGGGAGAAGTTTAGCAGCTGTTTCCCACCAAGCCTCTAATACAGCTATTTTAAATCCTGGATTATTTGTCCTATATTCTTTGGTGGCTGCTTGAATTGCTGGGATGTTCCCATCATGACCATTTATAATTAAAAGTTTCTTTATGTTGTGCTTGTTTAATGAATAGAAAACCTCATTTAAGACCCTCATGAGGGTCTCAGTTGAGATTGAGATAGCAATAGGAAAACTGCTGTAATGTTGACTCATACCTATTGGTATAGTCGGTAGCAACAGTAAATCGTCAAAATGGGAGGAAGTTTGCTTTGCTAGATGTTCTGCAACTATCGTGTCTGTGCCATAAGGCAGATGATCTCCGTGATATTCTGCTGAACCGATAGCTAAGACCGCTTTTGAGAATTTATGTTGTTTAAAATAATGACCATTCATTTCTAAAAAGTCGTTTATCATGTTTTTCAGATAAGATTAAAGAATATGGAAATAAAATAGATTTGATTAGATTTTTAATCAACACCTAGAACTATATGTAGAAATGATTCCGGGATTATACTGGTTGACAATCTAATAAAATTTTATTGAACACAGTGTTAAAACAGGATAAGAAATCAACATTCTAATCACTGTAAACGAGTATTTATGGATAAGATTTGCGGTACTTTTCAGAGTTGATACTATTTATATAGTCTGAGATACAGCACAATTTAAATTGAAAAACCTATCCAAAGTTATTGCAGGGGCTAATAGAGTGAAGAAAATCTACAGCGTAATACTGGCTGCTTTAATAATCTTACCATTAACGGCAATACAGGCAAATGACGGAATATCTTGGATTGAAGAATACAGGCTTGAGGATTATCAGACGGGTCAGTTGGTTCTCTCATGGAACTCTGTGGATCAGCAAGTTTTAATTAATGCTCCTGTCCTCGCTGGAGATGAGTATAAACTTAATTTTATGTTGAATGTTAGGCAAACGGTTGATAACGCAGTGCTTGAACTTCGTCTCTCAGAGGAAGTAGAGAAGCAGTCAAAGGAAGTTTTCTGGGAGATTCAGACTGTGGCACTTCCTGTAAAAGAGGATTTTAATCCTGCACAAAGAAGTATTAGATTTGATCACATTGAGGGAGTTTACGAGATTAATGTTATCGGAAGAATCGATAGAAATTTGACTAGAATTGGAGATAGTGTGATATTACATAGGCCTGTTAATCTTACGGTGATAGAGTTGTGGGGGCCTGCTCAAACATTGTATGATAATATCACACTCACAGTAATAGATGAAAAAATTGATGACTATCGATTCCTTCTTGATCAAAAGGAAGAGCAATTAGAGCAATATAGGGCTAGTAATGTTGATCCTGCTTTTATCCAGTTATCGGAGAACTTTATAGAATTATCAAAAAGGCAGGCAGAAACCGGTTTAGTTGACGCAGCGATAAACCTCTTGGAAACAATGGAAGTCGATGCACCCCCAGCCCAGACTGGACCCAGCTTCCAAGAAAAGTATTTTTTCCCAGTTACTGGAGCTTTATTAATACTTAGTATAATAGGTATAGTATTATTCGTAAGGACCCGAAGTAAGATGGGCTTCAAAACAATGATAGTTGAAGACCAAATAAGAGAGATGGAGGCTCTTCAGGCACGGGCCCAGAGAATAGACCGTAACCTAGCTAAAAGGCTACAGGAGATAAATGACCGTCTAAAAGAAGCGGAGAGAGCTTAATGTCAGAATTAGGATACAGCAGCATAATACACATAGTTGGACTCGGAGGAGCAGGTACCAACGTAGTAGAAAACTTCCTCAAAAACGGTAAAACAATACAAATGTTAGATGGTAGTGCAACTAGACTAAGCCTTATGGCTATGGATATTGCAGATCCAGACATTAAAAGTTTAGATGAAACTTATAATAAAATTCAAGAGCAGATGCGCAGAAAGGGGATCCCTCAGGAAAGAGTTAACCTAATTTCTAAAAGTGTGAAGTTTCCATCAGCTGAGGCGATGTTTGATTTTGTGCAAAACAAGTTTAAGGAGCACTTGTTGAATGAGGGAGTGAAACTTAGAGAGTATAATCCTTGGTTGCCAAGTACTGTTGCGATTCCTCCTCTTGCTGGGGGTGCCGGGAGAAGAAGAAGCCTAGCTAAGGCAATATATAATCTTAATTATTATCAGTTAGGGATAATAAAATCATTCACGAACATATTCAAAGATAGTGCTCTTAGTAGTATTCATAGCCCAATAATTTTGATAGTTTATGGTCTTGGTGGAGGGACTGGATCCGGAATGGTCATGGATTTTGCCCGACATCTACGTCAGTCTGTAGGAAGTGGCGTCCCCATTATCGGGTTATCTATACTTCCCTGTCCAGGGGATGACCCCCCGGCTAAGGGTTATAGTGCTTTTAATGGTATAAAAGAACTGGATTTGCTCATTAACAGAGAGAAAAATGAGTTAATTGTTGACGGACTCGGAGAGGTATATAGAAATCCTTTCAACAGTGTATTGTTTTTACCTCTGATGCCTGCGTACAGTAAAACTGGTAACATCATAGAAGCACGTGAGGAAATAGATCGGATGATTGTGGAAATGATCTATGTCCTAATGGACTTCGACATGGCTGACCTTATGAGTGGAATAGGCACAGAGGTAGGTCTAACTGACGATACAATTCATACCCTGAGTATGATAAAAGTAAATTACCCTGTCGATGCATACGTAGAAGCCTTCATGTCAAACCTCGAAAAAATGCAACACTTAGCAGAGATCAGAAAAGAAAAGTTAGACATTCTGAGAAAACTCCAGCAGGTATTAGAGATTAAACGTGAAGAACTGAATAATTTATACAAAGATTATTTATTAAAAACAAATAGCTACTCCTTCGAGGAATTCGAAGAAAAAGTAGAACAGTTGATCTATAGCAGTCCTCGTTTTGAGGAAGATTATAATTTATACGTGAGAGGCATAGAAACTCAAATTAACAAATGGATAGAGGAAACTATTCAGTTTGTGGATACCATTAAGCTTGTTTCCACCGAAGGAACTATAGAGGATAGCGTAAAAAAACTTGTACTTGATAGAGAGGAAGCTTCACCAATAGATAGTCTCGAGGGTTTAATGAGGTATATCAGCCGTACACATCCGGATTATAGTGAGAGAAAAACTGCGATCTTTGAACGTTTACAACAGCTAGTTCCTAGCAGTCAACAACTTACAATCAGACAGAAAAAGATTATTGAAGATTTCATGAATCTTGCTGATGTCTCAGAACTTGCTCTGATAATCCTACGAAAATATAATGAGAATAGACATTTAGTGGATGCTCTAAGAAGACGTTATGAAATACTACCCGAAGAAGAGCAGATACAAGTAAACTTCAAGAATTTAAAGGCAGAACTCACGACCATCTACCACTTACTACAACTAATGATAAAACCTAGTAACGACGAGGTAAAAATGATAGATGAGCATCTAACATATTTACAGGCGCTCATAGTAAAGTTCCGAAATCAAAGGGAAGTACTTGAGAATGAACTGATAAGATTAGAAGAACGTAGAAAAAGAAAAGAGTATGACCGAGAAAAATATGAAAAAGAATCCACAGGATTCAGTCTATTTGGAAAAAAGAAATATGCGCAGGATCAGTTAAAAAATCTTGAACGGGATCTTAGAGGTATTAGAGAAGAGGAGACTTTCTATCATGGCGAAATTGATAACACTGATATGATAATAGAATTCTACCAAGATTTAGCGAAAAAATTGGAGAGTACTAGTGATTATAGGAAAAAACTCAACATGGTTCTTGAACTAACAGAGGACTATCAAGATAAACTTACTGGAATAATAAAATCTAATAACTATTATGAACGAACAACTGAGCTAACAAAGGATGAACAGGGAAAAATCATTTATAAGATACTAGCAGAGCAGGAAGACCACCTTAATAGAGAAGGTATACTTGAAGAGATCCTTGATGTTGAGCACTTTAAAGATTATATGAGGAGCATTATCCGGATCTATCGTACACCCAACATAATGGGTATGAAGTCATCATATCGAAGCGACTATCTTTGGGTAACCGTTCAAACACCTAAAGGTCTATGGGATGAAGACCTTACACAGGAACTTTACACAGCCTTAGCAGCTTATGTCACAGGAGAAGTCTCTAAGACTATAACAGTCCGGACAATTGAATGTAGAGACCCCTGGGTAATAAGAGTAGTAGTAGTAGCAGGTAGAGGAAAGATCGAAGACTTAGCCCAGTACGACGAGATGGAACGTTTGAACAGAAAAGCCAGCGAATTCGAAAGCAATCTTAGTAGAAGTTTCCTGGTGGAACACAAGGGCTCGATAGAGGAGATAATAGAAGAACTTGGAGGATAAAACTAGGTTCCTAATAGTTTTTCTTTTAATCTTTCCCATATTTCAGGATCTACCAAATTTTGATCTATGTTCATTTGGCTGAAACGCTTTATACGTTCATAAATTACCTTGAACATTGGTCTCATGTCAAATCCTCCAACAAGAAAAAGAACATCTATTCTATCGCCATACTCCTGCTTGAAAATGGTATCACAAATTTGGGGAATATCGATGCCAACTGATCCATTCAACCAACGTGAAACTTCATATTCCAAGTAACCTTTTGTGAACTTCTTACTCAACGAATTGGGGCACCTTAAAAGGACATAAAGAAAGGTTGATGTGGAAAGATCAACGTTCAACATTGGCTGTTCTAATGTAATATCTAAAATATTATTTAGATTTTCATAGATATCAAGACTGCAGCCTGTTGCCAAGAGAGGAGTAAAATTAGTTATATTGAAGTTTTTTGAAATGGTATTAAAATCATGAAGAAACCCATCTTTTTCTAAAAGTATTTCTAGAATATAGCCTATTGCTTCTATTCCATTAAGAGGCTTTCCGCTTCTATAGACTCCCTTGTAATTTTCCAAGTTATCCTGATCAATAAATAACAAAGGTGTAGAATCTTCAACTTTAATCAGACCTGTGCAAGAAAAAGCATTGAATAAGGCATCACTGCTATGAGACATACTTGGGAAGACTGCTATGCCTAATCTATTTTTCTGTTTTTTATTGATAAATTTATGTAGTTTGGGAAGAAAACCGGACGCGGTTCCTTCTCCAATGTTAGTTATTGTGTAGATATTTTTATGATATCGGTAAATTTTTTTTTCAATTCTTTTGTATATATCATCATCTTTTATTTGATTATATAAATCAAACCAATAGTGAGGCTCATATTCTGTATTTATCTCGAGTGTATGTGTCGGATAAGGGATTATGGTTTTATATTCCAAATCCTTCTTATGGTGCACTCTAATGAGATCAGTGTGTTCGTCTCTCAAGAATGATTCATCTATGAGATCATATGCATATTGTCCGACTGTTGAAACCGCTTTATTGGGTAAATCGGGTTTTATTGCTTGTACGTGTTCTTTAATTTTTGAAAGGAGTTTTAAGTCGGTATCGTTTAGGCTCATTGGGTTTACAGCACCTATTACAATACAAAGGGGAGCTACATAGGGATATGAGTTTCGCGTTATTTATGGACGGAGACTTCAGCCAACAAACTGGTAAATTAATCACTTTTGTAGTTACTGCCATTAGTATGGCGATAGGATTTAATTTGATTCCTTTCTTCCCTTCTCCCCTCCCAATAATTATTGCATTTCTCGTTGCTTATGCAGTTTATAAAAACAAGCCTTATGGAGCCATTGCAGGGAGTGCAACTATCGCTTTAGGACTTTTTTATCATCTTTCTAGAATAGGTTTTTTCCAATTATTGGAAAGCCCACTGAAAAATTCTTTATTTATGGCACTTCTTTTTTCTCCTTTTCTTATATTACCAGCAATAATTACAAATAATCTTCAAGTAATAGCCATGGATATCGGAATTATAGCGGTTAGTCTCCTATTTTTCAAACAAACCTTCTATTTAGCAATACCGCTGATACTCGTCTTTGCTACGATTTACAAGGGCAGAGGGGTGATTTTTACTTTCATTTACTATACCTTCATGTCAATTCCCCTACAAGTCATGCAATATCTAAAAACATATACAGAGGGCTCTGTTCCTCCATTGTATACCCCACTAAATCTCATATACTCAGATATACAGAGAAGTATGAGCACAGTTAGCCTACAAGAAATATTAAAAGTTCTCAATACTATAATGGGACTAGTTCCACCTGACGCGGTGATAAATGGAGAGAGAGCCGCGTTAGCCAGCTTTATTAATAGTATACCGGGGATGATGATGTTCTTCATAATTATGTCAGGGTTAATATCAGTAATTGCTATTTTAAACACAAAATTACCTGACCCGGTTAGTGAGAATCCTATTCCGGGAAAATATATTAACGTCTTGGTTTATGTGGTACCAATCTTTGCAGCAGCGTTGACTAATATTGCTTTTTTTGTTTCAATTGATACCTTACAGGATCCATTGTCTTTCCAAGCCATGGTAGGTAGAGAAGTACTGATAAGCAGTACTATGTTTACAGTTCTTTTCTCAGCTCCTATGAGTTTCAGTAAATATATTGTTGACTTGAAGGAAGTGAAGGAATCAAGAAGTAATGCAATAAGGAAAGGAAGTAAGGAATACCTAGAAAAGATAGGCGAATATATAAAGTTAGTTGAAAGTCTAGGTTATCCAGTTCCTGAGAACTTTATTAACCTCAAGACTAGGATGCTGATAATTCAAGATGAGCTCAAGGACATCCATCGAAAAGCACTAAATAATCTCCAAGAGTTAAGTGATATTGATACTTCTCTTAGAAGGCTGTTCAACGATCTAAGTGTAGAGATGGAATCCCTTGAGACCCATCTAGATGTGGCTTTAAGGGACTATTATATAAAAATAAAGTTCGAATATCTTGAGTCAATATCAGAGATTAAGGATATGGGTCTTGAAGTTGATGCACCAAAAATTCAAGAGCTGGATCTTGATGACCCAATCAAGGTTAAATTGGAAAAAATAAATCAGATTAACGACTCAGGAAAAGTCCTAGTAGAAGAACTTTTAGAAACCTCAGATAAAATATATGAAGTTATTAGCAGTTTATTTGAGCCAAGCTTACCTTCTGACAGTGCAACCCTTCAGATCTCCCGTCAGAAGCTTGAGGAGGATAAGCCCTGGGTTATAATAGATGCGATATTAAGCTCATTAAAAAATTGGGAAAGACAGTATAGCTCTGAGATTCTGAAGGCCGCTAAACCAATTAATGATGGCATCGAAGCGATTATTCAGTTAAGGGAACAGGAAGATAAGCTTAGACCGTTATTAAGGGAAAAATTTAATATCATAGAGAAACTCACAAATCAAATTAAGGAAAGAAAAGTTACGAAAGATGAGGAAAATCTAAAAGTATTAAAAGTGAATCTTATTAGAGATAAGATTCTTTCAACCGTCAATATTGTCGGGCAAATAATCGGTGTTCTTTATGATGAAATTAAAGAACTGGAAGCGGATATTAATTCTTTACTACCAAGAGAGGACTTTGACTGGAATAGAAATTTGACGTTGACAGAGAGAATGGACCAAAGTTTACAAGTATTGAAAAACTATAAGAAGTATGATATATACGAGATAGTAAACCATCTATATAAGGTTTTGAGTTATATTGATGAGTCTATAGAGACAATTGAATATTATAATGAGAGAAAGGAGATGTTCCTTAATTATCCAGTATTCAAGAAAAAGATCAGACGTTTACTTAACAAAAAATATTTAACAACAATTGAAGACCTTGGCGTCTCTGAGAAATATGGTATGGAGTACCTTAAGATATATCATCGTACAAACATAGGTCCCTTGGTCATTGATGAGTCAATGAGCACCCTTAGGAGAACAAAGGATGACTGAGGTATCAGGAAAACTTGCAAATAACCAAAAAGCATACATAAAGTTTGAAAACGATGCTATTGAAGTTGAGGTTGAAAAAGGATTATTTAGTAAAAGAAGAAAGCCTCATTCAAAGATTATGATCAATGATATAAATTCAATCGAATTAATTGAGGAAGAGAATAAAATTTTTTATAGATTCATTTTGAACTATGGTGAAAAAAATAAAGTTCAATTTTTATCAAATACGGATCAATTAATTGGATTTAAAGAAGAAATAAGTGAGGCTCATAAGAAATATAAGGAGCGAGTTGAAGAGGCTTCGAGAAGTTTCTATAATATAAGAAATAGTAATCTAGCAATTATCAGGCTAAATTTAGAGTTTTGTGATATACTTTTCGATATTAATCAAAGCCTAAATGGTTCAGTAGAGTGGGATAAAATATACCTAAAGTTTAATCAACTAAAATTGATACAGAGAGATTATGATCAATTAGGGGATTTAAAATTACATAAAATATCATTAGAACATCTATCTTATCTATTTGAGAAAAGATATGTAGAAGAATTCTTAAATGAAGCTTATGAGTTGTTGGATATAATTTACAGGGCTTCAGTACAAGCGTCAAAAAATGAAGTCAAATATTTTGACGTAAAATATTATCATATTTTCCAAAGAATACTATTCAAATTATGGGATAAGAAACTCTCAATTATTACTGGGATTGATCCTTTAAACTATAAATCAATTGAAACAGAAGTTACTTCTTTAGTTGATAAAGTAAAATCAGAAAAATGCGGGGTACAGATGCCCTCTTTAGATTACAATAAAATCATTAATCATCTATATTATTATATTGAATGTCTTGAAAAAGTAGATTATGATCTAGAAGACTTGGTTTTAGAATAAAAAAAAATAAAAAAGGGGTTTTAGCCAGCTATTTTCTGGCTTATCTGCATTAGCGATACAATTGCTGCTAGAGCTGCAACGAGTGCCGCACCGATAGCACCATACACTAGAGTCGTCAGTCCCTGGGTTGCCTGCTGAGCCTGCTCAGCCGCGTCAGCAGCACGGTTAGCTGCTTGCTGTGCCTGGCTTGCCTGGTCAGCGACTGAGTTAATAGCATCAGTAGCACCGTTAGCCGCATCCACAGCAGCGTTAGCCGCCTGAGTCGCAGCGTCAACGTCACTCTGCATATTAGCAATATCACTGCTGATACCGCTAACATCCTCAGACAACGCCGTCAGGTCATTGTTCAAGTCCTCGATCTGGCCCTGTAACACACTCTCAGGTGCTGATTCCACCGTGAACACTCCCTCATCAAGGAGATCATCATCATCCGGGTAGTACTCCCAAGTATACTCACCTAATGGTGCGTCGCTCAGTAGAAGCATGGGGTTTCCACCGGCAGTCTGCTCATAGTAAGGAACTCTCTCTACCGTTCCAACAGTTACCCAGACATCATCCTCAAAGGCGTCAGTAGTCCAGAATAAGTCACCGTCAGGATCATAGATCTCTATATAAGAATCTATCTCCGCAAAGCTCAGCTCCAAGTTAAAGGAGACAGTATCTCCGATAGCAAAGACCTGTTTCCTTGGCTGGATCGCATGAGTCTCCTCAACCACACTGAAATCGATGGTAGCCGTCATGCCTTCACCATCGGTTACTTCAAGAGTATAGTCGCCCAGACTAATATCTTCATCTTCAGGTACCTCGAACCATCCCTCAAAGTAGACCATATCGTAGTCATCTTCCCAGTCAGGATCAGCCTCAAGCTCCACAAGGGAACCTTCATAATATACATCTAGATCCCATTCATCAGTATCATTGTAGAGTAGGAAGTCAAGATAAGATCATCAGGTAGCTCTGCGAAGTTGTATCCCTTTATGGTAACATTGTACTCATTAGGAGCTACCATTGGGCTAAGTTTAATATATGTATTCTCTGTTACAGTGAACTCGGCGGTTACCTCTATTTCTGTTTCCTCTTCAGTGACAACAACCTCGTACACACCAGGCTCCATCGATGGAATCCACAGGTCACTCTTTGTGATTACACCAGTTCCAGGTATATTTGTTGAGTCAACCCATTCTTCTCCACCGAAGGTAGCGTTCCATTTTTTACCATCAGCCTGATTGAATCCTGCGCCTGATAGGGTGATTCTTGTACCCGCCGGACCTTCATCCGGAGTAAGAATTACAAAAAATTTATTTCCTAATATTTTAAATATATATGAATTCAATTACTGATTTTATTTTGTTTATGTTAATTTTCCTTGTTTTTTAAAAACCTTATTTGCACTAGTCCTCTTAAAACATCCCTTTCGCTCTCTGAGTAACCTAGTTCATAAAATAAACCCTTTAAATATTCCACCAATAAATCAGTTAACTCTTCAGACATGCTAAAGGATACACACCGTATCCAAAGTACTGGGTCTTCATTTCGGATCTCAACTTCATCAAGATTCCAATAAAGTAAAAGATCTTTCTCCAAGAAATTAAAAAGATTATCACCATCAAGCTGTGTAGTACAATAAGCACCATACCATCTACCTGAATCATACCATATTTCCTTCAATTCAGTACCATTATCCAAGTGGAGTTTAATGAGATCACCAAAATTACTCCTGGGAATATTCAAATTTCCAGCATTTTTATTTACACTCACAAGCCGCCATAGATCCACAGCATGTTTAAAGTCCACTCCCAAATTCTCAGCTCTCAAAGCCTCCATTAAGACTTCTGTTGCATATACGGATACACTGATGCCTTTACGATTTGCAATTTTGGTCAATTCTTCTGCAAGTTTCTCAGGAACAGGAATAAGTTTTGTATTGTCAAAGATATTTTCTACCAAACAATCATCTCCTGAATTCCATTTTTAAAATTCCTTTGCGTTGCTCTTTTTCCTTAAGATTATAACCAAAAACTAGTAGAAGAGACTCTAAAAAGTTTGAGAAAAGTTCAATATAACCTGATGTTAGCTTTTCACCTAAGAAGGAAAAGGAGATAATTCTGCTTTTCACATCCATATAATAATCAGCAGAGCCTAAAGTCAAGAGTTCAAGAGCAGCCTTAAAAGCATCCATGGGTTCCTCATGTTTTGCTTGGAAGTATTTACCATACCAGTAACCCATCTCCCTCCATATCTTGAGAAATTTTTCCGGATTCTCGTCGAAAGCAGCATCCATGGTTAGATATAATAAGTGCTCGATGGTGAAAGTAAAACCAATTTCCCTTGCTCTCTCAAGCATCCACCTTTCATCGACTATTTCCTCTAGGGTAAATCCCATCTTATCAACACGTAGAGCCTGTTCCAAGATATCATTTACAGTCTGATAAACCGTCATATCTTTGCGTTTAGCTAACTCTACGATTTCATTGGCAATATCTTCTTGGGCAGCTAGCATCTTACGCCTCGAACTACTCAACTAGCCACCTCCACATCAATCACCTTTAATCTTAAATTCTTAATTCTTTAGTCTTCCAATGTTATAAGTACTAAGATTCCCTTAAGTACATTGTCAAATAAGTTTCAACTCTTTTGACCTACCAACGTCATTTATGGACACCTAATTCTAACAATATATTAAATGTTAACGTGGGTGGTAAATTGTAAAATATGATCATGGTAAAATCTATCATTCGGATCAAACATATATAGAATATGTCAATCAGAAATCTAAAGATAACTACCTTGGCGGATAATTTAGTTTTAAAAGGTGGATTTCATGGACAGTGGGGGCTAAGTTTTCTCCTTACCTTTGAAGACTCCCAAAGAGTAAAAAGGAAAATTATGTTTGATACTGCCAATGATAAAGAGCCTTTCATGCACAATCTAAAAAAACTAAAAATAGACCTAAGTGACTTAGACGCAGTTGTTCTAAGTCACGGGCATGGAGATCATACAGTCGCGACTGTTGAGGTGGTTAGAGAAGCTGGTGGTTGTCCAGTTTATGCTCATCCTCATTGTTTCCTTCAACGTTTCTACATCTCTAAGGAAGGAAAGAGAAGAGAGGGAGGGGTGCCTGAAGGAGAAAGGATCTCTGACATTGAAGCTGTAGGAGGAGAAGTAATTTTATCCAAGGAACCTGTTGAGGTAGTCCCAGGTCTCTGGACTACAGGTCAGGTTCCTAGAGTTACAGATTTTGAGGTAATTTCTCCTCCATCAAATGGAGGTAGAAGGGTTATTGTAATTGAAGGAGAGGAGCGAGACGATAAGATCCTTTGTGATCAGTCACTCTGGGCATATGTAGAAAAGGTTGGGTCTCAAATAATAACTGGTTGTGCACACTCTGGGCCTGTGAACATCCTTCTTCATGTAAAAGCACTCGGAGGCTTTGATAAAATTCATGGTCTTATTGGTGGCACACACTTGGTAGGGAGAGATAACAGTTACATACAGAAGACGATTGATTCTTTTACTCAGGAGGGCATAGATTTCTTATCTCCATGCCATTGTACGGGATTCAAAGCTATGGCAATGCTTTGGAGAGCTTTCCCTGAAAGCTTCGTTTTGAACTACTGTGGTAGAGAACTTAATATTGGACAGAAAGTTGAATCCCCTGTAATTTGACTTACCATGGTTGTTTTTTTAAACCTAAAAGATAAGCCACCACATTTGTAAGATAATGCAAAGGGAGAGTAACCAAGATTATTACTATGATAGTTTCCCAGCTTGTGAGTTGTACGGGATAACTAAGGGCAACTGCTAAAATGATGAAATCTAGTTGGTCTGCAAGGGGGAAACTATCCCCTGGCTCGATATTGATTCTTCGTTTGAGGAAACTGGCAATAATATCCCCAAATATGGCGCCGACGGCTTGGAGGACCCCACCAATAAAATTGCCCTGTAGTAAGCCAACGATTGATCCAATAGTGATTCCAAAAATTGTACCTTTTGTTGTCTTGTGTCCTCCGAGAAAGGGTTTTCCATCAAGCCAATTAACGCCTCCATCCAGGGGGGCACCACCTCCAAAAATTACAGGAGAGGCATTGGCAAAATAGGCTGGGAGAAATAAATATACTACCTGTAGAACTATTAGTAGATTCATTTCGATGCCTCTTCTATCCCTTCATCCGTTGTATATACACTGATAACATTTCCAGGTCTATGAGGTTTTTCAAGAGTCAGGTTCCGAATGGAGCTAAAGGGACTCTTCTCTAACTTGATGATTACATCATTCCAGTAACTTAAAAGTCTTGGAGCAACAGGTTCAACCTGATATAAATCCAAAATACTTCGAACCTGCCCTGTGAGGATAAAACATGCACCTGATTTAATGGCGAGTTCAGCCATGTTCCCTAAATGATGGTTGAGTTCTTTGTTTAATAGGTACGTTTTCTCTTCTTCACCAGTCTCAGCCCTATAAAGACTTGTAACACTATCTAATACTAATAAGTCAAATGGTTCTAAGGGAGGTAAATGCTCTAGGGTCTCCTTTTGTTTTTGGAACGTGTCAGGTATAAAAAGGTTAAATCTTGTTAGAATAGCTGACTTGTATTCACCAGCTATTTCCATGACTCGATCCATTTTTAGTTTGTTATCAGAGTCTATGTAGATACATTTTGCACCCCTTTTTGTGTTCAAGTGATTAATAGCAATGGTCAAGGCCAGAGTAGTTTTCCCAGAGGTTGCTTCCCCATAAATAAGATTAAGTGACCCAGACTTAAACCCTCCACCAAGAAGTTCATCTAATGACTTTATACCAGTCTCAAATCGAAAGGGAGAAGCTTTCATTGTAACTCAATAATAGTTTGATCAATTATCTTTTCGCCTTGACTTGTGATAAGTTTATCCACTCTGTCTTTATTCACTCCAGTGGAAGCTCCATAACTGGTTATGCATGCTGCCCCTACTGCCTGGGCATTTAGGAGAATATTAATTGAACCTTCCATCTCCATTATACCAAAGGATTTTACTTTCATAAGCTCACGGATTATTCCTGCACAAAATGCATCACCCGCCCCAGTAGGATCAACCTGAATGGTCTTGAACGCTGGCATAGAAACTGTGAAAGACTTATTTCCCAGTACTGCTCCTCCCCTTCCTCGTGAAACAAGAGCTACTCCCACACCCTTTTTAACCAAATATTTTGCTACATCTAATGGATCTGATAATCCACTGAGAGCATAACCCTCTTCGATATTACAGTGTAAAAAATCCATTTCATTTAAGCCAGCATGAAGATGCTCCCAACTATTTACTGGGGTAATGACGTCTACAAAAGTTATGCACCCTTGTGATCTTGCATGAGTCAACAGCTCGTTTAGTTTGGGATCTATGTAAGTCAAACCACCAACGGTACCTTGATAGAAAATTGTTGGGGTGATTTCTTTAATAAGATCCTTTACCAGTCTCAGGCGTAACTCACAATTTGAGGTCAATTCAGCAATAAACCTTCGATCCTCTCCTTTTACAACTAAGGCAATATTTTTAGCAGTTGTTCCTTCAGTTTGACACTTGTGAACTTTAACTCCTTCCTTTATTAGTTCTTCATAAATATAATTGTGCCATAGATCTTTACCTGTGCAACCAACTGAGTTCACATTCTCTTGATTTAATCTACACAGACAGATCGAAACATTTGCTGAATGCCCTCCAGGAAAGATATGAATGCCCTCTGGGGCATAAGTTAATGTTCCTGGACCGCCAATTCTTGGAAGATCAGGTACGATAAAATCCACTAGGTAGCTTCCGGAGCAAAGAACATTCATGCTAAATCATATTTTATTTGATATTATAATCTTAAACATTATCCGATTATTTAATTAATCTATAGTTGGAAAATTCTAATATTAGTATAAGAAAAATTATTATATATATTGTAAAATATTTCTAAACCAAGTATCCGAGATCTCTTAAATATCTTCGAACAGCTGTCTTTACAAAATCAGGGATACTGGTGTAACCATGATTTCCACTTTCTATCACTTCCTCGATCTTTTGAGCTAAAGCCTCAGGAAGATTGACTGTGTGATACTTGTACTTTCTTTCAGACATGTTACTTTTTTAAAATTTTTTAAAGTTTAAAAATATTTAGAATTTTAATTTATTTTAATTATATTCAGCTCAAAAATATGTGTACTAGTGGAATATTAAATATTTTAATTTTTAGGAAAAATTTTCAGATAATGGTTATTACTTTTGTCTTATAGAAACTATAGAGCCTGATTTCCTTGATTATTGATTGGACGTTTGAAAATTTGTTATCCTATATTTTTTATTGTAAATTATTCATCTTCAGTTTGGCTTTCGATAATATTCTTGGTACTATATAGGTTTAATTGTTTTACTACCCATGGCATTGATAAACCTTGAACAACATTTGTAATTAGTACTATACCATAAGTAAGAGCTAAGAGTAAGTCAATATTTGGTAAATCTATACTGCTTACTCCTAACACAAGTACAATAGATACTGCCCCTCGTAAGCCGCTCCAAGTCATTCCAATCCTCCAGTTCCTTGGTATCCGCTTACTTCGAAAATTTTCCAAAAAATTTGCGACAAAATCCACCATTAAATACCGGAATATTACATTGAAAAGAGATATTCCAAAAATAGATAAAGTGAAACTGTACAATAAATCAGTCTCTAAATTAACACCAATAAAAATGAACGCGAAGCTGCTTGCTAGGAAGCCTGTAAACTCCCACATTATCTCAATGGTTTCAATTTCTTCGGTGTTTAAGCCCCCGCTGACCTTACATCTGTAGTTTAATATTAGACCAGCTATAACTACAGCTATTACTCCACTTGCATGAAATCCTTCAGCCAACCGGAATACTCCAAAGGCCAATATAAAGGTCAATAAGATCTTGGCATATAGATCATGCGTCCAACAGAATATCAGGTGTATAACATAACCTGCTGCATAACCAAGCAATATTCCACCTACTACTTTGATTAGGGTAACTTGAGCGACTTCAACAATGGTGATTGTTCCTGCTTCGATCACCATTATTAGTATACTGTAGACGACTATAGCGAGACCGTCATTGAATAGTGATTCTCCAGCGATTATTAATTGAAACCTTTTTACAACACCTAACCTATTGAATGTGGCGATTACTGCTACAGGATCGGTTGGTGCTATTATAATCCCAAGCAGTAAAGACTCAACAAGTGTTAACTTCATTATCAGGTGTGCATAAAACCCAACAGCAATCACCATTAACGCTGTGCCGAGGACAGCATAACCCATTATGGTGTCACTGTCATCAATTAGACCTTCAATATCCGTCGTCAGTGTCTCGTTGAATAATATGGGAGGCAGAAGAACAGCGAGAAAAACCTCTGGACTTAACTCAGGAAGAGGTAGGGTAGGAACTGAGGCGGCTACTAGCCCAGCGAATATTAGGGCAATTGTAGAAGGGAAGTTAGTTCTTCTGCCGATGAGGGTTATGATAACGACCATTATGATAATATTGTATATCGCATCAAACTGGCCAAAGCCCCCCTCCATTAATCCTCTTACTTCTTAAAGAAAAGGTAAATAAAAGCAATACCCCATTTTATTCCATATTATTCACTCGAATAATTCAAGGAAAGATAAAACGGAGTAGTTTAACAAATAAATGAGTTAGTCCACGTTTTCTTCTAGGTTATTGGATAATATTTCTCTGGTTTTCAACCTTGCTAAAACCTTCTCAAGGTATCAAACATTTTTTTTTAACGTATAGATTGCTTAATAGATAAAATTTTTAGATCTTTTCAAAACGGTCCTTAGGAGCGAAGCAAATGGGACAACCCCAGTCTTCAGGTAAATCTTTCCAAGGAGTGCCTTTTTCTATTCCATGTTTGGGATCACCGAGGTCAGGGCTGTAGATATATCCACATACAGTATATCTATAAGTTGCTTTAAGGATGTACTGCTCAGTCTCTTGAATTAGATCAATTGTATGTGTTTAGCTTGGATTAATAAAGTGGAAATTTAACATATTTTTTCAGGTTTTTAGCTAATGATTACGCGAAAAATCAAAAAAAAGTTTATCTAAACTCAAAATTAGCATAGAAAATTAATGAGCTAAACACGTACGATCAATTGGTTCAGGGCTTAAGTTTTCCAAAACCATCCTGTATTTTTCATGGATCATGTTCCTGTCAAACTCATTGAATTCTTTGAGCATTTTCTGTTTCTCAGGAACAGAAAAATAGTTCATCGATGGGTGGAAAAATTCCCTGTCCTCCTTTGATATATGCTCGGGGTAAATATCTCCGAGCTGTTTTAGTGCCTCCTTGATTTCTAGGATGGCGCTGTCATTACCTCTCTTATAATCTAGGTTTGCATCAAGGAGCTTATCAACGGTTCTTCGATATTTATCATGTTCTTTCTTTAATTCCTCCATCATCTTCCTATCTTCATCGGTTAGGGGCTTATCTTCTAATTCTTTGAAGAGAATATCCTCCTCTTTTCCATGATGGGTCTTATCCGCGTATATCCTGAAGAAATCTCCTATCTGGATTATTTTGTCCGGTTCCACTGTTTGGAGTTCATCAATTTTCTTTATCTTAGATTCTAATATTGGAAGTATTTTCTCGATCCTTCTGTGCTCTCATGTAAGAGGGCCAATTGGTTCCATTTTTATATCAAAAATAAATTTAATCGAGTGTTTAAAAACTTCAGCATATAATGTTTATAGAAGGTTCTTGGGATGAAGATAGCTGATACTGGGATTAAGCTTCTTATAGGGGATATTGTTGAGCAGAAAACTGATGCTATTGTAAATGCTGCTAATAGTCGATTGATGGGAGGAGGAGGTGTTGATGGCGCTATTCACAGGGCCGGTGGCCCAAAGATAATGGAAGAATGCAAAAAGATAAGAAAGAACGAATATCCAAACGGACTGCCAACTGGAAAAGCGGTAATGACAACTGGGGGTAAACTGGATGCTAGATTCGTTATCCATACAGTTGGACCAATATGGAAGGGAGGGGAGTTCGGGGAGGAAGAAAA
The DNA here is from genome assembly GCA_964559475.1 of uncultured Candidatus Bathyarchaeia archaeon. Classification (GTDB taxonomy): domain Archaea; phylum Thermoproteota; class Bathyarchaeia; order TCS64; family TCS64; genus RBG-16-57-9. Next base: position 34,536 of record CAZLHX010000004.1, on the reverse strand, counting down.
ACTATCCGAAGCTTACAAGAGTTCTTTGAGACTAGCTCAGAGTAAGGGTTTGAGATCGATATCATTTCCCTCAGTCAGTACAGGGGCCTATGGATTTCCAGTTGACATAGCTTCGGAGTTGGCGATAAAAACAGTGACAAATTATTTGAAGAAACATGATGGGTTTAATGAAGTCAGGTTCGTTGTGTTCAGTGAATACGATTATAGTGTTTATAGGAACACCTTGGATAAATTATCTATTGACGGGGAATGGGCTTCCAAGAGCCTAAAATAGGCAGGAAATATAAGTACATAATTTTTAGCCACAGAACAGGTAAAAAGTGATATGTTCTTATTCTATTTCTTAATTTTTGAGTAGAGATATTCTATATCACTAGGAGGATAGCCTGAGAAATACTTACTCACATAAATATAGACTTCTTGACCATTGTCTAAGAAGCCTCTTATACGCTTTGACCATAAATCAAGATCTTCACAGCGTTCAACTTCTACTTCACCCCTCTTACCATTTACTTTATCTCGATCACCTTCAAGCCTGATATAAACAAAACCATCCGATCTTGAGGGATGACCACTTGTCTCAAGATATCCTCCCTGAACCATTGAGATATTATAAGATTTTAGAAGCTCGAAGGTCTCTTCAGTAAGCCAGCTTTTATTACGGAATTCAATTGCATATTGATTTTCCTCAGGAAGCTTCTTTAAAAATTGAGTTAAGGCTTTGTTCTTTTTAGAATGAAATCTTGGAGTGAACTGGATGAGAAAAGGTCCAAGTTTTGATCCAAGATTATTTATATTTTTCATGAATGCTTCAAATCTGCCAGATCCAAAATTAAGATCTTTTACATGGGTGATGCTTCTTGGAAACTTTGTTGAAAACTTGAACCCTTTAGGGGTTTGCTCTGCCCATTTCTCAACTGTAGAACTGCTTGGGATCCTGTAAAAACTGCTGTTTATCTCCACGCTGTTGAAGCTTTCGGAGTAGATCTCTAGATAATTTCTTTTAGGTGCGTTTTCCGGATAAATGTCCCAGTAATCATAACTCCATCCCATAGAGCCAATGTACAGGTTATTTTTCATTTTTCATATAATCATAGCAGTTATTATGTTTAAAAGATGAGAAAAATTGAATAAGTGTCTCTTTGGCAGCAGATTATTTCACTCTTTTTTAAATAGGAGCCACTGATCTTTTCCTGCTTTCTCAAATCTAATAAGCTCGTATCTTGCTTTTAGCCGTTTACCCGCTAACACGAATTCTATTTTATATTCTTCCCATCTAACTGGAACGTAAAACCCTTTGTCCCATATATCAACAGTGCCAGCACCGTACTGACCCTCAAGAATCTTACCTTCGAAGTCTCCATACTCAAGTGGATGATCCTCGGTTCTAATAGCCAGCCTCCTTTCACTTACCTCTTCTGGGATACCTTTAGGGACAGCCCAACTAACTAAAACCCCATCCCTCTCAAGTCGTAGGTCCCAGTGTAGCCTTCTAGCATCGTGTTTCTGTATGACAAAACTGTTGCCTAGTCCTTTTCCATATCCCCCTATAGGCTCATCGGTCTTGGAGAAATCTCTCTTACGATAATAGTCATCCAAGCTCTGACTCTTTACTTGGTTAATGGAACATAGTTCAGGGGGTTTATCTTCTCTAAATCCCTGGAACCTAGGAGCCCTTAGCCTTCTATCCTTTGTCAGGTTTTGATACCCAATCTTAGCAGCAAGTTTTGGCTTTACCCACTTTGAGCCATCGGGGATATCAGGCTCATCAAACCATTTTTCTGTGGTCTCAAGTTCCTCCAGATTTTTTTTGATTCTTTTAAGTTGCTTATCACTGAACCCTGTACCGACTCTTCCAATGTAAGTAGATTTTCCATTATCATATAATCCCAATAAGAGGGAGCCAAAAGTATCGGATCGGGACCCTTCTCCCGGGGTATATCCGAATACAACACAGTCGCACTCTTTAACTTCCTTAATTTTTAGCCAGTCACCACTTCTAACTCCTGGCTGATAGATACTCTTCGAGCGCTTCGCCATAATGCCTTCAAGGCCCTTCGCTATTGCTGCTTCATAGTAGTCTATCCCACTCTCTTCCACCGGTTGACTTTTTATTATAAATTTGCCGGACTGAAGGGTTGAATTAAGGATATCCAGCCTCTCAGAGAGAGGAGTATCGATGAGGCTTTTACCCTCCTTCTTAAGGATGTCAAATACAACGTAGGTCGCTGGATTTTTCGCTCTCAGGTATTCGATATCTCTTTGGTTTTCCACCTGGTTTCTCTGAGACATCAATTGAAAATCTACCTTTCCACCCTTCATCACTATTATCTCCCCATCAAGAACAACCTTGGAGACGAGATCTTTCAACTCATAAAGCTCAGGGAAGTTTTGGCTCAGTTCCTTATCGTTTCTGCTCCGGATTCTAAGCTCCTCGCCAACATAAGCAATCGCTCTTATACCATCCCATTTGACTTCAAAGAGCCAGTCAGGATCGTTGAATGGTTTTTCAGCCGTCCTGGCCAGCATAGGCCGATAAACATTCATTGCTCTTTCTCAAGCTGCTGAAGGGTTTCTTGGAGAGCAGACATCAGTTCTCTTACTTCCTCGGTCTCTGGTTCCTCCACCTTTATCGTCTCTCCTTTCATCTTCTTCTCGATTAGCTCCTGAACACGATTGCGATAATCGTCATGATACTCAGTGAGATCGAAATCTCCTTTAAGATTCTCAATTATCTTCAGCGCAAGCTCAAGTTCTCCCTTACTCGGCTCCTGTGCTTTGCTGATCTCTTCAACTGATTGTGGGTCGACAACTTCGTCCGCGTACCTTAAAGTGGTTAATATAAGGGCTTCCCTGTAAGCGTAAATAATAACGGGGTATTCTCGAGTACGCATGGTGAATTTTCCTACGCCAGCCAGATTTTTTTCTTGAAAAGCCTTCAGTAGCAGACCATAACTATCAGAAGCCTCATCAGGGGCCATGATGTAGCTCTTATCAAAGAATATACGATCAACCTGCTCTATGGGAATAAACTTATCGATGTTGATCTTCTTACTAGATTCAGGCTTCAAAGCATCCAACTCCTCCTTGCTGAAAATAACATACTCTCCTTTACGGACCTCAACACCCCTCGCAACATCACTCCAGGGAACAACCTCATTGTCGTAAGAACAAATACGTTGATATTTCAGAGGACAGCCATCGTCCTCTCGGACGTACTTGAAACTGAAACTATGATCCTTGATCATTGTGTAGAGCTTCACTGGGACATTGACGAGCCCTATGCTTATTCTACCACTCCATATACTCCGGCTACTGGGCTCTGCTAGAAGACTGCTCATGTTTCTCAGTATTGACTTCAGCATAACTTTAATTATAACTTATCCTGAGAAATTATATTTCATAAAGGCGAGTAGTAAATAATGACAGAGCAGAGCCTCCATGAGCAGCTCAAAGAAATATACTCGGAGGGTACTTTTCCGGTGGAGGTTTCTGTAGACGGATATATTGTTGATGTGCTGAGAGATGGGACATTAATAGAGATACAGACAGGTAACTTCAGTGCCATTAAACAAAAGTTATTTGATCTCATTAAGGGACACAAGGTGAGACTTGTTCATCCTATACCCTACCTGAAGTGGATAATTCGTCTAAATAAGCAAGGTGAGAAGGTAGGGAGACGTAAATCACCCAAGAAAGGGAGGGTGGAGGAAATGTTCTACGAGCTAGTTTATACACCAGGCTTGTGCTGCCATAGTAACTTTGGACTGGAAATACCCATGGTTAATGTCGAAGAATACTGGATTGATGACGGAAAAGGAAGCTGGAGAAGAGGTAAGTGGAGCATCCATGATAGAAAGCTCCTACATGTTCATAGCACCTACTTATTCAAATATGAGCATGATTTTCTCACACTCTTACCTACAAACTTACCGAGAAGGTTCACCTCTAAAGAATTAAGAAGAGAAACAGGGTTACCCAGATCTTTGAGCCAGAAGATGCTCTACAGCTTAAGAAAAATGAACCTTCTGGAGGTCTCCGGGAAAAGGGGAAGATCAAACCTATATAGCGTTGCCTTTTAGATCCAGACTCTGCCTCTTCTTAAAAAAATCTTTCCATGGCTCACTATTCCTGTATTCTATACTGAAAATATTATAGTCAAAAGGACGTATATTTGATAACTCGCTCCATTCTATAGGTGCACTGAATGTGATTTCCCTGACAGCTCTCAGGCTATATGGGGCGATTATAGTCGCCCTCTCGCTGTTCTGAGGATAATCGATGAGGACAGTTCCCGGGTCTTTTGTTTTGCTTCTCTCATATACTATGAATTCTGATTCTTCAGAGATCTCAGCACCGATTTCTCGTACGTACCCCTTTGTATCTTCGAAATTGTACTCAGGTTCAATAGGTACAAGAACATGCAACCCTTCCTTTCCTGAAGTCTTGACGTAGGAAATATAACCAAGTTCCTCAAGTTTATTCTTAATTTGAAAGGCGGCACTTACAGTCTCCTCGAGACCTGCAGGTGGCTCCGGATCAAGGTCAAATAAGATCATGTCCGGTTTGTCTGTTTCAGTTATAACTGATAGGGGGATATGAAGCTGTATAGCGGCTAGGTTCGCCAAATAGAGCAGGGTATCGAGGTCATTACAGACGATGTAATCGGTGTATTTCTTTGAAGTCTTGCTGTATTTTGAAAAAGTTTCTACCCAGTCTGGTTTTCCTATTGGGGCATCTTTCTCGTAGAAACTTTCCTGATCTATACCATCGGGATATCTTGTTCTAACAAGTGCTCTTGATTTTAGAAAGGGCAGTATCCTTGGTGCGACGCTGATATAATATTTTATTATCTCAAACTTTGTTATACCGAGTTCAGGGTAAAGAATCTTGTCTAAATTAGTGAACTTAGCTTTGGTGAGTTTTTCCATTTCTTAAATTAAGGTAAAAAAGAGTTAAGTGTTTTATGAAAAAACATGAAACTATATTCTGAGATTTATAGTGCTCGTTGAAGCCTATTTGTACATAAATAATGCTGAGGGTAGAAGGCTCTAAATAGGAAAAATGTACATTTTTATTGGATAAAATGGCTGAAGATAGACCCTGGGAAGATCTCAAGCACAGTGACTATCGAGCTCAATAATTTCGCGGAGGAGGAGGGATAGAGTTAAATCTCCTTTATATAGTCATTCAAAGCAGCAGCGTAGAGGTACAAGACGTCATCTAATTATTT
>CAZLHX010000004.1:0-29203 GCA_964559475.1 uncultured Candidatus Bathyarchaeia archaeon | reverse complement strand
AATTATTTAGCTTTTTATATCGTTAAAGTAAATAATGTATATACCCCAAATACTCAAACGCTCTTATAACGATGATGGCGTTTTTGAGGAATATACTCATTATCCATAGACTTTTTACTTCATCGATGCCTGTGTAACTGGAATTTACGCTATATTGGAGGGGGTTAGCTTTATCAGCCACAGATCTAATGTTCATAGCTTTGTATAGAGTATAGCATAAACAGTGGCACAGCTAGGACTGCCCAGCCGTGGAAGCCTGGCGGGGCTTTACATTTCAGCGGCGCATAGCCAGGGAGAAGTATCCCTGTAGCCTTCTCAACACGTTCTACGGAATTGTTATAAATAGCCAGTAAGCGGAATAGAAGAGGTGATACTTTGAAGAAGATCGTTTGTAGGTGCCATGATGTTACTGAGGACGACATCATCGCAGCTATAGAGTCAGGCTATGATGACATCGAATCTATAAAACGAATTACAGGGATTACTACTGGGCACTGCCAGGGAAAAACTTGCCTTACCCTCGCACTAGGTATCCTATACGAGCACAAAAAAGATGCACCTATGATCTCCACCAAGATACGGTCACCCATCGACCCCATCACCCTTGGCGCATTGACGATAGGTGAAGAAACAGAGTAGTAATCATCATGGTTGACCTTAGAATATACGAACACCCTATACTCGAGTTCAAGAGAGGTAACAAGATTAAGATCTACTTAGACGGTAGACCCATCAAAGCATATGACACGGAGACAGTTGCAGCCGCGCTATACGCATCAGGACTAAAACAGTTTAGCAGAAGCATAAAGTATAGACGCCCCAGAGGCTTCTTCTGCGCGATAGGCAGATGCTCCGCATGTATGATGGAGGTCGATGGAGTACCGAACATCAGAACTTGCATCACCATGTGCAAGGATGGAATGCATATAAAGACCCAGAAATATCCTGCAAGATACCTGTCACCATTCATGAACCTGATGAAGCTGCCCCCGGCAGTATACATGAGGCTACTAACGAAACCCCAGATAATATATAAGCCAGCCATGATGGTGATGAGAGAACTCACAGGCATAGGCACAATCCCAAAGAAGGTCCCTACAGAGACCAAACTAGAGAACAAGGTAGAAAAAATATCAACAGAGTTTCTCGTCGTTGGGGGGGGTCCATCAGGACTTCAAGCAGCCATTGAGGCTGGTTCACGTTGTGTGAAGACCTTGCTAATCGACGATAAGGACAGGCTTGGAGGGCAGCTTGTCAAGCAGACACACACCTTCTTTAGCGATGTTAAGTATGCGGCAGGAAAAAGAGGGTATAAACTTGGCGAACAGATGATCGCCAAAGTTGATGCTATTGAAAACGTGGAGACAAGGACGCTTACTACTGCAGTAGGATACTATCCAAAAGAAAACACGATGCTCCTATCAGGACCAGATAACACAACGGTTCAGGTTCATGCTGAAAAATATCTGATTGCCACTGGAGCATACGAGAAAATGCTGGTCTTCGATAACAACGACCTACCTGGAGTATACGGTGCAGGGGGTGTGCAAACACTCCTCAATGTGTTTGGCATCAAGCCGGGAAACAAGGGTATAATCCTTGGTACAGGAAACGTTGCACTCATGGTTGCATACCACCTTATACAGGCAGGGGTTGAAGTTGAAGGTGTATATGCACCAAGCTTCAGAAGAGTGAGAGGATACTTCGTGCACGCAGCCAAGATAAAGAGACACGGAGTCCCAATCGTAACCCGACACACAATCCAGAAAGCCCTAGGAAAGAACTATGTCGAAGGAGCAATCCTCACGAAATTAGATAGAGACTATAACATTGTCCCTGGCAGCCAGAGAATCGTGGACTGCGACTTCATCTGTATAGGAGTCGGGTTGAGCCCTGCATATGATCTTGTACAACTATTCAACCCCAAGATGGTGTACAACGGAACCCTTGGTGGACTAGTGCCCATTAGAGACAAGACATACAGATTCGCAGAACATGCCTACATAGCAGGAGACTGTGGTAGCATCGAAGAGGCAACCACTGCAGTCCTCGAGGGAGGTCTCGCAGGTCTATATGTCACCAAGGCTCTTGGCAAAGATGACCACACTGTAGACGAGAAGATAGAGGAATACACTGAGGCGCTGAAGGAGGATAGAAGCTCACCCTTTAGCACGGGGCTGGTAGGAGCCATGAAAGATGTTACCGTTGAAGACATTATAGAGGTGCTAGGCAAATGACTGAAGAGAAGCTAAACGCAGTACAGAGAGGATTCAACACCCGTGATGAGCTTAAGGAGCTTAAAGCCCTTCCCCCACGAGAACTTCTAGAGGGAAGGAGAGTCGCAATAATTGAGTGCACCGAGGAAATCCCATGTAATCCATGTGGACACGTTTGCAGGATAAATGCCATAGAGAAGAAATCAATAAGTGCTCCTGGGATCGTAGACTGGGAGAACTGCATGGGATGCACACAGTGTGTAGCTGTATGCCCTGGACTATCTTTATTCATGCAGATGATTAAGGACGGCAAAGGATATGTCACAATGCCATATGAGCTACTTCCTTCCCCCAAGGTCGGTCAGAAGGCAAAGCTCTTTGACCGTGAGGGAAAAAAGGTGGGCATAGGTACAATAGTCAACCCGACTTACCAGGCTAAAGGCGATGCATATCCTAGATGGGTCGTTACCGTAGAGATGGATGACGAAGACTTATCCTACGAGGTAAGAGCCATAAATATAATCGAGGGATGAAGATGTCAAAATATGACACAATAATAATTGGTGGAGGAGCAACAGGTCTCAGCGTTGGATACCACCTCCGAAAGAGTGGGAACAACGTCTTCGTCCTTGAGGGTGACTTCTGGAACGCAGGCAGTACCGGTAGAAACCTTGGTGTACTCAAAGCAAGAATCCCATATGCCATCGGAAATGGCAATGAAGACTTAGTGAAGCTCGCAAAATACGGACTGAAACTCCACGCCAGCCTATCAAGCACAACAGGTATCAACACCTTCTACCGTAAAGGTGGTCTCATCTTCATTGCAAGAACAGAGGAGGATATAAAAGAACTGGACAAGCTTCATGAACACTTCAAGACCCTGGGCGTTGCAGGTACGAAACTATCGGGAGCCGAGATTCAGAGCAACTGGCCGTACATCAATGGTAAGAGCCTGATCGGAGGCTACTACTCTTCTAAGGAGGCTAACGCACACCCATTCGGGCTTGTCTGGGCATACCTTGAAGGACTAAAGTCTATGAAAGCGCCTGTTAAGAAGCAGAATAAAGCTAAATCCATCGAAAAGACTAGTTCAGGTTACAGAGTTGTTGCTGAAGACGGAGAGTACGAGGCGGATAATGTGGTTGTTGCGTCTGCGGAGAGGTCAAACGATCTTCTAGAGCCACTCGGATACCACGTCCCGATGGAACCACTCAGAAAAGAAGTCTGCATATCAGAGCCTATGAGACCTTTTTTCGGGCCATCACTGGAACGCCTTTCCAACCACTACCAAATAGTTCAGACCATGAGGGGAGAAATAATGGGCACTATAGACTGGCTAGAACCAGGATATAACATAAACGAGAATACGCCAGGGAACCTTAACAAGTATGCAAACGAGACTGTTGCATTAATGCCATCCACTAAGCATCTTAGAGTTATCCGTCAGTGGACTGGAATATGTGATAAGACACCAGACGAGAAGCCAGCCATCGGGGATGTCGATGATGAACTCTACGTCGCATGTGGCTTCTACGACTATGGAATTACTATGATCCCTGCAGTTGGGAAGCTTCTAGCTAACACAATACTCACTGGTCAAGAAGATGCCATTTTAAAACCTTTCACACCAAAAAGATTCCAATAAACCAATAACCTTTCTATATACTAAAAACTACTTATCCATTTGACTATCAGATGATATGTCTAATTGAATAGATCAGTGATATATACCGCATTTATCTTAAATTTAAAAGCAAGTAGCCATTAAAGTACCGATCTAATATATATTATGAACAATTTGCACAACAATATCTTCATATTTACGTTTAAAAAACATAATGGGGAGTGTTTTGTGGGAGACATCTCCACAGGTGGTAGGATACCAATTCCACTCTCACTCTGAAAAACTGAGAAGACGATCTGAAGTATTTGAACTCCAAATCTAATTAGGAATCAAGGAGTTGAAGCTACTTTTTCTCTGATTTTCTTTATCTCATTTATGCATGAACGATTCGACAGCTTTAAAGAGCATGAGCCAGGGTATTATATAGTTTACCCAAAAGGTAAACAAATCTTATTCTTATTATAACTTAAATATTACTTATGGTTAAATTGGGAGATCCAAATTTAGTAAAATTGGAGAGTAAAGAAAAATTGAAAAGGTGCGACCGCCGGGATTCGAACCCGGGCCGTCTGCGTGGCAGGCAGAAATCATAGCCTCTAGACTACGGTCGCTTGCACACTCTAAGACAAATGCGTGGTTATATTTCTTACCATATTAATTAAAGTCCAAAAAAGGGGATAAAAGATTTTTAAATTTAATTTATAGTTGCAGATTTTTGAAAGTATATTAAGAAATGATCTATATGTTTCCATCAAATTTTCTGTTTTTTAGAGTGGCTAATTGCATAAATCAATTTATTATGAAAACAGCTTTGTTCTCCGAGATGACAAGCAGGTCCAGTCTGTTCAACTAAATAGAGGACTGCATCCTTATCACAGTCTACTAATACCTCTTTTATGCGCTGAACATTTCCGCTTGTTATTCCTTTTTTCATTACTTTTCCATGACTTCTACGGTAATAGTGTGCCCAACCTGTCTCATAGGTTTTGAGGAGTGCTTCTTGGTTTATGTAAGCAAGTGTAAGAACCTGTAGGGTTTCTGCTTCTTGGGTTATAACGGGTATCAATCCATTCATTTTTTCCCAATCAAGTTCGTTCATGTTGATTCCTTTCATATACGGACATTCACCCCTTTCATGGTAAGGAATCTCTTAACCGAGGGTATAGGATATTGATCATAGTGGAATACCGAGGCAGCGAGAGCGGCATCCACTCTCCCTTCCTTGAATGCTTCCAAGAAGTGTTCAGGGGCTCCTGCCCCTCCGCTTGCAATAAGAGGTACCTTGATACTTTCAGAAATGGCTCTATTAAGAAAGTTGTCATAACCCTGTTTTGTTCCATCTCTATCCATAGAAGTTACAAGGAGTTCTCCTGCTCCAAGCTTTACAGATTCAGTGGCCCATTCGAGGGCGTCTTTTCCAGTCGCTTTACTACCTCCATATGTGAAGACTTCAAACCAGCAGGGGCCCTTATTTGTCTGTATTATTCGATGCCCGTCTAAGTCGTCGTATCTTCTTTTCGCATCTATAGCTATGACAACACACTGAGACCCAAAGGTCTCAGCGATTTCTGTGATTATATGGGGGGTATTTACAGCTGCTGTGTTGAGCCCGGTCTTGTCAGCGCCATTTCTTAGAACATTACGTACATCTTCTACACTTGTGATTCCTCCCCCGACTGTGAAGGGGATGTTTACCTGGCTCGCTACAGCCCTCACAAGGTTTTTGAGGGTCTCTCTTTTTTCTTGACTGGCAGTGATATCAAGAAAGACCAGTTCATCGGCACCATCCTTGTTGTATCGTTGAGCTAGTTCAACGGGGTCTCCAGCGTCTCGTAAGTTTACGAAGTGAGTGCCTTTCACTACTCTACCATCTTTAACGTCCATACATGGGATAATGCGTTTGGCTAACATTTTTGAGCCTCCTGAATTGCCTGTGGTAGGTTGAATCTATCCTCATAAAGGGCTTTTCCTATTACTACAGCTTTAACGCCTGTTCTCTTTAAGTCTAGGATGTCTTGAATTCTGGAAACTCCTCCACTGGCGATAATGGATGCCATTTCGCTTATTTTTTTAAACGTGTTTACGTCTGGTCCATCTAAGGTGCCATCTCGGGTGATATCTGTTACAAGGAACCACTCGAAACCATTTGAGGTAAAGACTTCTAAGGCTTCTTCCAGGCTATTTTTTCCAGATTTTTTCCAGCCTTCGATCTTCACTGACTTATTTTCATGGTCGAGGGCGATAATTATCCTACTCGATCCATATTCTTGAAGGAGTTTATCCGTATCTTCAGGCTTGTTAAAGGGCATACTTCCTAAAATGACCTTTTCGACACCAAGATCTAACAATTTTCTGGCTTTATTTAAAGTTCTAATGCCTCCACCCGTCTGAATGGGAATATCTAATCTTTTGGAGATCTTAACTATAGCCTTTTTACTATCCTTTTTTCCTAGTGCGGCGTCTAAATCTATTATATGTAACCGGCTGGCACCTTGATCTTGCCAATGAAGAGCAGTCTTTAAAGGACTTTCCATGTAGACTTTTTTCTTTTCTGGATCTCCCTTTGTTAATCGGACAACTTTATTATCCATGATGTCTATTGCAGGTATTATCTCCATTATTTTCTCACCAGTGAAGCGAAGTTTTCTAGTAACCTGGCTCCCATATCTCCTGATTTCTCAGGATGAAACTGTGTTCCGTAGATACTAGTCCTCTCAACTATCGAAGTAAATTCCTGGCTATACTCAGTGACTGCAAGAACATCTTTCAGATTTTCAGGCTTTGGATAATAACTGTGTACAAAATAGAAGTAGCTATCATCAGGAATTCCATCTAATAAAGGACTGTCTCTTAACCGTTTGATGGTATTCCAACCCATGTGGGGTACCTTTACATTCTCCTTAAATCTTTTTACTTTGCCATTTATGAGGCCTAGACCTTCTCCAGGACTTTCCTCACTGGTTTCGAACAGTAGTTGCATTCCCAGACAGCTTCCTAGGAAAAGTTTCCCTGACTTGACTTCATCGATTATAGTATCTTTTAATGGTCGAAGTCTCTGAGTTGCTGGGCCAAAGTTTCCTACACCAGGAAGAATAAGAGTATCTGATTCCATTAGTAAGTCGGGTTCAACGGTAATTTTCACTTTAAAACCTGCTTCCTCAAGGGCTTTTGAAATGCTGAAAAGGTTGCCTGCTCCATAATCGATTATTGCTGCTAAAGTCACTTAACCTCACCTTTACTGCTTGGCGCCCCCACTCTTTTTGGGTCCAATGAGAGAGCTTGACGTAAGCATAAAGCGAGCGCCTTGAAAGCAGCTTCTGCTTTATGGTGATCATTTTTACCATATTGCACTTTGATGTGTATGTTTGCCCTTAGCTCGGTGGCTAGGCTTTCGAAGAAATGAGTTAAGTTTTCCGAAGACGTGCCTTCGATTTCGGGGTGTTCAATTTTTAGATCTATGAAATGGTAAGGTCTGTTTCCAAGATCCAGGGCACAGGTTGCTAAGGAACAGTCCATTGGAACGGATGCACTACCAAACCTTGTTATTTCTGGCTGTTCTCTCAATGCCTGTCTTATCGCGGTTCCCAAGCAGATGGCTATGTCCTCTATTATGTGGTGTTGGAGGTCACCTTTAGCGTCCAGTGTTATATCGATCATGCTGTGGGTTGAGAGGCTTGTTAGCATGTGGTTTAGAAAAGCGATGTCTGAGTTTATTTGTGACACTCCGGTACCATCCAGATTCACATTTGCTTTGATGTTTGTTTCGCGTGTGGTACGTTGGTATTGGGCTTCTCGTGGTTTATTCATTTTTTAACGCCTCCAATATTAAGGGTAGTTCATTTACTGAAGGAGTCACAATATCGGATTTCTCTTCAATGAAGAGCTCTTTTGCTTCTTCAGGTAAAGATGCTGAACCGTAAACACCAGCAAAGAGGAACTTGGGTTCAATTTTACTTGCTTTTCTTGCCATGATCTTATCCGCATTTGTATCCCCAACATATAGTACCTTTTGATAAGGCTTGTAAGGTTCTGATGCTCTTAACAAAGAATATGGGTTTGGTTTATGTAGATCGGGTATACCAGTTTTTTTTACAGCTTCTTCAACATCTTCATGCCAAACCATGGATTTTCTTGAGAAGTTGTCAATGATATCACCTAGGGCATGGTATGCTGTGTTAGCTAAACTTGAGGAAGCGATCCCTAAACGATTATCGACGAATTTTTCAAGCTTTCTAAAGGTCTCCGTCTTTATGATAATTTTCTCATTCTCGATGAAGCCCTTTTTCTCTTCTATAAACCGGGTTTTCATCTTAAAGTTTTCTTCAAATAAGTCTTTTCCACTGAAGATTTCTTCAAATAGGGTGGATACTATACTTTCTCCTACTCTTGCTCTATAATTTAGAGCTTTCTTCACATTTTCTCCTAGTATGGGTGCTGTTTGTCTGTCTACTGATCCGACTCCGTCGATGGTTAATGACTTTGTGAAGCCCCATAAAGCCTCATAAAGTTCTGCCTCGTTAATGATGATTTCTGGCTGGTTTCCCTTTATGAACTCAAGACGGTCAGCGAGACTCTTAATCTTGATGGATCTTTTGGCATTGCTATCAATTTTTTCCAAGATGTGGGGTGGGAGTTCTGACAATGTCTTCATTAAGTAAGCATATGTATGAGTCCAATCGTTATTGAAGCCTCCAGTCTTTTTGTAATGAAGGTAGAGTCTGTCGTCAAAAAATTCCTCTGGAATTTTGTATCCGGTAAAAGCCTCAATTAACAATGATGATGCGCGGGATACAGCGTTTTTATATGACTCGTTTACATCTAAAAGAACCCCATCACAGTCGAAGATTACTACATCGATTTTTTTTATTTCCTCTATACGATCTTTTCTGATGAAGACTGGGTCATCGTCTGGGAGCTTCAGTTCAATAAATTCTGGTTTCATTTGAGAACCTCTTCCAAGGCTGATGTGAATTTTCGGTTAATCGGGGTTGGAGCAACTGTAACTCGCAGGCATTCCCTATATCCTGGCACATTTCCTATCTTTCTAATTATGATACCCAGGTTGAGTAAGTCAGAGTATACCTGGTCCATAGAATGCTTGGTTGTAAATAATATGAAATTTGTATCAGAAGGAAATGCCTTTACTCCCTTGATTTTATTTAATTTTTTGAAAAGTATGTCCCTTGATCTTTTAGCCATCTGTATTTTTTCTTCGAAGTATTCAATGTTTTGGAGAACCTTAAGTCCAGTCTTTAGTGTCAGGGATGAAACAGGATAGGGCACCATATAACGTTCGTTGATAAGTCTCGCAAGTTCCTCATTAGTGATTATGTAACCTAGCCTCATGCCTGCTAAGCCATATGCTTTTGAGAAGGTACGTAAGATTACCAAATTCTTCCTTTTTACGGCTTCTTTGGCAATTGTGTATTTCCCGTATTCGGTGTATGCCTCATCCAAGAATACAATACCTTGATAGCCGTCGATGAGTCTGATAATTGATTCTTTTTTAAACTGGTTTCCTGTTGGGTTATTTGGGTTACAAACGATTAGAGCTTTACTGTCTCCTTTATTATTATAGGTTATTTTTTCTGGGTCAAACGTAAAATCTCTGTCTAAATTCTCCTCAATGTATTTTAATCCTCTAGTCAAGCATGTTCTCGGATACATACTGAAAGTGGGTGTTATTGCTTGAACTACGTCCCCCAGTCTGAGGAAGGCGGATAATAGTATTTCTATTAAATGGTCTCCACCGGATGCTATAATTATCTCTTCCGGGTTAATTTGCTCTATCTTTGATATCGTTTCTTTTAGATTATCTCCTTCTTTTTGAGGATATAATCGCGGATCCACTTCTTCTGAGGCTTGTTTAATTAAGTCTGTTACATATTTTTCTTGGACGAAGAGGTTCTCATTTGCGTTTAGTTTGAGGATATCAGAGGGCTCCATCCCTAATCTTTGAGCTAATTCAAATACGCTTTCCCCGGGTCGGTAGGGTTTTATTAAACTGTATCTCCTTGAAAGTTCCTGGATCATTGAATCCTTGCCTCCAGTGCTAAATAATGGTTTTCAAGTCCCTCTGCTTGGCTCAAGGCTTGTATATGTTTTTTTACTGCTACAAGATCCTTCTTTTGTGCTTTAATTATTGAGACCGTTTTGATAAAGTCTAAGACGGTTAGACCTGATCTTATTTTTGCATACCCTTCGGTTGGTAGAACATGATTTACTCCCATGCAGTAATCAGTTGAAGCGACGGGAGTATACTCTCCTAATAGTATCATACCCGCGTTTTGTATTTTTTCCAGGTATCTTTTTGGTTTCTCTATAATTAATTCTAGGTGCTCAGGGGCAAATTCATTAGCAAAGTCTATGGCTTTCTCAAGTGAGTCTGCTGTGTAGATAAAGCCCCCCTCATTCATTACTTTTTCAACAGTTTTTCTGTTAGGGATTTCATCAAGTAATATTGTGATCTCTTGTTCGACGTCGTCTGCTAGTTTCTTGGATGTTGTAACAAGCCCGGATAAACCACCAGGCCCATGTTCCGCCTGGCTGATAAGATCCAGTGATATTAAATGGGGGTTTGCTGTGCGGTCTGCGATTATTAGTATCTCACTTGGACCAGCTGGTTTGTCTATGGCTACTGTGTCGGAAACTAGTCGCTTTGCTTCCGTTACATACTTGTTACCTGGTCCCACAATTTTATCCACCTTTTTAACTGGAGGAAAACCATATGCCATGGCAGCTATTGCTTGAATACCCCCCAGTTTATAGATCTTATTTACTTCACATATATCGGCTGCAACCAGTAATACTGGGGAAATTTCACCATTTATGTTGGGGGGAGTACAGATTATTACCTCTTCTACTCCTGCTACTCTGGCAGGAACCGCATTCATTACCACGGTACTTGGATATGGGTTTTTTCCTCCTGGGACGTAGCAACCAACTTTTCTTAGAGGCTTCGACGTACTGAAAATTTCTACTCCATCAATTTTTATCTTAAAGTGTTGCTGGTTTAGACGTTTCATCTCAATTTTTTTGAGTCTCTTTTTGGATTCTTCTAGGGCCTCGATCTGGTCCTTTGTAACATGGTCGTACGCTTGCTTGATTTCCTCTTTAGTAACCTGAATACGGTCTGATTCCAGTTTTACTCCATCAAACTTTTCTGTATACTCAAGTATAGCTTCTATTCCGTTGGCTTTGATGTAATCCAAGATTTTTGAAACGTATTGAGTTAACTCATTGGCTCCAAAGCTTTTTTGTGGCCACCTCTTATCTAGGATCTCTTTTGGTTTTTCTGAGTATCTTTTTATCATGTCTTGTTCTCCGAGACTATTTCTTCGAGGGGTAGTACCTGCCTTGGTTCGTAGACGACGAGTCCCTGTGATAACTCCCTGAGTGTTGGTAAGATTTCTAAGAAGCGGGGCTTATCGATTACGGTGTTTATGGCGCACCAGTCTGGGTCGCTTAGTTCACTTATTGTTGGGCGTTTGAGTGCTGGTAGTTTCTCTAGGAGTTGACCTAGGTTTTTTTTCTCGACGTTTGCGAATATGTGTAGTTTTTTTGCTCCGTCGACTGCTCCTCTGAGTAGGGTAAGTATGTCCATGATTTTAGTCTTCTTTTTGGGGTCTCTCAGGCTTTGTTTGTTTGCTATGAGTAGGGCGCTGGTCTGCATTACTTCTTCGATTATTTTCAGTCCGTTTTGCTGTAGGCTGGTTCCTGTTTCTACCACCTCTATTATTGCGTCTGCGTCTTCGGGGGGTTTTGCTTCTGTGGCGCCGAAGCTCAGGTATATTGCTACTTCTTCGTTTTCGCCGGTTCGCCACCATGGTGTTACTGTTACTGGGGCTATTTTTCCGTAGGTTTCTATGTATGCTTGGTTTTTCATTATGTAGTCTTTTGCTGAGTTCAAGTACTCTGTGCTGATTCTGAGCGTCTCTTTGTTTTCTTTTTTTGTTTTGATTAAGTCTGATAGGTTGTTGATCTCTCTCCAGATCTCGGGTACGGCTACTACCAGCCTTACTTTGCTGTATTCTAAGTCTAGTAGTATTTCGACGTCGGCTTTGTTTTCTGTGACCCAGTCTCTTCCGCTTATTCCTACGTCCTGGACGCCTTCGCTTACGTAGGTGGGGATTTCTTGGGGTCGGAGTATCTTTAGTTCTATTTCTGGGTCGTTGATCTGGGGTCTGTAGGTGCGGTCGTGTCCTGTTATCTGGTATCCTGCTCTTTCCAGTATCTTGAAGGTTTGTTCTCCCAGGTGTCCTTTGGGTAGTGCAAAATTTACTTTGTTCATAATTATTTCCTGTGGGTCTGGAGGGGTGTGAGCCTTGGTTCCACTGTACTCGTTGTTTCTTTAGAAGGAGTTTTTGTGGATTTTCGTGGCTGAGAATTTTTCTGTTTACTAGAGATGAACACGAACGCCTCTAGTGAATTCTATCCCTCATTTTCTCCACTGCAGACTTAGGATATGATATTAGCTATAAAGGTTTCTTGAAAAATATCGAAGCTTTACTCTAATTGAAGTTAAAAATCATGAGACGATATCTCTTTTCTAATGAAAAGCATATAGAGGATCCACTTTCAGTCTAATTGTTGTTTAATTCTTGCGTTTTTGTATATGGTTTACGGCTTTCATGTACAGTCTAGTTGCTTAACGGCTTGGTCTTACGGGTTCTTTTGGGATAATCTTCCCTTTTTCTCTTTTCCGACGGAAAAATTTTTTTTCCGGGGGTTTTCATTCGTCTCTCTGATTTAATAATATGCTTCGTATTTCGATATATTGGAAATCGACCCTAGGGTCCATTCTCTTTGTTATTTTTTAGAATTAATGAAGATTTTAGGGTTCTTTTCTTATGGATTTATTTTGTTCGTGGTAGGTGTAGCATCAATATTTGGAAAACCTTTATACGCATAGAAATGGTGAAGGAGGGTGCATTAGGCGGCTCTAGCCGTATAGGTAATGGAAAATGAAGCGTACTGTGATTGACGGAGAAGGCCTTGTTCTGGGCAGGATGGCCAGTGTAGTGGCTAGGAGGCTTCTCGATGGTGAGTCTATTGATATTGTTAATTCGGAGAAGGTTGTGGTCTCGGGGGACCGTCAGAGTATTATTGAGGAGAGGAAGGAGTTTCTCGGTACGGGAGGTCACGGGAAGGGTCCTATTCATTTTAGGCAGCCTCATCGTATTGTTAGGAGAACTGTTAGGGGGATGCTTCCTCACCGGAAGAGTCATGGTAGGAAGGCTTTTCGGAGGCTGAAGGTCTATATTGGGGAGCCTGATGGTTTTGATGGTGTTGAGAAGGAGACGATGCCGGAGTTTCATTCGAGTAACCTGGGTAAGAGGTATGTGACTATTGGTGAGATCGCTGAGAGCATTGGCTGGAGGAAGTAGATGTCAAGCAAGAAGAAGCTGGTTTTAGCAACAGGGAAACGGAAGACGAGTAAGGCACGTGTAGTGGTTAGTGAAGGAAAGGGAAGGGTGAGGATAAATAATACTCCTGTTCACTTGGTTGAGCCCTGGATAGCCAGGCAGAAGATCCTGGAGCCCTTATTGTTGTCGGGGGATTATAAGGATCAGGTGGATATCAGCATCAATACGGAGGGAGGGGGCTTCATGAGTCAGGCGGAGGCTGCCCGTATGGGTATAGCTCAGGGCCTGGTGAAGTTTACCCGGAGTAAGAGGCTACGTAATACGTACATTGATTATGATCGAACCATGCTCGCTGGCGATGCGCGGCGTAAGGAGGCCAAGAAATTCGGCGGACCCGGTGCTCGAAGGAGAAAGCAGAAGAGCTACAGGTGATTACATGGTAAGAAATGTTGAGCCCATAGTTCAGAGAGAGGACCGCTGGCGAGAAGGCAGGGGTTTCAGCGTATCAGAGGTCAAGGAGGCGGGTATAAGCGTCTTCGAGGCACGGAGGATAGGGATACCCGTTGATACTCGACGGAAGACGAGCTTCGTGGAAAACATTGAGGAACTGGTGGAGTATATCGAGGAAGCAAATGAAGCTGGAGTTAGGTATCCGAAGCCGAAAGAGGAGGTTAAGCCCCATAGGGGCAGGGCTTATAGAGGCTTAACTGCAGCAGGCAAGAAGATGCGAAACCTCGGCCATAAGAAATAGTTCCAGGTTTCTCAAAAAGGTAATATTTTAGTAAAGCGCTACATTTGATTGTAGCGATTAATGGTGGGCAGGCATACCTATATTATAAAGGACCCAGAGGTGGCAAAGCTTCTTGCAGACGAGACCAGGAGACAGATACTCAACCTCTTGAGAAAAGAAGAAAGCTCTGCAACGGATCTGGCCAAGGCGCTGGGAAAAAACCATAGTAGCATAGTTCACCACCTCAACACCTTGCTGGAGGCAGGGCTCATTGAGGTCACTCGAGAAGAAAAAGTACGTAACATGATTCAGCCGTACTACAGGACGGTTGCCCGTAATTTACATGTGGCTTATAGCTTGACTGAGGCTCTCAGTCAGGACCCTGACTACGCGGCATGGCAGGAAGACTTTGCGGAGAAGCTACTCCAGTCCCTTGAAGCCTATAATCTGGAAATACCGGAGGATAAGAAGGATGAGGTTAAGGAGCTGCTCCGTACCATGTACTACAGGAGGAAGAAGGCCTACGAGGAGCGAATAGATCAGCGGACGAAGCCTGTTGAGACGGGTAAATACGCTGCTAGAAGCGTCGCCCACATCCTTAGTCACATTCAGCTTATGGGGGACAAGGAGTACATGGAGGCATTGACGAGGCTATCCGAGGTCATAGGGCAGATCAGGGAGAGATAACATGAATGGTGACCGAAACAACCCCAGCGTCAGCTGGAGCACAATCCAAAGGCTTGTAAAATACGTTACCGGCTACTGGGAGCTAAAAGTAGTCCTAATGCTTATCGGCGTGACAACTGTTCTATCAATTTTGAGTCCAGCGATTATAGGCGCCATTATAGATATGATTAAGAACGTCGCAATGGGTGCAGAGATCAAGGTTGGTGAGGGTATCGAGAGAATTTCCTTTCAGATCCTATTACCTTTTTCAGACTGGTTAACTGGCTTTATAGGGCTTCAGCGTGAATACGCGATATTACTTGTATTCAGCTTCTCTCTCATCGTAATATCAAGTCTTGATGGTTTGACCAATTACTTTCAGAGGTACACCTCAACCATACTGAGCGAGAAAGGGGGATTCGACATCCGGAATGACCTCTATAACAGCTTACTGGAGCAAAGCTTCAGTTTCTATGATCAGCAGAGAACGGGACAGCTGATGGCGAGAGCTACGGGAGACATAAACATGCTGGGCAGATTCTTTAACTTCGGTTTCAGGATGGCAGTGAGCTCACTGCTACTCCTCTTAATGGCGATATACTCTATGATCTCCTTGAACACCAGACTAACCCTGGTCTCGGTAACCGTTCTCCCTTTCCTGACGCTAAGCACCATGAGGTACAGCCGAAAGATAGGCCCCTTGTGGAGAGAGGTAAGAGAACAGAACGGGGAGATCACCAACAGGATACAGGAAAACCTCTCAGGGCTGAGAGTGGTAAGAGGGTTCAGCAATGAAGATTACGAGACAGAGAAATTCGTAACCGAGCTTGAGAAATACTTCAACATCAACATCACAATGGCCCAGATTAGGGCTTTCTTCTGGCCCCTCGCAAACCTCATCTCAAGTATAGGGCTTGTTTTGATAATATGGTACGGGGGGAACCAGGTTATCACCGGAAACCTCAGCATCGGAAGCCTCGTTGCCTTCTACTTTTACCTTAACCTCCTAATGAGACCTGTAAGAATGCTGGGCTTCATGGCAGGGATGTTCATCCGAGCAGGAGCTGCAGCGGAAAGGATCTTCGAGATCATCGACGCGGAGATCGAGATAAATGAGAGTGAGAACGCGGAAAAACTGGAGAATGTGAAAGGAAGGGTGACCTTCGAGGACGTATGGTTCAGCTACGATGGAGAAAACATGGTCCTAAAGGACATCGACCTGGACGTTTCACCCGGGGAGACCATAGCAATCCTCGGAGCCACAGGCTCTGGCAAGAGCAGCATAATAAACCTCATACCAAGATTCTACGACGTATCCAGAGGCAGCATAAAGATCGACGGGGTAGATGTTCGAGAATACACCATTAAGAGCCTTAGATCACAGATCGGAATCGTCCGTCAAGACCCCTTCATCTTCAGCAAGACCCTGAGGGAGAACATCAGTTACGGTGTAGAGGACGCAGATCTCTCTGAAATAGTTAAAGCCGCGCGGCAGGCAAAGATCCACAGCTTTATCAAAGATCTCCCAGAAGGATATGGAACCAGAGTAGGGGAAAGGGGAGTCACCTTGAGCGGGGGGCAAAAACAGCGTGTGGCTATCGCGAGGGCTCTACTGAAAAACCCTAGAATACTTATACTCGATGACAGCACGAGCAGTGTTGATACCCAGACGGAGTATGAGATACAGCAGGCATTGGACGAACTATTAGAGAACCGTACAACCTTCATAATAACTCAGAGATTAAGCAGCATCAAGAAGGCAGACTACATTATCGTGCTGGAAGATGGGGAGATCAGCGAGAAGGGTAAACATGATGAGCTAATGGAAAAACAGGGCATCTATTACAGGCTTTACCAGACACAGATAGGAGGTGAGGAGCGATAGGCTGGCATGCCAGACAGTTTGCGACTGAGGAGGAGGATTATGAGCGGCAAATTTCTGACCGCGTCCTCATGAGAAGGCTCCTTGGCTATATCACCCAGCAGAGAAAAAAGAGCTACATGTTGGTAGGGGCAATCGTACTCTCAACAATCATAGGATTACTCCCCCCTTATCTGTCAAGCATCGCAATAGACAGTTATATAGTTGCCATGAACAGCAGAGGACTGCTCATAATCAGCTTCGCCTTTATCCTAGTATACATTCTACAATTCGTGGCCCAGTATGGTCAAAGATATCTAATCAACTGGTTAGGCAGCAAACTAGAATATAATATACGCCTCGATATTTTCAGACATCTCCAGAAACTAAACCTAGACTATTATGCCCACAGGGAAGTGGGGAGCATAGTATCCAGAGCAACCAATGACGTGGACAAGATAACTGAATTAGTGACCAGCGGAGTAGCAAGTGTAATAGCTGATCTTCTTACCCTGACTGGTATAATTGGAATAATGCTATGGATGAACTGGTGGCTCAGCCTTATAACCTTCAGTATCATGCCCTTAATGATCCTCTTCTTATATTTCTGGGGAAGGAGAGTTCGACGGGTATACCGTGAGACGAGAAAAACAATAGCCAGCGTCTCCGCTCAGATGGAGGAAAGTGTTAGTGGAATAAAGGAGATCCAGACTTACAGCAGAGAAGGCGAGACGAGGAGAGAGTTTAAGCAGGTAAATAGATCGAACATGCAAGCCAACGTCCAGGCAGGTCAAGTCATGTCAGCCTTCTGGCCAGCGGTTCAAATATTTACGGCAATAGGGAATTTTCTTGTCCTGTGGTTTGGGGGTGTTGCTGTTATGGAGGGGGAGCTGAGTGTTGGTATCTTGTTTGGGTTTATGAGTTATCTGAGCAGGTTCTTCTGGCCCATTCAGGATCTTGCAGGTTTCTGGAATAATGTTCAGTCAGCTCTTGCGGCAGCGGAAAGAGTTTTTGGAGTAATGGACACACCAGCCAGCATAAAGGATAATGATGGAACCATTGAATTACCCAGAATCGATGGGAGGATAAGTTACGAAAACCTCACCTTCAGTTACGAAGAGGGAGTCGAGGTTCTCAAAAATATAGACGTGGATATAGAGCCAAACTCTACAGTTGCCCTAGTAGGACCAACAGGGGTGGGGAAGACGACTATGATTAATCTGCTATACAGGTTCTATGACCCTGAGGAGGGAAAAATTACTGTGGAAGGCTATGATCTGAGGGAAGTTAAAATTGACTCCCTCAGAAAGCAGATGGCCATAGTACTTCAGGATAACTTCCTTTTCAGTGATACAGTGAAGGAGAACATCAGATATGGGAGACTCGATGCCTCTGATGAGGAGATTATTGAAGTCTCGAAAGCTGTGGGAGCCTATGATTTTATTGAGAAACTTCCAGAAGGATACGAGACGGACGTCAGGGAGAGAGGGGGACGATTGAGTGTAGGGCAGAGACAGCTCTTAGCTCTGGCTAGAGCATTGCTCGCGAATCCCCGAATTTTAATAATGGATGAAGCAACAAGCAGCATAGATGCCTACACAGAATTGATAATACAACAAGCCATGGAAAAAGTATTGAGAGATAGAACCAGCATCATAATCGCTCACAGACTTTCAACCGTTAGAAACTCGGATAAAATAATCGTCTTAAAGGATGGCAAAATCGAGGAAACAGGAAACCACGATGAACTGATCTCCAAGGAAGGGCTCTACAAACAATTATACGATATGCAGTTCCAGTACGAGAAAGATGAAATAATGGCTACCCCCGAGCCATCTTCTCCATCTTTGGGATAACGCTCTCGATCCTATCAAGAGCCATCATCACCTGTTCAGGAGGGAAGTTAATGCCATTCACTCTTCTCGATTTCTCCGTGATAGCTTCACTTGCTTTCAGAACAGAAGTATGGACTACATTCTCCTTCTCTATCGCCTTTATTAGCCGCTCTTTTAGTTAAGGGCAAAGAGGATAGTCCTGATCAGCCAGCCATAAAGGAATAATATACTGGGCGTCTCTGTGCCACTTAACTCCAGGTGCTTCCAGTCTGCCCTTAATCGTTGGCCTTTCAAAAGGCTCGAAATTAAGCATTTTCTTCACTTTCGGAAAAGTAAAGCCCCCTTTCAATCCTAATAATCATTTTGATTTCGAATAAACGATTTTTCGAGATCTTTATTGTAGAAAAACCGTACCTCTAAGAACCTTAATGCTAGAGAAAGCGTGCTCCATCCTCATCTATCTTACAAACAACAGCATTTGAATCTGATATTTTTGAGAGAGAGAGAAGAACATCATCTACCTGATCAACATGCTGAACCGTGAAAGCCACCTCACCGAACATCGCCATAGTAAAAGTGTAGCCTTCCTGATCCATATAATCAAAAAGCGTCCATAAACGAGGCGTTACGATATCAACATTCTCAGTAAACTCTCGTGATAATCGCAGAAACCTCTCAGGAGAAAAATTCTCCTCCAACATATCAACGAATTTACCTCCCAATTCATTTACCCGTCTTCTCAAATCAGGGTTGGATAAAGCATCTTTAGTTGGCATCGACCCGTAGTAAACATAAATAACTCGATACTTACAGCTCTCATTGAAAGAAAAACTTTCTCCAATCCCCGGGGCTCCAGGCTTGGTGAGGACGCCAAAACCTCCAACATTAGCAGCAAATACACTTCCCAGACCTGTCTTACATTCTATCTCAGCAATGTGTGCAATCTGCGCCGCTTCCAGACGATCGTATCCAGTCTCCAGAACCTCGTTCAAAGCCAAGCTGAGACTTATAGCCCCCCCACCACTACTGCCAAAACCAGCAGTAATAGGAGTCTGAATCAAATGTTCAACACTTAAAGACACTGGGTTTCTAAGCAAGTTCAGATAATATTCGATGACGAAGTTTGAGATTATTGGCTCATCTGATAACTGCCCGTTAATGAAAACATTATACCTATTTTTACTTGATGATTTAGCTACTACCTTTGTAGTTGTGCCTAACTCCAGACTTATGCCTGACCCTCTTGCACCTTTCTTCAGAGGGTCAGGGTCCTGGTCACATATTTGAAATAAACCTGTAAGGTGCCCTGGTGCAAATACTGTGGCAGTCCTCAATTTGATCGACGAAGAATTGAACGTGAAGGGAAAAATCTTTGGGAAAAATATTGCTTTTGTGAAAAGGGTGGAATTATTTTAGTGTATCATAGTTGAATTTTTCTGATGGATCAACAACTGGAGCGTTGACCTCAAAGAGATCTGTGTACTTTAATCCACTTCCAGTGTTAAAGAGAACCACTCTCTCATCTCCGTCTACGTCTCCTTGATCGATCATCTTCTTTAGAGCTGCTAGAGTTGCTGCACCTTCCGGGCATGCAAAGAGCCCTTCAGATGATGAGATTTGGTAGACTGAGTCCATGATTTCTTCATCGCTTACGCTGATGCATAGTCCTCCGCTATCTCGTGCAGCTTCAAGGACTAAGAAGTCACCTAAAGCTTTTGGTACCCTGAGTCCAGCGGCTTTTGTTGAAGCATTTTCAAAAAAGGTGGACTCTTTTCTACCCTTTTCATAAGCTTCTACTATTGGTGCGCAGCCCTCTGCTTGAACGGACACCATTCGGGGTCGTTCTGGGCCTATCCATCCGAGTTCTTCGAGCTCATCGAAAACTTTCCACATACCAATGATACCTGTGCCTCCACCTGTGGGGTAAATGATCACATCAGGGAGACTCCAATCAAACTGCTCAGCCACCTCGATACCCATTGTTTTCTTGCCTTCAACCCGGTAGGGCTCTCCCAGGGTGGCTACATTGAACCAATTCATCTCTTCCATGCCTTCCTTTACCAGCTTTCCTGCATCGGTGATAAGCCCATCAACAAGCACGACTTTAGCTCCCACAACCTGGCATTCGATAATGTTTACTTTCGGTGCATCTTGAGGCATAAACACATAAACCTCCATTCCAGCACGGGCTCCATATGCTGCCATGGCTCCAGCCGCGTTCCCTGCACTTGGGAGAGCAACACGGGTAATTCCTAATTCTTTCGCCTTACTAATGGCCATGCTGAGACCCCTTGCCTTGAAGGTTCCTGTTGGGATTATTCCTTCGTCTTTGACCCATAGATCAACAAGTCCAATTTCTTCTCCCAGTCTGGGAGTAGGTGTTAATGGAGTCCAGCCTTCACCAAGGTTTACTATGTTTTTAACTTCTTTTACTGGTAATAGTTCCCTGTATCTCCACATGGTTGCTTCTCTCCCTACAAGCTCTCTTCGGGTTACAGCTTCCTTGACTTTTTCTAAATCATATTTTGGGAACAGGGGTTTACCGCATTTCTTACATACTGTTTGTATCTTGTCTGCTTCGTGCACCTTACCGCAGGAGGAGCACTCTAAGTGAGTGTAATAACTCATGATCATCACCATTAGAAGGTCGTGGTGTAAAATAACGTTTGGGGGACCGAGATAAAATTGTTTACTCTTCTATGAGGGGGAACCTTTTTATTTTATATTCTTACCGTACATGTTACAACCACATAGGAGAATGTTGTATGGGGTATCGTTTTATCCGTCCACGGATGGCAGAATGCACGGGGTATTGTTTTATTAAAAAATAAACCAAGTAAATCGACTATACCAAAATCAGTTTATGACATTGAAACGATTCATATAAACACACTTCCTTCAGAAGGAATTTTCAACGAGACGAAAAGGAGCATGAAGTTTAATGACTGAAATGATAGGAGCGAAGGCGTTTGTAAAGGCACTGGAAAAAGAGAGAGTTGAGCATATATTCGGAATTGTCGGTGGTTCAGTTATTCCCATCTGCGACGAGTTATTGAATAGTGATATGAGGTTCATACTAGCTCGTCATGAACAGGGAGCTGCACATATGGCTGATGGATATGCAAGGGTTCGGGATAAAGTTGGAGTCTGTGTTGTTACAAGTGGTCCTGGTGCAACCAACATAGTAACAGGTTTGGCAACTGCCCAGATTGATAGTAGTCCTATAGTTGCATTTACGGGTCAGGTAAATAGAGCGGTGATTGGTAGCGATGCATTCCAGGAATGTGATATTATCGGTGTGTCAGCAAGTGTTACAAAGTATAATATTCAGGTAAGGGAACCAGAGGAAATCCCATACGCAGTTAAACAAGCATTCCATATATCGAATACTGGGAGAAAAGGCGCTGTTCTAGTTGACATTCCAAAAGACTGCACAACACTTTCAGGTGAAATGGTCTTCCCAGATTCTGTTGAGTTCAGGGGCTATAACCCTAACCCTGTTCCTGACCATAGAGAACTAGATTGGGCTGCCACTATCCTTGCCAGGTCTGAGAGACCAATCATAATGGCAGGAGGAGGAGTGATAGCATCAGGAGCAACCCCCGAGCTGATAGCTATAGCAGAATATCTAATGGCACCGACGGCAACTAGCTTAATGGGAAAAGGGGCTTTCCCAGAGGACCATCCATTGAGTCTTGGTCTCTGTGGAATGCACGGAACCATGGAGGCTAATATGCTGGTACCTAAAGCGGACGTTCTTCTCGTAGTGGGCAGTCGATTTAGTGATAGAACAACGGGGAAGATCGCGGACTTCGCACCAAACACAAAGATTGTTCATATTGATATCGACCAGAGTGAGATCGATAAAAACGTCGAGACTGTTACAAGAGTTGTGGGAGATGCAAAACTTACTCTTCAAGAACTACTTAAAAGAGTGAAGACGCAGAGGAGGATAAACACGAGCTCCGAGTGGACGAAGAGGATAGAGGAATTCAGGTGTGTATGGGAAGATGAAGAAGAAAATAATGGACCATATCTCAGAGCACCGAAGGTCATCAGGGCCCTGAGAGATGAGCTGCCACGAGACGCGATTGTAACTACTGAAGTAGGGCAGAATCAGATGTGGGCAGCCCTACACTTTGATGCCTATAATCCTAGATCCTTCTTCACCAGTGGAGGATTAGGGACAATGGGATGGGGGTTCCCTGCGTCAATAGGTGCAAAAGTTGCCAGACCAGAAGTACCCGTTGTGGACATAGCAGGTGATGGCAGCTTTGGTATGACTGAAAATAATCTGGCGACCGCTGTTGAGGAAAATATTCCAGTAATAGTTGTAGTTCTAAATAATCAGGTGCTTGGCATGGTCGCCCAGTGGCAACGTCTATTCTATGATCGAAGGTATTCGGCTGTTAAACTACAGGGAAACCCGGATTTTGTTAAGCTTGCTGATGCATACGGTGCTGAGGGAGTTATGGTTGAGTCTTATGATGGTTTCAGGAGGGCGGTGAGAAGAGCCCAGAAATCAGATTTACCTACTGTAATCAATGTACCGATCGATCCCGAGGAAAATGTAATGCCCATGATACCTCCCGGAATGGGCCTCAAAGACACCTTAATGGAGGCTGATTAGTGGTTTTTAACACGGTTAGCTTCTTGGTCGAGAATAAGCCTGGTGTTCTTTTTAACGTAAGTAACTTAATTCGTCGACGGGGCTTCAACATTGAGAGCATTTCTGTTGGACCTCTAGAGGATCCCAGGTATAGCAGAATGACTATAACAGTGGATGTCGACCCGAGGACTCTTAACAACATGGTAGAGCAACTTGATAAGATGGTGGAAGTAATCCAGGTTAAACGACTTGACCCCCTTCGGACTATCAGACGTGAGATGCTTCTAGTGAAACTGGATGTAACAGACCCCATGTCGAGAGAGGATGCTCTAAAGCACATAAACAGCAACCATGGACTGGTTCTTGATATGGATGGGAATACATTGATGGCTGAAATTACAGGAGAGCCTCATGAATTGGACAGTTTCCTTGAAAAGGTTAAACCTATAGGAGTAGTAGAAATATCAAGAACAGGAATAACAGCCCTTGAAAAAGGGCAGCTTAAACTATAACATAGGTGAAAAAAATGAAAGTATATCATGACAAGGATATAGATGGAAAAGTGTTAGAAAACAAGACTGTAGCAGTAATAGGCTACGGAAGTCAGGGTAGAGCCCAAGCATTAAACATGAGGGATAGCGGCGTCGATGTCGTTTTAGGTCTAAGACCGGGAGGAAAGAGCTGGAAAAAGGCAACAGAAGATGGCTTCCAACCAATGACGGTACTGGATGCAGCTGAGAAGGCAGACATAGTGCTTATGCTCATTCCTGACATGGTCCAACCAAACGTATGGAAGGAAGAGGTAAGCCTGGCAATGAAGCCTGGAAAAGCACTTCAGTTCGCTCACGGCTTCAATATTCACTTCGAGGAGATCCAGCCCCCAGAAAATGTAGATGTGATCATGGTTGCTCCCAAGAGTCCGGGACCGGAGATGAGACATCAGTACCAAGAGGGTTTTGGAGTACCATCACTTGTAGCAGTCAAACAGGATGCTTCCGGAGAAGCCTTGGATAAGGCGTTAGCCATTGCGAAAGCTCTTGGTTCAGGTAGAGCAGGAGTAATAGAGACTACTTTCAAAGATGAGACTGAGAGCGATTTATTCGGAGAACAGGGCGTGTTATGTGGGGGAGTAGACCAGCTTATTAGACGAGGATTTAAAGTCCTCACAGAAGCCGGCTATCCACCTGAATTAGCTTACTTTGAAGTTCTTAATGAGCTTAAACTCATTGTTGACTTAATCTATAAGAGCGGAATTAGTGGAATGTATAAAGCTGTAAGTGATACCGCAAAATGGGGCGGTATGAACATTGGACCAAAAATCGTAGATGACCAAGTGGAGGAAAATATGCGTAAAGCTCTGAAGGCAGTTCAGGATGGTAGTTTCGCAGAATCTTGGATAAAAGAAGCTAAAGATGGAATGAAAAACTTTAAGCGATTAATGAAGGAATGTGAGAATTTAGAGATAGAAAAAGTTGGTCAACAAGTAAGAAAAATGAGTGGATTGGAAGAGTAAGCTCTTCAAATTTTATTCTTCTTCCTTCTTACCAAATTCTTTCGCTCTTTTAGCAAAAGCGTCTAATTTTTCTCGGACCATGTAGTTTACTGTACCTTCAGGGTACTCGCCATCCTCTTGTAACTCACCAGCCTTTAAACCAGTCAGAACTTCGATACCCTCATCTATCGTATCTACTGCATATATGTGGAATTGCCCATCCTTAACCGCCTCAACTACGTCTGGCTTTAGCATGAGGTTTTTCACGTTTGCCCTGGGTATCATTACTCCCTGGTCGCCAGTCAGTTCTTTTGCTTTGCATACTTCGTAATAGCCTTCGATCTTCTCGTTCACTCCTCCGATAGGCTGCACTTGGCCTCTCTGGTTTACAGATCCTGTAACTGAAATATTCTGTTTAATTGGCTTCTCTATTAGACTGCTAATTATTGCATAAAGTTCCGTGCTTGAAGCGCTATCACCTTCAACTCCACCATAACTTTGCTCGAAGACTAGTCGAGCATCAAGGCTTAGGGGTCTTTCTCGGGCATACTTATCATTCAGATATCCCTGGATAATTTGTACACCTTTGGTATGTATGGGTCCCCCAAGATCGGCTTCTCGTTCTATATCGATTATACCTTTCTTTCCGAGACCAACTGTCGCTGTAACTCTTGAGGGTCGACCAAACATATAGTCACCAAGATTGATGACGGATAAGCCATTCACTTGACCGTGGACTTCACCACTGGTATCTATGAAGATCGTGCCCCGTTCAATCGCTTCCTGGATTCTCTCCTGTAAAAGGTTACTTCGGTATATTTTCTCTTCTAGAGCCTTTCTAACGTGCTTACCTTTAATCTCATTAGATTCGTCTTCCATCGCGTAGTAATCTGACTCACGGATCAAGTCAGCAACCTTACTAAACATGGTAGTAAGTTTTTCCTGGTCAGAAACAACCCTAGAACCATATCCTATTATCTCTTCTACACCTGATTTGTCGAGGGGCCTTAGGTTCTCTTTTTCACATAACGTGCATATGAATTTTGCATATTTTTTCAAGTTTTCGTCGGTTCTATCCATTTGGGTCCCAAATTCTGATTTGACCTTAAAGATCTCTTTGAAGTCTGGATCTAGCTGATAAAGAAGATAATATAATCTGGGGTCTCCGATTAATACTATTTTGGCGTTGAATGGGATCGGTTCAGGGGATAAGGTTTTGGTTGATACAATTCCGTATCTTTCCCTTACGTCTTCAATCTCCAGTTTTTCTTCATTCACAGCTCTTTTTAGGCTATCATAGGCTACTGCGTTCATTAATAATCTTCTTACGGGGATTACCAGGAATCCTCCATTTGCTTTGTGAGCGGCTCCTCCTCTGATCATTGTATAATTAGTTATTAGAGCACCGAACTGGGCTTCTTTCTCTACTTTTCCTAATAAACGAGGGTAAGTCGGGTTATTCTCAACTATTACAGGAGTGCCTTCGAGTTCCGAGTTATCAACAATGACGTTTACCTTGTATCTATCTCTAGGGTCTTGCATCTGTCTCTGTAGTGCGGCTAGAGGATTTGCTTGTTGTTGCTGTTCAGAACCCTGTGCTAATATTGCCTGAATGTTATCTAAAATATCTTCTTTAACATCTTCAAGATAATCAGAGATCTCATCAATCTGCCCATACTTATCCTCAAGTTCATCAAGTAGGGGCTGTATGGCATAAAGTGCTACATCTTTATTTAGTTCCTCAACTTTTGACTGTGCTTTTCTGCCTAGGCTTCTAAACTCTCTCATTTTTTCCTGAATTTCTTCTCTTAGTTCCTCTCTCTTTTTCTCTATTTCTTCTCTTTTTTGTCTAGGTAGTTTTGATATATCTCTGACAGGTCGTCCTTCAACGATGGGAATAAGGACTAAACCAACTGGGGTTTGTCTAATTGCAAACCCTTTTTCTCTAGCTTGTTTTTGTAGTTCTTCTTGAATTCCCTCTCTTTCTCCTTGTACTTCACCTAAAGCTTCTTCGCGTCTATCCTGATATTCTTTGCTCTCGAAAGCTTGTCTTATGGCATCAACAACGTCCTCGCTGAACTTATCCATGTCCTTTTGGAAATTCTTCCCCATTCCTGGAGGCATTCTTAGAGCATTAGGTTCAATTGGGTCATCAAAGTTATTGACGTAACACCAGTCGTCAGGTGTATCTTTTTTGATAGCTGAGTCCTCAATAAAGTTGATTGCAGCTGTTTTTTTCCCGGTCCCAGGGGGACCTGCAATATAAATGTTGAAACCTGTTTTGTCCACATGGAGTCCAAATTTTAGTGCGTTTACTGCTCTTTCCTGACCGATTATCTGTTCTAAAGTATCTATCTCGCGCGTAGTCTCGAAATCAAGGAGTTCATCTGGAACGACGGCCCTGATTTCTTCAAAACTTAATTTATTATCCATATTACTTCACTGTTTTTGATCACGTTTCAAAATAGTCGATACTATCATAGATGTGATCACTCTTCTGATTCTGTAAGAGAAGACATCGCTTATAAACCGAAACTTGAAAAGTGAACCTTCTTAGGTGCTAGTTTTGATTGACCTTTATACGCAACTTTTTTTGATGATCAACTTTTTATTTTATACCTCGCTTTTCAGGTTACATCCAACCGGAGTTAAGAAAATGGGGTATTGTTTTGTCAAGCCTCCTTATTGGAGGCAAAGATAAGTGGGGCATCGTATTCTTATCTGAATTCATAAAGCTTCGAACTAATATTGGGTGTAAAGTAGATTTTAAAGAATTATTGAGTTAGATGACTATGACTGAGATAACAGGTTCCAAAGCATACATAAAAACTCTTGAGAAGGAAGGTGTAGAGCATATTTTTGGGATAACGGGTGCGGCATTGATACCGATTTGTGATGAACTTCTTGAAAGTAAC
The DNA here is from genome assembly GCA_964559475.1 of uncultured Candidatus Bathyarchaeia archaeon. GTDB lineage: Archaea > Thermoproteota > Bathyarchaeia > TCS64 > TCS64 > RBG-16-57-9. Next base: position 1,890 of record CAZLHX010000004.1, on the reverse strand, counting down.
ATCAGGTATATACCTGGAATTCATGAGCAGGGTAGTGCTCATATGGCGGATGGTTATGCTCGTGTATCTGGAAAACCGGGTGTGGTTCAGGTTACCAGTGGTCCAGGGGCAACCAATATTGTGACAGGTATTGCGACGGCTCAACTGGACAGCAGCCCAGTACTGGCTGTAACAGGGCAGGTTCCTATGAGTATGGTTGGGACCGATGCGTTTCAGGAAGTGGATATTATTGGGGTAACTGCAAGTATAACAAAATGGAATCATCAAGTTAGAGATCCTGCTGGTATTCCATGGGCTATCAAAGCGGGTCTATATATTGCTGGTACAGGGCGTCGAGGAGCAGTCTTGATTGATCTTCCTAAAAATGTAACAGAACAGGCAGCTGAAATGGATTTCGACGTATCATTAGATTTTCCTGGGTATAAACCAATTATTGAACCTGATCCTCAAGAACTAGACTTGGCTTCTAAGATAATTAATGAGGCTAAAAGACCTGTGATAGTAGCTGGCGGTGGAGTTATTGCATCAGGTGCTAGTAGGGAGCTGACGCAGCTTGCTGAGATGTTGATGGCCCCTACCGCTACCAGCTTGATGGGTAAGGGGGCTATTCCAAGTAATCATCCTCTAAGTTTAGGTCTCTGTGGTATGCATGGAAGATCTGAAGCTAATTACATGATACCTGGCGCGGATGTTCTGCTTGTTGTTGGGTCCAGATTCAGTGATCGGACCACGGGTAATCTGGAAGGTTTCCCTACCGATGCCAGGATTGTACACATTGATATTGATAGAAGTGAGATAGACAAAAACGTTGAACCAATAACGCAAGTTGTGGGAGACGCTAAACATGCCCTTAAAGGACTTATAAACCGAATAATTGATCGAAGGAAAATCAAAGGGAAAAATTCAGAGTGGAGCCAAAAAATCGATGAGTTTAGAAACGAAGTTGATGTCCCTGATATCAACTCAGAAATTACTGGCCCGGGAGCTATAAAGGCTATAAGGTCCGCTTTACCCAGCGATGCCATCGTAACGACGGACGTGGGACAGCACCAGATGTGGGCAGCAATCCACTTCGATGTACATGAGTCTGGGAATTTCCTTACATCAGGAGGCCTTGGTACCATGGGATGGGGGACGCCTGCTGCTATTGGAGCAAAAGCTGCAGCCCCAAGTAGAGTCGTTTTGAATATTTCTGGTGATGGGAGTTTCGCAATGACGGAGAACAATATTTCAGTAGCAGTAGATGAAGACTTGCCAGTAATAATAGTTGTATTTAATAATCAGATGCTGGGGATGGTTGCCCAGTGGCAACGTCTATTTATGAATGGAAGATACAGTGCTGTTCATAGAAAGTACTCAGTAGACTTCACAGAGTTGGCTAAAACTTATGGGGCACATGGGGTAAGAGCTGAGACTGTAAAAGAGTTAGCAACAGAGATAAGAAAAGCTGTAAAAGGGGAGTATACTACAGTTATTGATGTGCCCATTGATCCGGAGGAAAACGTTTATCCAATGATTCCACCAGGCATGGGTTTAAAGGACATATTAACGGAGGATACAATGTGAAGCCCCTTAATGTAATAAGTTTCTTGGTAGAGAACAAACCCGGTGTTTTATTCAATATCAGTAATAATTTCAGGCGTAAAGGATTCAACATCCACAGCATAACCGCCATAGCAGGAGAAGACCCAGACACAACACGAATAACCATAACAGTCCGAGGAGAAGCCCAGGAGATAACAAAGCTGGTAGAACAGCTGGACAAAATGATCGACGTAATCAAAGTAAAGAGGCTTGACCCGCTGAGAACAGTTCAACGTGAACTCGTACTGGTAAAACTCAACACAACCGACCCCATGGCAAGAGAAGAAGCCCTAAACACAATCAACA
>CAZLHX010000003.1:0-53610 GCA_964559475.1 uncultured Candidatus Bathyarchaeia archaeon | reverse complement strand
GAATTGTCTGCCATTTTGTGGCTCCCATCGCTAGACTGGCTTCTCTGTATTCCATTGGTACAACCTTGATCGCTTCCTCTGATGCCCTTATGACCCAAGGTAATGTCATAAAGCTTAGGGAGAGGGCTCCAGAGATCAGCGAAGTCTGGAATCCTAATTGGTACACCAGTAATTCCATCCCGAAAAGGCCAATTACTATCGAGGGAATCCCGGCAAGGGTCTCAGTGAAAAATCTAACAATTGTTGTTATGAGATTCTCCGGTGCATACTCTGAGAGATAAATTGCTGAAAGGACGCCAATGGGTGAACCTACCAACGTGCACAAACTCACCAGATAAAAAGATCCTATTATTTGAGGATAAATCCCATGAATGCGTATTCTTTCTTCTGAGGTTGAGAATGATGGAGTGCCAGTGAAAAAGCTCCAGTTTATCCCCTCAGGTGTTAATATAGCCCCTATCCCATTAGTTGTTACCCAGATGATTATTAATGGAAGTAAAATAATGCTAAGAATGACTGAGGTATATAGTAAATATTTTATTATGTTTTCTTTTTGAACTGGGTTCATCTTCTATCCCTCTGGCTAAGGTAGGTAGCAGTAAGATTCAGTACTAGCACACTGAAAAATAGAATAACACCCATGGCAAATAATGCATAATAATGTTTTGAGAATATCTCAACATACCCATATTCAAGGGCAATGGTTGTTGGTAAAGTTCTCACTATTTCAAGGGGATTCAAAGTAACATGTGGCCTGTAAGGATTGCCAATAACCATTAGAGCAGCCATGGTTTCTCCCATAGCCCTTCCCATGGCAAGTATCATAGCTGCTCTAATACCCGATGATGCAGTTGGAACAATTACCTGGCTCGTGGTCTGCCAGCGTGTAGCCCCCAATGCAAGACTTGCCTCACGGAATGATCTTGGGACCGCCCGCATGGAGTCCTCTGCTAAGGATATTAATGTTGGTAATATCATGAAAGCCAGTACTATTCCCCCTGTTAGCATTGATTGCCCTTGGCTTGAGGGGAATATCCTTCTGATTATTGGCACTAAGACGGTGAGTCCCCAGAAACCAATAACGACGGAGGGTATGCCCACAATCACTTCTATAACAGGTTTGAGAATATTTCTAAGCCAAAAAGGAGAATACTCTGATAAGAAAATAGCAGTCGGGACACCAATTAGGGTTGCAATAACCAGGGACAATATTGCTACTTGAAAGTTGCTGATTATTATGGGAAATATACCAAATTTATTGTCTGCAGGCACCCACTCAGTACCAAAAATGACGTCTGCTGAAAGGACGTGTACGCCATTACGCATCAGATAATAGATAATCAAGAAAACAACAAACGTCGAAAATGAAGCTGTAACGAACAAACCTTTCTCAATAATATCCTCTCGCTTCATTTCATTTTCCTCAACGTAATAAATACCCTTCTATTTCGTTGGTCTATAAATAACCTAAATGATATATTCCTTTCCTATATAACATATATTATATATGGAAATCTATATAGTTCTCTGTGGGGCTTTTTTCTATTAAAAAAAAGGTTGATTTAATTAGTTGGATAGATGGCAATGAACCCTTCTTCTTCAACTATATCTTGGCCGTCAGGACTCATAATATAATCTAAGTATGCTTGTTCAAGAGTTGATGGTTTTCCAAGTGTGAACATCCATAGGATCCTCTGGAATGGATATGTGCCTGCTAATACGTTTTCTACAGTGCCTTCATATCCGCCAATTTTTGCTGGTGATACAGAGGCATCTACATATCCCAGTGATATATAGGCGATACCGTCAGGGTCTCCCGCTACAGCAGCCCTCATCGCTGAGTTGCCTTGCTGTACAGAGGCGTCATCTGCGAATTCGCCTTCGTCTATTCCTGTAAAGTCCATGAAAGTGGCTCTTGTTCCCGAGCCTTCTTCACGTGTGTATACGTTTATCTTTGAGTTATCTCCGCCTAGTTCACTCCAGTTAGTAATCTCTCCAGTGAATATTTGGTTTACCTGTTCAATTGTTAAGTCTAAATCTCCCGCCAATGAATTGCTTGGGTTAATTACTACTGAGACGCTGTCTTTTGCAACACCATATGTTATTAGGGTAGGTGCATTCAAGTGCTCGCTGTCTTTTACGAATCTTGATGCCATACCAATATCTGCTGTTCCATCACTTGCTTTCCTTACTCCAGTTCCTGAACCTGGGCCCTCAACCTGAATATTTACACCAGGGTGCATGTTTTCAAAGTCCTCAGCTGCAAGATCTGCGATCGGGAATACTGTTGAAGAACCAGAGACGAACAAGTCACCAGATAGTTCTTCAGGCGTTTGCATCTCTTCTATTGTATCTTCAAGGTCTGATATCTCCTTGTTTAAGTCTTCGATTTCATCTTCTGCTGATTGTAGTTCCTGTTGGCACTGTGATAGGTCGCTAGGAGCGTCTTCTAGCTCCGCAATTCTAGCTTCTAGTTGGTTGATTCTACCGCTAGACATTGAGTTTGAAGCAAAATATCCTACTGCGGCTCCAATAATTAAAGCAATTACTGCATATGTTATGAGTTGTGTTTGATTGTCGCTCATTTTTTTAGCCGCTCTCTATTTAGCTCTGAGTAATAAATAGATTTCTTATATATAATTAGTATCCGATATAGTTATATATAGATATATGATTCATATATATTTTATATTGTTGGTTGTTTTAGAGTTTATTTTTTCGATAAATATATTTATCTCCGTAGCGGATATTGTGTTTAGTGAATCTACATTGTCTATGAGTAGCCCCGGAGAGGAACTTAGAAAGGTGCAGGTAACGGGGGGTTCCACATATATCATATCCTTACCAAAGCCTTGGGTTGAACAAATGGGTATCCAGAGAGGAAGCGTAGTAAAAATTACCCAGAAAGATGATCTTACTCTTCAAATACAACCCCAGGGAGCCGATACGACTGATGGTACAAGAAAGGTACTGATAACCCCGAACCCAAATGATGATCCAGAAAGCATAGTTAGAAAAGTCGTATCCACATATTTAATGGGATATAATATTATCCAATTAAAAAGTAACCAGAAAAGGTTGGATAGTAGTCAAAGATTTTTAGTCAAGGACTTTACTCGCAAGAAACTGGTAGGTACTGAGATACTGTCGGATCTTCCCCAGGATTTAACCTTACAAGTATTATTGAGCTACGCTGAACTATCCGTCAAAGATGCCCTTAGACGTATGGGTGTAATAGCGGCATCAATGCACAGGGACGCAATCACCGCACTAGGAATGGAGGAAAGCACCCTCGCAAGAGAAATTGTAGCCATGGACGACGAGGTCGATAGATTCAACCTCTACATAATAAGACTACTAAAAGTAGCCGTAACAGACGGACATATACTAAAGGAAAGCGGACTTAAGACACCAAAGGAATGCCTAGGATACCGCTTAATAACAAAGTCCGTTGAAAGAATGGCAGATCACGCAGTTAATATTGCACAGAACCGACTTGAACTAACTCTCTCTACACCAAACGGAGAAATCCTTGGGGAACTGGAGAAATTAAGCGAATTTGCATTAAAAATATTCGAGGATGCAATGGAGTCACTATTCGATGAAGACTATAAAGAAGCAGACGTAGTCTTGGAAAGAGCTACACAGACACGAAACTTGGAAGCTGAAGCCATACAAAAAATTGTGAAAAACGCCCCACCTGAAGAAGTACCCGCCCTTAGATTAATCGTTGAGAGTATATTGAGAACTGCCGAATACGGTGCAGACATAGCAGAAACTGTCCTAAACATGACCGTAAAAGACGCAGTAATCGAATCCTAACCCATTTTTACAAGAAACTCTTTTTATTCATTAGACCATCCCAGATACATTACTCGGGACCGTGGTCAAGCTTGGCACGATACGCGGTTCGGGTCCGCGTGATCCCCGGTTCAAATCCGGGCGGTCCCACCAAAAAAATTATATTTTTTGTCTATCTGGATTTTTATTATTAAAATCATCTTTCAAGAATAATATTGTTCTGTTTTAAATCTTCTTTAGAGGCGGATGAACTTTTTATAGGATTGACAGAATTAACATATATAGTCATAAATAAACTATGTAAGGTTTGTTTAAGAATATGTAATTCTATGTCTCTTTTACTGATGATTGGGTGAGAACCGAGTACTTCCTTTCATTTCCAATCATCAACCCCCCCTTCCATTATACATAGAGTCTATAAAAACTACATCGCCTCTATATAATATTGGGAATAAGTCTATATTTAATTTCTCATTTATTTTCATCAAATGATACAAATAGTTAACAGACAGATAATTAGAAACCGCCTATTAAGCGCAAAACTAGCTAAAAGTGGTCTCGATGAATACTTTTCAACAAAATACGCTGAGATGGGTATAAACCCAATGAACCTAGAAGAAGGCAACATTCAAGAACAAAGTCAAGAATACGAAACCTTCTTTGCGAGAGCACTCAGAATAGAAGCAGTTGAAGCGGTATCAACCTATCCAAATACAGATAATTAAAAATTAAGTACCCTTGGAAAAGTCAATAAGATATTTTATACAATCTTAACTAGCAAAATATTAAACACTTGAACATAGCAAGAATAATTATGATATTACTTGCTGATGAGACAAAAGAATTAATAAAAAACCTGGAGAAAGGCATCGAAAAATCCAGGATCAAGAAGAACTGGAAAGAATTGATGGAATATACACCTATCCCATCAGGGAGCCCACAAGAAGAACAAGCAATACAGTATATGAAAACCAGTCTAGAAGAATCGGGTTTGGAATGTAAGATACACAGATTTGAGGCTTACATCAGTACTCCCGTTAGAAGCAGTCTGAAAATTACGACTCCAGTAAAGATGGAGATTCAGACAACACCTTATCGGCAGGTAGGAACCACAACCCCGGAAGGATTCGAAGCTGATGTAATCTATATCCCTCCAGATGAGCTCGGTTATGCTGAATGTAGAGACAAAATTGTCCTCTGTGAACAGAAAACCAGCGGGGACTGGATGGGTTTGAGGGACGGCTTCCTGCTAAAGCTCCAGGAAATGGGCCTTAAAGGACTCATTGTGATAGAGCAGGATGATTATATGCCCACCGTAGTTCACCAGAGGGCAGATTTCAGCGTCTCAGGTAGTCCGACACCTGAGAATATTGACCAAATACAGACTATACCTGCAATAATCCACATAAGTAACAAAGATGGACAGGCATTAAGGAAGCTAGTTCAACAGGGTGGAGTAAGGGCACACATAATCTCCCTCGTCGAGACTGAGTGGAAGACTCTACCCCTTTTAGAGACGGAGATAAAGGGAACAGTAGACCCGGATAAGTTCATTATTGTTAACGCTCACATTGATACACCGCCATTCAGTCCAGGGGTCGTAGATAACGTATCGGGTAACGTGGCTATACTAGAGATAGCAAGACTCCTCTCAAAACATAGGGAAAAGCTCAGGAGAAGTATAAAGATAGTAATCTGGACTGGGCACGAGACGGGTCGTTACGCGGGATCAACATGGTATAATGATGCGATGTGGCATGATCTACGCCATAATTGTTTCTGCAGCTATAATATTGATAGCCCTGGAGCCGAGGGAGCCATAATATTTAGAGATATCCAGTTCACTGAGGTAATGGATGCTGCCCTCGACTCTGTTAAAGCTGTGACTGGGCAAGGTGTCGAGAGATACAGGTGGGCTACCCGTGCCGGGGATGGTAGTTTCTGGGGAACAGGAATACCTCACGTCAGCTTAACTACAAGCAGACCGGAAGAAGACTACGACCCTCACGTAAATTATAGCGGTGGAGGTTGGTGGTGGCACACACCCTATGCAACCATGGAGCATGGAAACGTCGATGTTATCGAGATGGATATCAACGCTGAACTCAACTTCATAATACGAATGGTAAACTCTAAAGTTCTACCCATGGACTTTACCAAATACGCTGAAGAACTCTACAGAATACTCCTAGATATGAATGAAGAATCCAAGAAAATTAGAGGATATTTCAACCTAGATCCGGTATTGAATAGAGCCGAAGATTTCAAGGAACTCGCACAAAAACTTGAGAATAGACTCCAAGAGAGAGCAGACTCATTAAACGATGAAGAAGTGAAGAAGATAAACAAGTCCTTAATGTGGGTATCGAGACACGTTAACCCCATTGCCCACAGTAATGCTGGACCCAGTGAACAGATGAGTATGGAGACTTTTGGAGCACAGCCTTTTCCCCGTATTGCCCCGATAATAGAACTCTCCAACATGACTTTACATCAGAGCCACCAGTTCAAACTACTAAAAAACCATTTACTGCGGCAGAGAAACATAGTAGAGGAAGGCTTCTACCAGGCAAACCACTTAATAGAGGAAATACTGGAGAAACTCTAGTGCCAAACCCCCCTCTTTTCCGAGTAGGACTAATCCTGACATTAAGATGCAATATTAAGTGTAAACATTGCTGGTTTAGATGCGGTCCTAATAGAGAGGAAACTATGAGCCAGAGTGAAGTGGAATACTACCTAAACGAGGCAGCTGCCAACAAGGCTAAGTGGATCAGCTTCACAGGGGGAGAACCCTTTCTTGTTCCAGATCTACTAGAGAACTCTATAGCTTATGCAACCTCTTTAAATCTATACACAGAGGTAGTCACCAACGCGTTCTGGGCTAGTAACATGAAAAAAGCAGTCTCAACCCTCAGGTCTCTCAAAGCCAGAGGTTTAGATGTATTAAATTTAAGTGTAGATGACTTTCATCAAGAATTTATTCCTATAGAGAATATTAGAAACGCGTTTATATCCTCGAAAAGAACTGGTGTGAAAACAGTTTTTCTAGTCACTTTAAAAAAGAACAGTAAAATCACATCCGAGTACCTCAAAGAGTATTTCTCCGACATGAAATTACAGAAAATTGGGTCCCCTAAGATTGGGAAGCCTGATGCTTTGGTCCTCGAATCTCCCTTTATACCCATCAATAATGCAGAAACTATTGGAGATAAACCTCTCCAAATAGAAAAAACACAAAGTCAATGCAGGGAAGTCTTAACACACATTGGTATAAAACCTGATGGGACTGTTTTACCCTGTTGTGGAGCACTGAGCTCATTGGAAGAAACTGCTCTTGGAAACTTGAAGGATAAATCCTTAAAATTTATTCTGGATAAGGCTTGGTTAAACTCAAAGTATACCAATATTCGTGAGAAAATTTTTGGAACAAAATCTATCGACCGTTGTCATGAATGTCTAACAATGTTTATGTAGGGAGGAGGGACTTTCGTCCCAAGTGGCAATAGAAGGGGTTTTTATAACCCAACCTTACTATTTTTACAGATAAAATAAATATTAGTATGTAAAAACTAGAACTAACAGTTTTCCAGCTGTTCTCTTAGAAATTTTACCTTACCCAAATAGGTGCCATCAAGTAGATATGAGTCAAATTCTTCAAGATTTACGGCCCCAGAGTTGAACAACGGACCTAAGAGGCTTCTAGGTGACTCCATATTTACAGGGAGTCCTCCCAGGAGATCATTAAACATAGGCATAATGATAAGCTCGGGCTCCCTAGGGGTGACAATGAAGTTTTTCTTGAATTCTTCTAGAGGGGCATCTTCAACTTTAATCCCATCCTGCTCGAGGAAGGCTTTAGTTACCTTTTTCTGGTCTAGTCTACCTCTAATCCAGGTTCTCTTGGAGATCATCAATCCAATGGGTGTCTTGAGCATAACTGTGGGATGGTTATGGGCCATTATGATGCAGTCAACGGACATAATCTCTGGCGCTGGCCAAGCGTGTCCATGGAAACCTGCTACTTTGAATTCTTCACCGAATATTACTCCCTTGCTGCTGTGAAGAACCACCCTTTCTGGCAGAAATTTATGAATATTGGCATCATGGTTGCCTCTAGTGACATCTATGTACTCCACGTATTCAAATAAGGTATTGAAGAACTCCGGGATCTCCCTTTTTTCCTTGAAGCTTGTTGCTGGAACCCCGTGTTTAACATCACCCAAGAGAATTAACCTATCTGGATTGTATTCCTCAAGGAGATTAATCATCTCCTCTAGCATTCTTGACCACTGGTATGGGATGTTAATGCCCTGTTTGGCTAAATCATATTCCAATCCAAGGTGCAGATCCGCCGCTAAAAGCACCTTCTCCCCTGATTCCACCATAATTGCAGGATAAGGAGTAAGTAAACGGATCATACAAAGACAACCCTGAACCCCTGCTTTTAAACAGTAGTCTTGGGGGAAAAGTGAAATAAGACAATTAAAATAATGTCGTCAATGGTAAAACTTGTCGGAGTAGGGGATAATACCGTTGACAGATATATCTCCTTAAACAGGATGTTTCCAGGGGGAAACGCTGTTAATGTAGCTGTAATGGCGAGACGTTATGGTCATGAGACTGGTTATGTTGGCTGGCTTGGTGATGATCTCCACGGTAAACTTCTATATAATTCGCTAAAAAAAGAGACTGTGGACATATCACATTGCCGGATAATCAAAGGTCCCAACTCCTATTGCGAGGTCAACCTAATTTCAGGCGAACGAGTATTCGGAAAGTCAATTTCAGGGGTAAGTAGCCAAATAAATCTGGAAAAAGACGACTTCGGGTATATCTCAAAGTATGATATAACCCACACCAGCGTGTATAGTTACATAGAGGAACAACTTACTGAACTATCTCAAGCCTCAAATCTACTTAGCTTCGATTACTCAGACAAATGGAGTAAAGACTACCTCAAAAAGACGATTCCTTATGTAGACATCGCCTTTCTTTCAGGCTCAGAACTATCCCGAGAAAAAGCGGATGACCTATTGAAATGGATTTATGAAAGAGGGGCTTCGCTTGTTGTGCTGACCCAGGGCATGAAAGGCTCTCTTCTATATAATGGGGAGAAGATCTACCCTCAGCAAGTCTTTGAGACAGAGGTTGTAGATACTCTCGGAGCTGGGGATGCTTATGCCGCAAGACTCTTGGTAGAATATCTCTCAGGAAAACCAATGGAACTATGTTTGAAATTAGCTTCTTTTTCTGCCTCTGAAACCTGTGGATATTATGGAGCTTGGAACCATGGAGCTCATTTATGGGACTTTAATTAAGCATGGACTCCAAATAATGATAGATGGCTATTCAAGAAAAGATAGTGCTGGAACAAGTCCTAAGAGAGCTACGTACAGAGAAAGAGCTCTCCAGACTCAACTGGCAAAGACTTAGAAAAATTTTTGGGGAAAGGTTCCTAAAAGCTTGGGATCTTGTGCTGAATCATCGAATTAAAAAATACGTTTTCAGACCCAGCGAAAGAGAGGTATGGATAGCCATAGGAAATACCGGAGAATACCTGATTTTCCCCCATGCTGGGTACTGTAGCTGTGGTGACTTCTACTTTAGGGTACTTGATGAAGAAGTATCATTCTGCTACCATCTAATAGCCCAAAAACTAGCAGAAGCCCTCGGATATTTTGACTATATCCCAGAAGAAGATGAAGTCTATAGAGAGCTCATGAACATCTGGGAGAACTACGTAATCGAGGATTAGAGCTAAACCTATATACTCTGATAATATTTCCCTAATTTGATATGACTGTTGAACTCCTATTTGACTTCATCAACAAACTAATAATATTCCTTGGAGTAACAGCCCTCGCCATGGGCTTCCTATACATGTACGTGGAGGCTAAAAACGAGGGAAAAGAATAGTTTTTACGTGTAACATCCCAGATTACTCTGAATTCAATGTCCACAGAAGAAATCATCAAAAGAATCTTGACCTTAAAACCCAATCTTACAGAGGAAGCTGTAAGACAGCTCGTAGAGGAGGAGAGGGCAAAAGCAGAGGGGCTATTAACAGAGGAGGCAGCTGCTCACCTGGTAGCCAGTAATCTTGGAATAAATGGCATGGGTGAAAAGTTTGATGCCAAGCTTAAGATAGGGGACCTCACAGCTGGACTTAGCGACGTTAATCTGACTGGGAGAATCATTCACATTTTTCCAAGTCATACATTCGACAGGGACGAGAATCGTAAGGGTAAAGTTCTTAGAATGATACTGGGCGATAGTACTGGTCATGTAACGGTGGTCTTCTGGGACGAGAAAGCGGACCATGTTGAGGCCAGCAAGTTGGCTCCTGGTAAGATTGTTCGCATACTTCACGGATATAGTAGGGAGCGACGTGGGGCGATTGAGGTAAATATGGGGAATAGAGGGCAGATTTACATTGAGCCCATAGATGTTATACAGGAAGATTTCCCTAAACTTGATTCTTTCTTCTTGACTCCAGCAGATATTCATACGGAGGGCGATGTCTTGCTTGAAGCTGTGGTTATGGACAGTTACCCTGTAAACACATTTGAAAGGGATGATGGAAGCATTGGAAAGGTAAGTCGATTATTATTAGAGGAGGGCGGATCTAGGATTAATTCTGTTCTATGGGATGATAAAGTCGATGAGTATGGTGCCTTAGAGAGGGGTACTAAAATCCGAGTAATTGGTGGTAATGTTAGGACAGGAAATAGAGGGAATCCTGAAGTTCATATTGGCTGGGGGACAGATGTCGAGGTTGTAGATGAAGGGGTGCGCCCAGAGGACCCAGTTCCTTACTGGACTAAGCTCGGGAATCTTGAGGAGGGAATGAGTAGCATTAACGTCACTGCATTAGCTACTCAGGTAAGTGAGGTCCGTGAGTTCGTAAGAAAAGATGGTACTGGGGGAAGGGTGGTTTCTGTTCTAATCGAGGATGAGACTGGAACTGCAAGGTTGAGTCTTTGGGACGATGATGTAGACCTGGTAGACCAGATAGATGAAGGAACATTGATCGTTGTTGAAAATGGTTACACCCGAGCAGGGTTTGGTGGCGTTGATCTGAATGTTGGGCGAAGCGGAAGAGTTCACGTTGACCCAGAAGACTTTGATATGGAGCTACCTGATGTTGAGAGGCGGATAATCAATATCTTTGACTTAAGGGAGGGGCAAAGGAATATCACTATCCAGGGGCAGGTCTTAGATGAGCCTGTTCAAAGAGAGATAGAGACAGTGAGAGGGTCTGCTACCGTCACAAATTTCCGTATCGATGACGGAACTGGTGAGGCGAGAGTGAGCCTCTGGCGTGAATATGCTGAAGAGGCCATGGATTTAACAGCCGGTGCCGAGATAAGGCTCGAATATATGAACGTGAGAGAGCCCTTTGACGGTCTGATACAGGTAAATAGTGGATCATTTACTAAGATTCATGTTCTAAAAGAATAAAAAACTGGGGAATGCTATTTTCCCTTTTCAACCTCTGTAAGGCTCTGTTCGAATATTTCTATGCTGGGATCAATCAGGTCTTTAGTTATAACGAGCGGAGGCATCCATCTGATTACATTGGGCCCACAGGTTACTATAGCAAGGCCTTTCTTGAAGCATTTCATCATCACTTCGCCCGCTTCTTTCTTCGCTGTCTCCTTTGAATCCTTGTCTTTCACTAGTTCTACGCCTATCATTAAGCCCTTACCACGTACATCACCGATTAAGAGATGCTCCTCCTTCATCTCCTCAAGACGTTTCAAGAGATAAGATCCTAGCATTTCTGCGTTCTCAAGGAGATTCTCGGATTTTATCACATCAATTACGGCAAGGGCTGCTGAACAGCTAACTGGGTTGCCTCCAAAGGTGGATGCATGGCTTCCAGGAGACCAATCTTGGATTTCCGCATTTGACGCCATTACTCCCAATGGCATACCTGCTGCAATTCCTTTTGCCATACAAAATATATCAGGGATCACATCATAATGTTCGATTGCGAACCATTTGCCGGTCCTGCCTATTCCTGATTGTACCTCATCTACTGCGAGGAGTATACCGTACTGGTCTAGTAGTTTCTTGAGTTTCTTGAAATAACCATCAGGTGGTACAACATATCCCCCTTCTCCTTGTATGGGTTCCGCGATGAGCATGGATACCTCCTCTGGAGGGACATATCTGTGGAATAGATGCTCGTCAATATAATCTACGCACGCGTATCCACAACTTGGGTATTCTAGGTTTAGTGGACATCTATAGCAATAGGGATAGAAAACATGTTCTACGCCGGGGATCAGTGGACTGAAACCAGCTCTCTGTACTGGCTTACTCGCTGTTAAACTGACTGCCCCCATAGTTCTTCCATGGAAAGCACCGATATAAGCTAGGATCCCTTGTCGCCTTGTATGCCATCTGCTTACCTTTATAGCTGCTTCGACGGATTCTGCTCCACTGTTACCGTAGAAGAATTTTTTCTTAAAGTCACCCGGTAATAGATCGTGGAGAACTGATGAGAGATCGATGTAATCCTTGTAGAAAAAGTCGGTATAGCTATAGTGAATGAATCTGTCAACTTGCTCCTTGATAGCCTGTTTTACCTTTGGGTGCCCGTGACCTGTGCTGCAAACTGCTAACCCCGCGTTCATATCAATATACTTATTCCCATCCACATCTGTGAGTATACTTCCCACCGCTGATTCCAAGACCAGTGGATATGCTCTTCCAAAACTGGGGGAAACGAGCTCCTTGTCCTTTTCAACCAATTTTTTAGCTTTAGGACCCGGTGGAGTGACTTTGATATCTGGATATCTCAATCTGTCTACCCTCGTTGACTTTATGGGTATTGAGCTTAAAAGATTGACTTACCCGTTTGTAAGAAGTATCTCAATTACCGATACGTTCGCTTTTTTTCCGTCATCCCTGGTTAAAACGTCGGTGTCTATCTCAACGTTATCGACTTTTAGATCTTTTAGGAAAATCCTCTGTAGCAGATCCACCGTATCAACGGCTTTACTGATGTGCTTACCTCTGGCTCGAAGCCGGATGTTCTCAGCGCCTTCGTTAAATAGTGTTAGGCTCGCTACAACATAATTCATTATTGGCTTCATGCCGATTATTACTAGGTCACGTTTTCTTCTTCGCGTTTCTGTCATTGATTCTCCCTTAATTTTTAGATATTCCATCTAACTAAACCCCTCAAGGGCCTTCTTATATGATAGGAACGAATACTCTGGCCAGAATCACTGAGGCGATCAACAGCACTGATGCCCCTATAACGAATTCTGGGGGTATCTTTACACCATTTGTCTCATCTTGGAAAAACCGCATTAGTCCAGCACTACTCTGGGGCATACCTACATTTTGTTGTTTTTTTCTTCTGCTCATCGCTTCTCAGCACAGGTTAAACATCTATAGAATAATAAAGTTTTTCTAATATTTATTCTGTCTTTGACTTCATAAAATCTGTGAGGTTAAACTGGGTTTGGGGTTCTTCCTTCTCAGGGAATAAGGCTTCGATCTCCTCCTTCAGAAGTGTTATCCGATCTTCGTAGTATTTTCCTAGGTTATAATCATGGACGAGGTTTTCAGCAGGCTCCAGATATTTTACTATGCCTCCATAATGTACAGTCTGAATTATGTTTCCTCCACAGCGGTCACAGACGCCATTTAATGGTGGTCTCCGGTATTTCTTGTTACATTTACTGCACCTGAATCCTTGACGGGTAAAGGCTCGGAGGTTACCGACTATGTCTTTCATAAAGTGACTGTTAAGAATCTTTAAAGCAACGGTTTTCCCTTCCACAGAACGTAGCTTTTTTGTGAGGTCTAGTTGACTTTCAAGCTTTTCTATCATGGAACTCAGTTTATTATATGCACCGACGTGGCTTCCGAGGTTGATGTTGCTGCATTCTGTGGTGTATTTAATTCCTTGATATTGTGCTGGTGTGCCTACTCTGTTGCCCAGGATGTCGACGAGGGGTTCGAATTCATCTGGATGCGCCCCTTTCATGCTCATCTTATAGAATTCAGGAGGGTACCTATCAATAACATCAACGTTGTGGCTTTCTTTGTCGACTTCTGCTGGATTTAAATTCGGTATTATGAATAGTGGGGCGTCCATCAGTCCTCCGCTCTGCTCTGGCAGATAGGATTTACTGAAGTTCAGCAGTGGATCAAGAATCATTAGGATGGCGTCCTCGTCACCATCGCAGTTTCGACGCTTTGCAGCGTGCCAGTACGGGTGGGCATAACAATTTCTAACGGTAGTCCAACCGATTAAACGTCCAACTATGCTAGCGGATGTATGTGGTGCCATCCCTAGCACCAGGTGACCTAAGAGATCATCTCTGCTTTCACATTCATAGAAGGGATCAAGCTTGTAAAAATCCTTTAACTCATCATCCAGAAACTTTGTGACTTTTACAAGATAATCTCCGCATTGTTCTGGTAATACGATATCTTGCGTCATGAGTTCAAGCATCTGGTCTTCTCTTTTCAGGGGTTCTCCAAACATATCATGGGTGTACCCTAGCTTACGAAGCTTCTCAATGCTTGTTCCTATCTCCTCAGGCTTAAAATGGGTAAGAGGAATATCTGTCAGATCATATCTGAGCGTGCCGTCCTTGAAGACGGATAAGTCGTATCTTCCCCTGAGTATACCCTTTGAAAGGTTCTCGGGGATTCTCTTCTCGTTCATTAATCCCTTAACGCATTTTATACGGCCGGGGATGATTCCACCAATAAATTTTCTGGCATTTTCGAGTTCTTCTCTTAGATCTATTTCCACTGATTCGTAGCTTACTGTTTCTGTATTACAAGCCGGGCAAATGCCCTCTGATAGAGGTCTTTTACAGCGGGGGCACCTCCATTCAAGGACGGTTAAGCTACCACAGTTCTGACATAGGAGTGTATTTGAATCAGATCCGCACTCAGGACACTTGTATTTGACCATGTCAACACGGATTCTCTCTCGTTTTCTTGATCTCGTGATATCTCTTTGAGGTCCAACGGAATTACCAACGGGATACAAACAGTGAATGTAGGGGCTCATTTTTCTTTCTTTGGCCTTCTCAGGCCTCCCCATCCGGGCTCCAACATAAACATAAGCCTTCTCTCTTATGGGGAATCCCGCCCACTTGTTTACCTGTTCTAGCGGGGTTTTCTCGGTAGTTTCAATGTACAGCTGTTCAAGTTTTAAGCATCTTTCAAGTATAATTGATTCATCATCAATGACGACTCTTCCATCAACTATTCGATGTGGTACGAGAAGAGTCTCCAAAATTTCTTTCTCTTTTTCTATAAGTTTGAGTGCTTTTTTATCAGTATCCCAGTTTTTCGCTAAAGAGTTTCTTATGATTTGGAGCTCTTCCATACTAATCTTTGACCAATCAAAAGAATATCTAGGGTGAAGAGGAACATCTACCTTTGAGATAGCAAGGCTTTCCATTGGTGTAGGTGGCTCAATAAGCCTAATAATTAACTTGTTAATTCTTTCCTCTGATAATCCTGTTAATTCTTTAAACGCATCCATACCCATGGATTTAATCCATGACTCTAGATCATACCTCCATTGCTCTTCATCATATCCTGCGGGTCGGAGAGGTTGGTTAAATTGAATAAAATCTCCAGCGTTTAGGAGCACGTCACCGTTGAATAATATTTTCTCAACATCATCATACAGGGCTTCAGCTTGCTCAACAGAACTTACTCTGACTACAGAACCATTATTCAGTCTTACTACAGGAGGCTCTATACTATCCACGGGACATACTGCCGCGGATTTCCCAGGCAACTCTATTCTCAATTGAAGACCCGTACAAATGAACCCATTAAGTATGATCATAGTTGCAGGGTGTATTCCACACGCTGCAAGACCTGTGGTGCGTGCTCTGCCATATCTTAATCTGAAACCTCCGGGTGTATTTGGAAAAGCAAAGACAGGACGCCCAACTATTATTTCCTCCATGAAGCTTGCGCTGGATTTTTTTTCTACCTCTTCATCTTCGGGTAATTCTTCTCTCTCATGTCCTATCCTATCGAGCCATTTCCATCCATCTATTCCTATCTTTTCACAGATTCCACAAAGTTTCCTAGATCGCCCTACAACCCCGTCAACAACTACTATCAGGGCTCCACCACGAACCCTATTGGTTTCAATTCCCTCAATGTTTCTGTAATTACTGACCTCATATGGATCGGTGCTGACCCCTGTAACTTCAACGGGGAGATTCTTCAAAGCCCATTCAAGATCATCATCTGAAACGTGGTACTGGAAACGTCTAACCTCTCTCTCATAGACTCGAACCTCTTCAATAAACCTGTTTACTGCATTTTCACTTGGTTGATATTTATCCAGACCTAGTGTCTTCCTCACAACATCTGCTATTACAAGTGTTAATGCCTGCGCGGTGCCTCCTGCAGGTCTAATGGGGCCAGCAAGGTATATAGATAAATAATCTGTACGGTCAGGGTTTTTTTTGATCTTTATCTCTGGTATTCCTTCTATTGGTGCAATTGTGACACCCTCAGTCATAATTGCTAAAGCGGTCCTTATCGCTTGGTCTGCTACTTTTTCTTTTTCCATAGAGCCAAATTTACCAAGTGCGATCTCCCGCGCTACCTTGAAACTCATCGCACGTCGATCCATTCCATCCAGTTCTCTCATCCGCTCAGTTATACCTTCAGGTCCAATTAGTTTCTCAATACGTTCAGCAATATCTCTTGTTAATTCTGGCTCAGGTTCAAGTTCTGGGTCAAGTCCTTTTCTTCGAGCATTTTTTGCGATGTCATAAACCTCGTTTACTTTTTCATCTAACTCTTGGAAGTATTTTTTGTATACTGGAGGCATCTTAACATCTATCAAGCTATAATCTAAACCTCGTCTATTTTCATAAGACTTTGGTGATCACGTTATGTTTTAATAATTGAGACGATCTCACTTATCTTTTCTTTTATCCCTGTTTCCTCTTCTACGAGTGTACCTGTTACGATGATATCTGCTCCAGCTTTCTTTGCTTTGAGAGCTGAATCAGGGTCTCTTATGCCTCCACCTACAATAAGCGGGATTTCTATCTGGTTTTTTACTGCTGAGATCATTAAGGAAGGTATTGGGGTTTCAGCACCTGACCCAGCCTCAAGGTAAACGAACCTCATACCGAGATTTTCTGCAGCCATACTGTAGCCTACTGCTAGTTCAGGGTGTTTATAATCTATTAACCTCGCTTGACCAACATAGCCTGCCACACAACCTTCTCCAGCGATAATGTATCCCATGGGTAAAGCTTCAAGGTTGTATCTTTTAACAAGTGGAGCCGATATTGCTTGAGCACCAACAATCCAATACGTATTACTAGAATTCAAGAGACTCATAAACCAGATAGCATCTGCATGTTTACTGATTCCAATTGGCCCGTTAGGAAACAAGATAACAGGAACATTCACTTCCTTTTTAATGCTTAAAACTGCATCGTCAAGATCTTCTTTAGCATTTAAAGTGGATCCACCAACCATAATAGCTGATGTTCCACCTTTTTCAGCCATTCTAGCAACCGTTGAGCAATCAAGACTAGAGGATTTATCTGGATCAACAAGCGTTAGGTGGATACACCCCTCTTTTTCTATCTTATCAAGAAGGTATCTTTCCACTTTTTTCATTGTTCTTGGGTCTCCTCAACACCATAAAACCTATCTATGAATTGACAGTAAGCATCAATGGGGGCTGTTTCTCCTATAACTGGTATCTCTCTTTTTAGGGAACAATTACTGCAGAATATTCGAGCCACTTCTTGGTCTTCTCGAACAATTACCATAATGCTATTTTTCCCACAGTTTGGGCATAAATATTGATGTGGCAATCTATTTCTGGAGTACCTAACAACTTTCTTTCTTTTTCGGCCCAAACCCATTCCCTCTTTTCTCTATCCTCTGTTTAACTAAGCCTTAAGATTAGTGGAAATTCTCTCTTATGTTTGTTTGATTTTACGCGTTTAACTACATCTTCTATCTGTATTATAGGTAGATTTAGTTTTTCAGAGATTTCTTCCTTACTATTTCCCCTCTGTAATGAATATAATATTTGATCAAGTGTAAAATAATCAATACCCAACTCATCCTCATCTGTGTGACCTGGGAAAAAACCCGGAGATGGAGGTTTATTGATTATATTTTCTGGTATTTTGAGGTATCCAGCTAATTGCCTTATTTGTGTTTTATAGAGGTCTGCTAATGGAAGCAAGTCTACTCCCCCGTCTCCATACTTTGTAAAAAACCCAGTTAACAATTCAGTTTTATTAGAAGTTCCAAGAACAATTCTATTAAAAGTATTAGCAAAATAGTAACTTACAATCATCCTTAACCTGCTCTTGATATTACCATAAACTATTCTTTTCTCTGGATTAAAAAAAGGTAAGCTTTCCTGCATCACATGTAACATCTCGGTGATATCTACAATGTTACATGTGACACCGAGTTCTTTACAATGTTGCATCACATCTAATGTATCATTATCGGGTGTGATATCACGTTCAGGCATATGAATGGCAATAGTTTTTTCCTTGCCTATTGCTTCAACTGCACATTGAAGAGTGACAGCAGAATCGATACCACCACTAACAGCTACGACTGCCCCCTCCAAACCCGAGTTTTTAATATAATCCTTGATAAAATTTGTAATTTTATTCTCAGTTTCTGAACAATTTATCTTTAAATCAATACTTGAGATCATATTTTAAATGAAAATAGTGAGTAGGGGAATTAAAATTTCCGTTAATTGAATACATATATTAATAAATATATTGATACATTTTGTAGAATATTTACAAATATGTGCAATATTGTGTTGTTTTTATCTAATTCAAAGTTCCAATGTCTCTTATGTGCTTCGTATACAAATTTATCAACAATTCATCTTAAATAATATGTGATGTCCCTGTGATATAGAAGAAAATTGACTTTAGAAAATTATCAAAATATCTTAGATAAAACGATAAAAGACCCTATAACTAACATGTTATTAAAAAATAGTAATTTAACAAGAATACAGTTTGAAACACTTGTTATTGATATGTTAATAGACTTAATGAGTGATGAAAACGTAACATTTGACCAAAAACTCCTTTTTAGAAGAGAAAATATTAGTAGGGGCTCATTCAGCCGCTCTTTACAGCAAGCTAGAAAAAATATTATTGAATCAATATTAACAATAGTTCTATTAAGCTATATAGGAGTTTTTGATGAAAGACCTTTTGATGATTATGTATTTCTAGCAGAAAGATTGAAAGAATATGTTGAAATAATTCAGTCAACTGAAAATCAAGAAAAAAATTCAGTAATAAAACGAATAGAAGCAGAACTATTGGAAGGAATTTCTGACCTGATTAGGCCTACAAACATCCAAATAATGTGATATCACATTAAATCACACAATACAAGGCTTTTATTGCTTGACCAAGGGCAGTACCACCATCTCCAGGAGGTACTTTTTGTTGATAAAGTACAGATAGACCTTCTTTTTTCATTATTTTAGAGATATATCTATTAATATATCCATTGACTAGAACTCCTCCTGATAACCCAATTTTCTCCACGCCTGTTTCTTCATATATTTTTACCGCTATTTCGCTTATACCTTTGGCTAAATATTTTTGTCCAAAAGCTGCAATATCCTCATTTTTATATTTATTTCTATTTTCTAGTATTTTATACAAGATTTCAGAAGTTTTTAAGGTGTATTTTCCATTATCTTTCGATATTATTGGATCAATTTGTATTGAATTAGGATCTCCTCTTGTTGCTAGGGCTTCTAGCTTCATCGCTGGTTCCCCTTCATAAGTTCTCCTATAAGTAAGACCGATTAGTGCTGCAATTGAATCTAAGAATCTCCCTGCACTTGAAGTTTTCATGACATTACTTCTTCTAGCCTGTTTCAATATAATATCAAGTTCGTTTATGCCATGTGGAAGACCTTTTTCAATGTGATTTTTTGTGATATCACGAATAACCTCATCTTTTATTTCATTCGAAATTGCTGCAATAAGCATTCTATAAGGGTAAATAGCACAAAGATCACCACCTGGCATAGGTAAAACTTCCAAATTTCCCAATCTTTCAAAGCTAGAATAGCTTGATTTGAGTATTTCTCCACCCCAAATAGTACCATCAGAACCATACCCTGCACCATCTAAAGCTATTCCAAGGATTTCTTCATCCTTTGGAACTAAATTTTCAGCAGCTACTGATATTATATGTGCATGATGATGCTGTGATTTCACTAGTGGAATATCGTTTTCTTGTGATATCACTTCGGCATATTGTGATGTCATATATTGTGGATGAAGGTCACAAGCTATTACATCGAAGTTACATGTGATATTTAGAAGATCACGAAGATTTTTTATTGCATTTTTTTCAAATTCTAATCCTTCCAAGTTATTAATATCGCCAAGATATTGGGTAGTAAAGGCTTTACCATTATTTGTAATCACTGCTGAGTTCCTTAACTCTGCACCAACAGCCAAAGCTATTCCTTTTGATATTGGGATTTCTATTGGAACTGGTACATATCCCCTAGACCTACGAGTAAATGCTTTTCTTCCATTAATAATTCGTAAAACAGAGTCATCAATTCTGTTTACTATCTTTCTATTATGTAATAGGAAATAATCAGCCAGGCCCTCAAGTTCTTTGAATGATTCTTTATTATTAATGGACATTGGAAGACCAGGTTTGTTTCCACTGGTCATGATTAAGGCTGGCTCGTTTATTTTTTCAAATAGCATCACTTGAATTCCAGTATATGGTAGCATTACTCCTACTCGATGCAATCTTGGAGCGACAAGTTCAGATATAATTTTATTTTTTTTCTTAAGAAGAACGATTGGTTTTCTCCAAGATGTTAAAACTTTTTTTTCAACCCTGTTAACATAAGCATATCTTCTTACCGCTTCTAGATTAGGCGACATTATAGCAAAGGGTTGATAAGGGCGATTCTTTCTTGCTCTAATTTTCTCAATTATTTCATCTACCGTTGCAAGAGAAGATAAATGGATACCTCCAATACCTTTGATAGCTATAACATTTTCTTCAGACAAAATTTTTGCAGTCTCAGCAAAAACATCTTTCACTTCAATCATAGAACCATTGCGATCATAGAGGAACATCTTTGGGCCACATACGCTACATGTTGTTCCTTGAGCATCAAATCTCCTATCTAATGGATCGTAGTAATCTTCTTGACAGTAATTACACATGGGAAATTCGTGCATGTGAGTACGCTCTCTGTCATAGGGAAGTGCTTTAATGCCTGAGAATCTTGGACCACATGATGCACATGCAGTAAATGGGTAATGATACCATCTACTTTCGGAATCGAACATATCGTTGAGACATTTATCACAGATACCTATGTCTGGAGGAAATATTCCACTTGCTACTTTTCCACGACTCTGACTCTTGTCAATTTTGAACTCATGGAATCTGTCCTTGTAAGCTTTCTTTTTAAAAGTAATTTTTTCAATTTCAGAGACATCGGGTGTATCTTCTTCCACTTCTTGAATAAACTTTTCAATAGCTCTTTCATCACCCTCAATTACAACTTCTACACCAGCATCTCCCAGATTAATAACATATCCTGTGAGCCCATTTTTTACTGCCTTTCTATAAATAAAAGGCCTAAATCCAACTCCTTGAACTCTTCCATCAATATTGATTACAGCTTCAATTTTTTTGTTCGATGACAATGAGTTCAAGCTTCATATGAACTGTTTCTTTTAAACCTAAGTAGTGCAAAATAGGTTCTTTTAAATAATTTGATATTTTTTTAACAAATTTAATATCATCTGATTGTTTATTTTTTCGAAACTGTAATTAGGAGAGAATACTACAAAAATATGAACAGCATGGCTCTAGTCTTCACGACAATGGCTTTATTCCTTGTAACATTAATTGCATCTTGGATTTTTTATCAGAGAATTAAGATGGCACAGAGTGAATATGAAGACAGCAAAGAATCCGTGAGGAACATAACTTTTAGTTTCACTCGTCAGGTTCAGAGGCTTGAAAATGATATAGATAAGCTTGAAAGGGACACAAATCAAGCCAGATATATTTCAAGTGAAGCCATAAAATCCACCCAAGAAAGTTCTAAGAATACCCGTGAAAGTCTAAAAAAGATTCAAGACGTCGAAGGTAGAATAGATCAAATTGAATCAAGTCTAGATGGTTTAAGACGAGAAGTAAAAAAGATCTCCGAGGCGCCAAGGCCAGTAATTATACCTAAAAATATTGAGGTAGATGCACCTATTCCTGTTCAAGAGGAAGATATTTTTAAAGAGCTAACAGATACTGAAATTGAAGTTCTCAGATTAATAGTTGATATGAGAGAAGGAACTGTTCCAGAGATACGGGAAAACATAGATAAGACTAGAGAGCACACTGCACGTCTATTAAAAAAGTTGTATGACCAAGGATTCATTGATAGAAACACCTCTAGCATGCCATATAGATATTATATACGCCCTGAGATCAAGGATATTTTATTGGATACTAAGGAACAAAAAACACTGAGAAGCTAGTTTAATTCTTATATTTTTGTGTTCATTAATGGAGATATGCAAGACACGACATGGGAAGAGGCTCCTCGATTTGAGCCTGTGCCTGGAGTTAAGATTAGTATCATTGGTAATGGAATGTATGCAAGCATGTGCCATATAGTCATACAACCGGGAGCAGTTGTTGATTGGCATGGACATCCTCAAGAACAGATGGGGACATTAATCTCTGGAAAAGGTGAACTTACCAGCGGAGACAAGAGGGTTTCAGCTGAGCCAGGGGCTGCATGGTTTATTCCTCCAAACGAAGAACATAAATTTGAGACTACTGGAGACGAACCAGCAGTAATTATAGAAACATTCGCACCACCCAGAGTAGATTATATATTAAAAGCAAAGTAAAGGCCCTTAATGCAGTCAGAACTCCACACCCTACTAAGCCAATTACTGGATAAAGGCTACCAGATAAGCCCAGAGGCTTTCATAATACTACAAGAGATGCCCATAACAGAAGCCGATAAAATAATAGAAAAAGTTCTCCTAACCGTTAATGAAAACCCAGAATTATACTTAATTGATACCACAATGCTTGAAAAAGCTTCATCAGGCACAAAAGAGACTACTATTCAATCTGAAAAATTTCCTTACGCAAAAAAGATCACAGCTGATATTGATGTGCTGCCAGATGAAGAATCAAAACCTTCCGGAGATGTAGATGGTTATATTGACTATTTTAACAGCCGTTTTACTCAAATTGAAAACATCTTAAAACAAAGAGTGGATGTCAGAGACTCAATACCTCTCTCCCAAGCCTTGAAACTTCCTATAAAATCAAACATGAAGACTATAGGAATAGTATCAAACAAGAACGCACGAGGAGATCGTCTATTCATCGATCTTGAAGACCAGAATAGTCAAATTACAGTACTGGTTTCCGGTAAAGAATTAATTGAACAAGGACTTGAAATTTTAGAAGATCAAGTTCTATGTTTTAAGGGATTCAAATACAGAGAGGATCTCTTCATCGCAAATGAATTAATTTGGCCTGACGTACCAATGCGTAACTCAAACAGATCTGATGAGGATGTCTGCGCCATCTTTGTAGGTGATATTCATGTAGGAAGTAGATGGTTTAGAGATGATCTATTCGAGAAATTCGTAAAATGGATGAATCTAGAGCTAGGCCCTCAACCTTCAAGAAATCTTGCCTCCAAAGTAAAGTACATTATTATTACCGGTGATCTTGTGGATGGGATTGGAATATACCCCAATCAGATCAATGAACTCTTAATCTCAACACAAAGAGAGCAGTATAGAGAAGCAGCGAGACTATTATCAAACCTACCGGAATATGTTGAAATAATTATCATTCCGGGTAATCACGACGCAGTTCGAAGAAGTTTACCGCAGCCCCCCATACCAGAAAAATATGCACCAGAATTATACAAAGACCCTAGGATCCATTTGCTACCAAATCCATGTACCTTCAAGCTTCATGGTGTTGAGATTATGTTAGCTCATGGAAAAGGTCTGGATGACATTCTAAGTTCAACTCCTGGACATGATTTTCATCACCCTATCACCGGTGTTGAACTCATGTTAAGGTGTAGATTGTTGGCTCCTATTTATGGGCAAACAACTCCCATAGCTCCTGAAAGAATTGACAGGCTGGTAATCAGATCTATACCCGATGTAATGGCAATGGGCCATGTTCATATATATGAGTCTAAAAAATACAAAGGTATCACATTGATCAGCAGTGGTAGTTTTCAAGATCAGACTCCGTTCCAGAAGAGAATGAAACTAAAACCTACCCCTGGATTAGTCTCTGTATTTAACCTAATGACTCATCAGAATATTCCCCTTGATTTTGAAAGATTGAACTAACTCCTTTGGCAACTATGTCAGCAACCCTCACTGCTTCAGGGATCCTGCATGTGATTGACTGTTCCATTAAAATTTTTTCAGCAAGTTTTTTTGAACATCCAAAATACTCAAAAAATATTGGAGGGAAAAACCCAGAATCAAATTTAAAAATCTCTCCAAGTTTTTCATATCTTTCCCATCTAATTTTCCAGTCAGAGAAATGTTTACGAAGCGCGTTTTTCGTGGCTTCCATGTCTGGATAATATCCACTGTAAACTATTACTGGAATTCTCCCTCTCTTGTAAACATATTCAACATCAACTACATTGAATCCTCCAAATGTGACCCCTCCCAAAATTAATGCATCTATTTCAGTTTTTCCTAAATTGTTTAACAATACCTTTGTAGAGTCTAACCCATCAACTAAAATATGATCAACATTTACACCTACTATTATCTCCCCTTTAAGGGTAGCACAACATAAAGTCGTGTACTGCCTAGTGCTCGATGTTCCGCGGTGAAAATCCTCAAAACTACCGTCTTGAACCCCTGCTACCGTATACTTGAGACTCAATACTTATCGAGTTTACCTTGGATCTTGCACTTTATTAGGAATTGCGCGTAGGCCTTCCTAGGGACCTTTACAGTACCTGACTTTACTACAATGCTTTTTACGTTGTTTAAGGCATTTTTATCTACGTCTTTCTCAAAAATAATGGTCCCAGAGCTTTCAATGCCAAAAGGACCCATTTCTGAGGCTATTTCCTTGATATCCTCTTTACTGAGAAATATTTCACCTTCATCATCTATAGTCAATATAAAATCTATTCCGGAGTTAGCTGCCTGATCATAGAATGAATTAGGTTCATCATAGTCCCCATTTATGAATTCTTCAAGAGCCTTATTTACAACATCTGCAACCCGTTTACCATCTTTCTTTGCTAAACTAAATACCTCATGATATAACTCGGTATCCAGACCTCGAATAGCAACGGTTTTGCGGGGCATGTTTACAGTTTCTCCTGTTTACGTGTTTATTTGTTTACTTGTTTACATGTTAACAAGTAATCTTATAAGCTTATCGTTCCTGTAAACATTCTGCCCCAATTCGGGGATCCGGAGTTAGATTAGATGCCAAACACGGTAGCCCTAGATAATAGTAAATCCAGAGATAAAAAACAATCGATAAAAAGATCCCAGTCGGAAGGGACAAAATTTACAAAATATGTAGAAATTTTCCGTAAATTATTATTATTAAATGAAAAAAATGACTTGGCGACGACATTAAAAAACATCCAAGAATTGATGAATTTTAGTGAGAAGATATTTAGCAGTAGCAGTGTAAGCGAGACTTTTCTGTATTTCTGTCTTCATGGAGCCTCAACAGCCTGGGTACTACAATGTGAACTAAACATGCCAGAAGCAACAGTTTATAGAGCTCTTAAACGACTAAGAGCAATGGGCATCGTTGTACCTGCTCTAAAAGTCAGTAAAGTAAAACGTAGTAAAGGAGGCCCCCGTCCTACAGTTTGGGCACTTGAAAGTGCATCTCCTGACGAAGTTAGCAATGCATTGAAACACCATTATAGAATGCTAAGCCCAAAATTCAGAGTTGCAGAAGAGGTTGCCCAAACTATCCTTGATGAGTTTACAGATAAACATGAGCCTATGGAGATTAACTATATGGAAATTATGTCCCATGTAAAAGCATTAAAGATACCCTTCAAAGGTCCAGATATCGCTGACCTGGCAGCTCAATATCTTCACGAGAAAGGAATAAAGATCTGGAGATAAATTATTCTCCCCCACCCCCTTACAGTCTCTGTGAGGGGTTATATTCAAGCTAGGTAAGGTTATAGTAAAGGATTCCCTGTTTTTCTTTTTCTAATATTTCATCTTTGTTTCTGAGGAAAATCAGGTGTGCATAAGTTTCAGCTGCTGCCATACGTTTCGTCCAAAAGTCCATCTCGGACCATGGGCGGCTGTCCCAATGAATTTTCCTTCCTATATGATAGACTGTTTTCTCTCCCTCTTTTAATGTATCCTTTATTTCATTGAGTCGTTTTTTATGATGATTTCGTAGTTCTTCAACTCGTTCACTTAGATTACTAAAAACCCATTCATGCCCTGGTAAAACCGTGGATACTCCTAGTTTTTCTACTTTTTTTAAACTTTCAAGATATTCGTGGAGAGGATCTCTATCTTCATAGCTGTGAAGAGAGATATGGCTGGTAATTTTGGGTAATACATGATCTCCACTAAAGAGTAGTTTCTTTTCTTCACTGTAGTAAACCATGTGTTCTGGCGAATGGCCTGGCGTCCATATTGCTCTTAGATTTATTTCTTCAAGATTGATATTCTCACCATCTTTAATTTTTCTATCAATGGGTAATCTTTCATAACGTCTCTTGAAGGCGAATTTGTAGTTATCCACAAAGTTTAGATATTCTTCTCCTCCGAATGTTTTGGTTTCCTCTCTTACCAATTCATACAGACTGTCCCATTGTTTGGAGAATTGTTCCTCTCTTTTTTCGGCGGCTTCGCTTGCCCATATCTCAGTTCCATAATCTGATAAAATGTCGACTAGTCCAACATGGTCGTTATGAAGATGGGTGATGAGCATTCGCCTGATATCTTGTGGTCGGAGTTCAAATTTTTTGAGTTCTCTTTGTAATCCACTGTAGGCTTCTTCTGTTGGTACCCCAGTATCTATGAGGGTCTTTGATTCAAGTAATAAATAGCTGTAAGTCTTTCCTAGAGGGTTTCGCGTCATTGGTATTTCCAGCTGGTATATGCCTTCAGAGATCATCATCGCGTAGAGTGGAGGGTTCTTCTTAAACCCTTAGATAAGATTAGATTAACTAGTCTATATTGATGGGATCCACCACTCGTCTCCCGGTCTTGAAACCCACTCTGGCCATCGTAGCTCAATTGGTGGTTTGAGTCTTGAGGGTAATAATGGGTCTTCTTTATGATTTTTCTTACGTTTTCTGAATTCTATCCAAGCTCTGTCAAGAATTTCTGGATTCAATATTAATTCTACAGCACTTGTACTCAGAATCTGAGCAGCACACACACCCATCCTATGGGTTACTCCCATCCCACAAAGTGCACTTGAGGTCCATCTGGGATAGCTTTTCTCTTGGACAGGGTTCATGGATTTACTGACGTAAAGGCGTGCTGTAGGGTAGTGCCATGTGAACTCATTTACACCGTCGGCTGGATGAAATTTACTGTATGCTTTTTCTGGTGGAGCGATTTCTGTGTAAAGAGGTTCTTTCATGGGTTCAATTCCAAGGTTTTTCTGGATACTTCTCACGAATTTTTTATCATCCTCAGTATAATCTGGTGGACCAATCTCGTTAAGGTGCTTCCATACGACCTCCATCAGAACTTGGTTAGGTAAACCGCTACGTACAGCTATAAGAGTCCTGATATCAACATCACAGTCAGCCACAAGCGCTGCACCCTTCGCACATCTAACCAAAACGTCTCCCACATCTTCTTGATCACGCAAATTACTGTTTCTCCACGCATAGATTAACTGACTTAAAACTGGATTTGCAACTGTACATTGACCCCCATTCATAATAAACTCGTTTATACTTCCACCCCTTCTCATTAACGCAGGCATATGCTCCTTCATAGTGTTAAAATTGTTATACATGAGAACAGCAGCATCAAGAGCACCCGGATAAGTCACTGCACCACTCTGGCCTTCAGCAGCTGATGTAACTTTAAATGTAAAAGACATGCTTTTGTAAGTTCTAGGCCAGATTTCACCTAAGACGGTGGTTGGGCCTCCTAGATGCCATGCGAGTAGACAATCCATACCATCGAAAAACCCGATTATTGGTCCACCGGAACCCTACTCGCTTTTGAATGCTGTGGGCATTCCGCTAATTCCCCTCTCTGTATCGAAGCCATTTTCAAGAAGAAGATCTGCCAAATATCTACTGCTCTTATATTCCCTGAGCCCTTGCTCTGCCCATTTAAAAATAGTATCACTGGCGTTAAACATTTCATCCTGATGTTTATTTAGCCAGTTCAATGCTCCAAGTTTCTTATCTGAAAATTCTTTAAACATATACCGTTATATTACCCTACGGGAATTTTAGTTTGCTTCTGAAAAAGGGGTTTTTATCTAGAAATTTTCCAGTTTGTACCTTCTGAAGTATCCTGAAGCTCTATTCCGATCTCTTGAAGTTGATCTCGTATCTGATCTGCTATTTCGTAGTTTTTAGATTCTCGCTGCTGTTTTCTAAATTCGATAATGGTTGTGATTAGGTCCTCAGTAATCTCATCACTCTTGATGCCTCTATCTTCGAATAAGCCTAGAACATTCAATAGTTCTCTATATGTAACTGATGCTTCTGATAAAACCCCTTTATTTGGTGTTAAAGTTAGATAATCATTTATAGCATCCCTGATCGCATGTATGTTACCTAAGGCAACAGGCGTGTTAAAATCGTTATCCATTGCTTCTATGAATTTTTTCTTCTTCTCTATCATCGTTTTCAATAGACTATCTTCTCTTTCCCCGTAGTCAAGATTATCATCTGGACCCTTCATTCCTTGATCAATCAAGTTTAGAGTATTCTCAAGTCTCTCTACAGTGTTCTCGGCTGATTCTATTGCTTGCAAATTGAAATTAAGAGGGCGTCTGTACTGGGTGCTTATATAAAAATACCTTAAAGCAGTTGAAGAGTGCTTCTCGAGTATATCCTCGAAGCTAACATAGTTACCTAAACTTTTACTCATCTTCCCTCCACCTATCATTAAGAACCTCATGTGGAGCCAGTATCTGACAAACTTTTTCCCAGTCAGGCTCTCTGTTTGAGCTACTTCATTCTCATGATGTGGAAAAGTTAGGTCTTCTCCTCCAGCATGGATATCAACTGTGTCTCCAAGTAATTCTTTGCTCATAACACTGCATTCGATATGCCATCCTGGGCGTCCTTTGCCCCAAGGTGATTCATAATAGATTCCTCTCTCAATTTCTTCCTCTGTTGATTTTTTCCATAGAGCAAAGTCCTGAGCATTTTCCTTATCATAATCGTCCTGAGCTACTCTTTGGGTCTTTTCCGTCTTTTCAATATCTATACTACTAAGTTTCCCATAATCCGGGAACTTGTCTATGTTGAAGTAAACTCCGTCGGAAGCCTCATATGCGATTTCCTTTTCTTCCAGCTGTTTTATGAATTCTATCATTTCTGGTACATAAGCTGTGGCTCTTGGGTGTGCGGTTGCTCTCCTGTTGTTCAGTTTATCCATGCTTTCTAAGAATATTTTTGTGTAATAGTCAGTGAACTCTTTGAGGGTTTTTCCAGCCTTACCGCTATCTCTGATAGTCTTATCCTCTATGTCTGTAATATTCATAACATATTTAACAAGGTAACCACGGTACTCGAGCCATCTTCGGATAAGATCACCACTAGTAAATGTTCTTAGATTACCAATATGGGGTTCACCATAGACTGTTGGGCCACATACGTACATTGTTACATAAGGCGGATTTAGGGGGATAAACGGTTTTTTCCGTTTACTCATGGTATCATAGATCTGAATAGGATGTTTACTCAACTTGTTTCCTCCATAGAATCAACTAGACGAAGTTCGGGTGTTAGTATAATTAGCCTAATATACACAATAGTCTCAATCTTCCTGCCTAGCAAGCATTAATTGCATTGATTAGATATAAATGATATGAGAAAACTAACTAATTCACTTAAAGTAAGCTCTCTAAGGTATAGCCAATCAGGAATGCTATTCCCCCAAAAAATGCCATTCGCAAGCCCTTAAGTAGTCTAGCCTTTATACCATCAGTAGCCATAAGTGTACCAATTACCAGAAGAGTGCTGAGGGCTAAGGCTATTGAAATAAAGGCAGCCTGCCTTAATTCTAAAACCCCAAAAAAGCTGGCAAAGAGTGGTATTGCTGTGATAATACTTGGTATTAAAGGAGTAACTAGGATTACAATAGACACCATCTTGGCTCTTTTACTGATGTTTCTTTCTAACACTGTGTCTTCGAGGTCAGTGATCAAGGCTTTCTCTAATTCTTCTATACGTTTTTCCTCTTCCAAAGTCTCAGCTTCATAAACACTGACCCCTGAGGAGATACCTAAAGCTACACTACTGGTGAATAATGTTATTAAAACTGTCTTGGCATCCCCTGTAAATGCGGAGCCGGAAATAATACCCATAACCGTAAATGTAGCATCAAAAATTGTATTGATGAAAAATTTTCTAATATCTGATAGAAGACTGGATCTATCGAGGGTCATAAGAAAAAGAATGTTCAATAGCTTTTAAACTTGAAAAATTAACCCAATTTTCTTGTGAATTCATCAAGTTTCTCTATGAGTCTTTGTCGGCTCAAATGGTTAGTAATATCCGCTAGAGTCTTTTCATTAATTGTTCTAATAATATCCATCTTCCTTCTCATTCCTTTAAGGAGCAAACTTCCCTCTTCCATTGCAGTAAGTTTTAGATAAATTTCCTCCATAACTTCAAAATTATTTCTAGCATTTTCTATAAAATCCTGTTGAAGCTGATTTAATATCTGGCGTCTTAATTCTCCAGGGACGTCTGCTAATCCAAGAAGATAGTCGGTATAAGGAATATTTAGAGTCTCGGGGGATGGAACTTTTTCTTTTTTGTTGATTGAGAAGAGTATAGAAGCTTCTGCAAACTCCTGCCTGGCATCTTCGACTTGGTTAAAGAAACTCGCCTCTTCATGATTTTTTGAGTAATCAATTATTTCTCCAAGTAACGTTGAGGCTTCTTCTAGGTTGTTATCTGCTTTCTCTAGCTCATTACTATGTAGATATTGTATTGCTTGTTTTGATAGCATGCGAACTCTACGAGCTCTGCTAAATACTTCATCTCTAATTTTTTCACGGTCTCTTATCTCCTTGGTAGCGGCTTCGATGATCTTCTCTAGAGTTTCGTTCATTTTTCTCAACTTTATAAATTCTTTATTATGTTCTCTAGTGTATTATAATCAAGATTTCCACCACTGAGGACAAGGGCAACTTTTTTTCCCTTCATTTTTTCTTTCATATTAATTGCTGCTGCTAGAGGTGCAGCTCCTGCACCCTCAGCTACTGTGTGACAGAGTTTTAGGTAAGTTTTGATAGCTTGTTTAATTTCTTTCTCTGTCACTAGGTAAAATTCATTGACCCATTCACGAAGTATATCTGTAGGTAGATTAAAAGCCTGTCTTGTGGCTAATCCGTCTGCCATGGTCTCAGCTGAATCCGTTGACTCTAACTTTCCACTCCTCCAGCTCTGATAGACACTAGGAGCTTTCTCAGCCTGCACAGCTATCATTTCTAGTTCAGGATCAATGCTTTTTGCAGCTATTGCAGTACCACCACACCCAGTCCCTGCTCCTACTGGGCTGATTATTACTCCTACATCTGGTTGTTGTTGTAAAATTTCCAAACCTATTGTTCCAACACCTGCTATCAGAAGTGGTTCATTTCCGCTGTGGATGTATCGGTAGCCATGTTTTTCAGCGAGTTTCTCCGCATTTACCCTGGCTTCATCAAAATCTTTGCCAAACTCTATTATCTCAGCATCGTAGTGATGCATGGCAGCCAGTTTCACAGGGTTGCTATTCTCCGGAACACAAATCTTGGCTTTAACTCCAAATATTTTACTAGCGAGCGCTATGCTTTGTCCATGGTTTCCAGTGGATGCTGTAATTACTCCCCTTTTCTTCTCTTCGATTGATAACTGACTGATTAAATTAAGTCCTCCACGAATCTTAAAAGCACCTGTAGGTTGAAAATTTTCATGCTTCACGTATACCTCAGTCTCTAAGAACTTATTCAACAAAGGATAACTATGCAGAGGAGTATAATCTAAAAATTTACTTATTCTTTGTTGAGCTGCAATAATATCCTTGAAAGTAGGGAATTTCATGTTAGTACATTGTTTTCGATGTTTAAGATGATTTGCCCATTATTTACTATTAGGAAATACCCTGGAAATAACTAAAGTTCAAAATCAAGTTCACGTTTTAATAATCTTCTCAAAAAATAGCCTGCTCCTAATGATATATACGCATAATAGAAGATGTAAAAAATTGTTTCTAGTCTTGTCATGAATGCAGCTACCTATACAAATTAAAAGATTTGATGTAACACAATTCTATATTAGTGACATATATTTAGTTTTAAGATTGGTCATAATTTAACGAAAAAAATAACGAAATTTTAAGGTCGTCTAAAATCATGTAAGTACAAAATATTGTAAAATCCGAAGATATCTCTTTTTTCGCAGTTATTTTATTCGATATCAGATCTAATAATAATAGATTTCTATGTCTGATAAAGGAAAGTTATCTAAATTCTGGATTCATGAGTTGACTCGCCCAAAGTTTGTTGAGTGGATGGAGAATGAAAAACATCCAATAATAGTAATCGGAATAGGATCCATTGAGCAACATGGACCCCATCTGCCTTTAGGAATGGATTCCCTAGCTGTAAAACACTATATTCATGAGGTTGCTAAGCGCACCAATAGTGTTGCTGTTCATCCCTGTTTTCCTGGCTATAGTCCTCATCATATGGGATTCCCAGGCACCATTACTTTCAGCTGGGATACACTGACTGGCGTATTGATGGATACAATTGGTTCTTTAGATCAACATGGTATTAGGCGGTTCCTACTCATCAACGGTCATGGGGGAAACAGGAACATAATGAACCTCGTCATTCAGTTAGCAAAGAGAGAATATGGTGTAATGGTGGCTGCTCCAACTGGGCCTTCGGATACAGAGTTAGCAAAGAAGATGGATAAACGCAGGAAAACTCACTGGGATGTTCACAGTGGGCCAACCGAGACCAGTGCTGCTCTTGCTTTGTTCCCAGAGCTTGTTGATATGGAGAGTCTTGATGATTGGGAGGTTACTCTCAAAGTCCAGCCTAAGTTATTGGAGTTCCTGGACCCTGATAGAGAAGATTATGAGCTAGTCTCTCAGTTATGGGGAGCATGCAGTCAAACAAATACAGATGATTTCACCAGCAGTGGTGTCTACGGGAAGAATGATCCCAGAGAAGCTGACCCCGAGGAGTACAGACGACGCTTCGAGGAGAGAATTGTATTTCTCGCAGAGTTCATAAGAAGGTGGAAAGATATCAAAACCCCACCGGCCTTCAGAAACTAGTTTATTATTTTTTCCCATTTTTCCACATGATTTCCATAGTTTGGGTATCTTAATATTTCAAGCTGCAAAAAATTGAGTCTTAGAAAAATTTCTAAATTCCATTGAAAAAGTATCTAGAATATGATAGAGCTTCCTACAGGTTACAATTTGAGGCCTTTTTTAAGACCAGGGGATCTTGGATATATAACATATCTTCATGGCTCCATATATGGCAGGGAGCATGGATTCGATATAACTTTCGAGAAATACGTTTTTGAGCCTCTTTATGATTTCGCGTTATGTATCGATAATCCGAGACAAGGAATCCGTATATTAGAAAAAAATGATACCATAGTTGGGTCCGTCGCTATCGTAGAAGCAGACGAAGAAAAAGCACAACTCAGATGGCTCATATTAATTCCAGAGGTTAGGGGAAAAGGCTTAGGAAGAAAACTTGTTGATTGGGCAGTGGAATTCTGTAAAGAACAAAACTATGAGGCAATATTCCTATGGACAGTCTCTGAACTTAATGCAGCTCGTCACATATATGAGACTATGGGGTTCAGGTTAAAGGAACGTAATACTCATGAAATCTGGGGAAGGGTTCTTACGGAAGAAAAATTCGAGTTAGAACTCTAAACAAGTCTTCCTACAACCCTTAATGTTTTATAAATATTGTAGATCCAAGATACATACACAATAATATAGACAACATAATGTAGATCATTTCCCACAGTGGAAAAGATGTCAGTACAGCAGTTAATTTGCACGGAATGCAGTTCTGAGGACTTGATCACAGACCAGCACACAGGGGAAATGGTGTGCAGAAATTGTGGCACTGTTCTTAAAGAGAATTCTATAGATAGAGGTCCTGAGTGGAGAGCGTTCAACCTTCAACAACACCAGGACTTGACACGGACTGGTGCACCACTGACACTGACTATACACGATAAAGGGTTAAGCACAGCCATAAGCTGGAAAAACCTAGATGGAACAGGAAGAAGATTAACAGCTGAGGAGCAAAGAAGACAATATCGTTTAAGAAAATGGCAGAGACGCACAAGTAGCAGCGACAGCGTCCAGAGAAATCTTACACAAGCTCTAAGCGAACTAAATAAGATCACCAACCAGCTAAATCTGCCAAAGAATGTAGCTGAAACAGCCGCCATGATTTACCGTCGTGCCGTACAGAATCAACTTATCAAAGGCAGGACGATACAAGGTCTGGTAGCTGCCAGTGTTTACACCGCTTGTAGACAATGTACGCTAATCAGGAGTCTAGAGGATGTGGCTGATGCAGCTAATATAAGCCGTAAAGAAGCTGCAAAGAATTATAGATTCCTTTATAATGAGCTAAAAACCGATGTTCCTCAGGTTGATAGAGACAATCTTATCTCAAATTATGTCTCAAAGTTACGAATAAGTGGTTTAACGGAACAGAAAGCTCGGAGGATTCTCGAGATAGCTGAGTCTCAGAAACTTACTATAGGAAAAGCTCCTGAGGGAGTGACAGCCGCTTGTATATATATTGCATGCAGGTTAATGGAGGAACATCGTACCCAAGGAGAAATAGCTCGGATAGCTCAGATAACTGAAGTAACCATAAGAAATCGTTACAAAGAGTTGATGAAAAACCTAGAATTTAGAGTGGAATTATAGTTGATACCCCGTGTTCGCCATATTATGAAAAGAGATCCTGTTACAGTAGATGAGAATTATACTGTTAGAGAAGCAGCCTTGGTCATGATAGAGTTTGCCATCGAAAACTTACTGGTTACAAATAATCGGAAAACACTTGGGGCGGTTACATATCGCGATATAATTCGGTATTTGATAAAGACAGAGTCTGATCCAAACGATACATTTATCGGAGAAATTACTGATCAAAATATGATTTTAGTTAGACCCAATACCCCTCTGGAAGACGCCATAACTTTAATGCTGGAGACGGATCGTAATACACTCCCCGTGGTAGACTCAGAAATTGTCGGATATATAAGCTACACAGATATTCTACGCGCAGTTAAACGTATAGAAGCCATACCCATAGCGGAAGAAGAATCCTTCGATCCAAGAAAATTTCTAGTATAATATAAATATAAACAAGTTTTTGTAAGAATGAATAAGGAATTTATTAAGAATAGACAAATTGAATAATTTGTAATAGAAGACATATTATCATGAGCTGCATCTTCTGTCAGATTATCCAAGGAAAATCTAATGCGTACAAAATTTATGAGGATGAGTTAACCATAGCTTTTCTTGATATAAATCCAATTTCCAACGGTCATACCTTAATTGTACCCAAGCTACACGAGACTAAATTGGAAAACTTACCTGAGGAACATTCAATTGCCTTATTCAAAACTGTTAGAGAACTTGTTGGACCGATCCAAAAAGCAATGAGCACTTCTTCAGCAAACATTGGAATTAATAATGGTAGGGAAGCAGGACAGATAATACCCCATATTCACGTTCATATTATTCCCCGAGATGAAAATGAACCCATTTGGATAAGTGGGAGAAAAAATTTTTCAAAAAAATCAAAAGAATATTTTGAGGAAATAGCATTAAAAATAAGGGAAGAAATTGGGTTCTAGTCTTTATTTAGGAGATCTGTGGAGAAAGGCCAAGCTTTGAGGCTTCCATCACAGAATTTAACGTTCGAATAACCTATATTTCTCATCACTCTTTCAGCAATATAGGCCGTAATACTGGTATTGCAGAAGAAAATGATATCTTTGTCTTTGGGTAGCTTTTCATATCCTTTTTTTATTTCGGATAGAGGCATATTGATTGTTTGTTCCGTATAAATTGTGCTAGCTTCGTATGATGGTCGTCCCCTGCAGTCGATTAATATGAAATCTTCGCCTTTCTCTATCTTTTCTTTTAGAGTTATAGGGTCAATTCCATGCGCGAGATCATCGTTCTTATTACGAATTACATTAGCAGCATGAGCTATTGCATCGATGGCAGTACTGTATGGAGGCGCATAAGCTAAATCAAGATCCGCTATATCCTTAACATTACCACCATATGTTAGTACCGTGGCTGCGACGTCGATGCGCTTCATACATGCTTCTCCTTCACCAACAATTTGACAGCCTAGTAGCTTACCAGACTTGTTTGCTATTAGTTTGATGATAAACATCTTTGAACCTGGAATATAGTGACTGTAATCGAACTTAGGACAGAGACTTGTTACAACCTCATAGCCGAGCTCCTTTGCACGTTTCTCTGTTATTCCCGTCGAACCACAATTATAATCAAGAATCTTAAAGACGGCAGTAGAAAGTATACCAGAAAATTTTTCTCCCATTCCATAGATATTGTTAGCGATTATTCTCCCGTGCTTATTTGCTGTGCTACCCATTGGAGCATAAGTCTTTTCTCCTGAAACCAGATTGGTACACTCAACGCAGTCACCACCAGCATAGATATCAGGGGCACTCGTTCTAAGGTATTCATCAACTGAAATGGCTCTAGTAGGTCCTGTCTCTAATCCCGCTTCAACCGCGAGTTTAGTATTCGGCCTGACTCCAATGGCGACAAGTACAAAATCTGCCTCAACTTTTCTACCATCAGCTGTCTCAACTCCAGCAACCTTTCCATTACCATCATCAATTAAACGACTTACAGGGCTACCCTTAATGATATTAACACCTTTTTCTTTCAAGTACTTCTCCAATAGAAGCGCTATCTCAGTATCCAGTAAATTAGGAGCTAAATTAGGCATCATCTCAAATATAGATACTTGACAGCCTCTTTCGATGAACGCTCCACAAGTCTCAAGACCTATTAAGCCTCCGCCAACTACAGCTACTTTACATGGATTAGTACAAGAATCAATTGCTTCTTTTATGACTTTAGCATGATATGGATTATATAAACGGTAGACTCCATCTAATTCAATACCCTCCATCTTAGGTACGAAAGGACTGGCTCCGGTAGCTAAAACAAGTTTATCATATTCTAGGTCTTTTTCTTCCCTTGTTCTATGATCTAGAACTGTTACCTTCTTATCTTCTTTATTGATTCTTATTGCCTCTGTGCGGTCAAGAACTGTTATATCTTTTGTACTTGTAAAATACTCAACATCCCGTATCTCCCCTGTGGATGTTTTTAAAAGATCCTCATATTCTTTTACTACTTCACCAATATAAAATGGCATCCCGCAACCTGCATAACTAATTAGGTCCCCTTTCTCAACTATAGTTATTTTCATTTCATTGTCTAGCCTTCTCAGTCTAGCTGCAGCTTTAGGCCCAGTAGCTACTCCTCCGATAATTAATACATTTTCAACCATTTACTACACCAGGTTTCTTAGGATAATTTATCACTTATTTATTAAGGGCTTTGAAGAAATTCTCAAGCCTTTTCTCCATTTCTTCACCCATTGCATATACATTGTGTTCCACATCTCCAAATATCTCTAGTTTTACATCTGCTCCCGCGTTTCCTAGGGCTTTGGCGAGAGGGATTGCATGGGTTTTAGCTGGTATGTTCTTGTCCTTGGATCCATGATAGATAGCCGTCTTTGGTAGAGGGTCACCTTTACTTAGATCTTGGAGCTTTTTCATTGGATCATGGCTTTTTATTTTCTCTATTGCTTCTTCGTTAATAGTATCAGGTGAGATGTTATATGCTTTTAAGCAAGGTTCCTTAAATTTTCCCGCTTTTATTACATCTGATAGATTAGCTACAGCCTGCATTACTGCCACTGCTTTTACTTTTCCCATCATGGGTCCGAGCACAGAGTTCCAGATTAATGCACCGCCCAGTCCTCCTCCCATCAATCCAAGTCTATCCGTGTCTATACCTTCAGTTTCTACAATTAACTTCAAAAGAGCATTGTTAGCATCCACAGCACAACTATTTCCCCAATGGTCTCCACAAGCATGACTTCCAGCTATTACACATCCAGCGCCTCTCATAACTGCATCTAGAAAAGCCTTTTTAGAGGGTGTATCTATCCAGTCCGCTTCACCATCTTTTACGTATCCCCGAGCTCCATGATGGTGGATTACTAAGGGAACGGGATTACCCAATCTGAAATCTTGTGGCGTCCAAAGGTAGCACCATTCTCCTCCTGCTTTGAAAAATATCTTTTGTTCTCCTTCTAAAAGCCTAATTTCATTCATTGATATCGGGTTTATTATAGGTTCTTGGTTAATTAACGATGCCTTTCGAAAAGTTACTAAGTAGCAAACGTATCTTGCTTGTTATGTCTATCCTGTTTGAGCCATTTAAAATTAGAGACCTTGAGATAAGAAACCGGTTTATGCGGAGCGCAACAACAAGCGCTTATGCTGATGATGAGGGGGTCCTCAGAGATCCTATAATAGAACTTTATGAACGTTTAAGCAAGGGGGAGATAGGTCTAATAGTAAAAGGTCATCTATATGTCCAGGACGAGGGAAAGGCACATGTCGGAATGGCTGGGATAAGCCATGATAAGCACATACCCCGACTTCGAGAGGCAACTAATGCTGTTCACAAGCATGGTGGGCATATCGTCGCCCAGATAAACCACGCAGGAGTAGTCCACAAGAATGACAGATCAGGTCCCAGC
Organism: uncultured Candidatus Bathyarchaeia archaeon; assembly: GCA_964559475.1. Lineage (GTDB taxonomy): Archaea > Thermoproteota > Bathyarchaeia > TCS64 > TCS64 > RBG-16-57-9. Next base: position 14,670 of record CAZLHX010000003.1, on the reverse strand, counting down.
GTCTACGCTGAGGATGACTGGGTTAGTAGAAAATTTACGTTGGGTGAAATCGAAAAAATTGTTAAAGCTTATGGTGATGCAGCCGAGAGGGCCATGCAAGCAGGGTTCGATGGAGTCCAGATCCACGGAGCCCACGGATACCTCGTAAGCCAGTTCCTAAGTAGACTTGTTAACAAGAGGGAAGACAGGTATGGGGGAAATCTAGAGAAAAGAATGAGGTTTGTACTCGAGGTATACGATGAGGTGAGAAAAAGAGTCGGAAACGAACCAGTTCTCATTAAGATTAATTGTGATGATTTCAGTCCTAACGGGTTCACAGTAAGTGATTGTATTGAAGTATGCCAGAAATTAGAAGAAAAAGGAATAGATCATATAGAAATTAGCGGAGGAGGTAGAGGACGTATGACCGAACTGAGAGAACGAGCGAAACATCCAAATCCATCTTACAGAGATCTTGCTTTCGCTGGACATATTAGTAAGATCCGTGAAGAGGTAGGATTCTCTCCAATGGCACTAGTCTATGGTTTCCAAAATCTTGAGACAATGGAGAAGGCAGTAAACGAGAATCTTGTGGATATGATTTCCATGAGCCGGCCATTCATCCGAGAACCTAATCTCGTTAGAAAACTGAAAATTGGACAGGCTCAGGCAGAGTGCATTAGGTGTGATGCATGCAGAGCGAATTTTGGTAAAGAGATGATGAGATGTCTACTGGAGTAAATTAATCTTTCTTAAATAATTTATCTAAATTTGTTTTAATTCTCAGTAAGTTAGAACTGTTACCACTTAACAATCCGTTTGGAAAGATAGTCATTGAAAATACAAGGAAAAATATTGGTAAAAGTCCCTGCCATTTTAAAGCAGGTAAACCAAAAAAAGTGAAAGCAATATTTTTCAAGATATCCTGTCCAAGAGCGACAAAAAGACCACCTACTATTGCACCGTATATATTACTGGTGCCTCCAAGGATGGACCCACTCATAATACTAACTATCATATCATCTGCTCCAGTTAATCCCATTCCTCCTCTAATAGTCATAATGCTTCCGGCAAGAGCAGCCAAGGCCCCGCTTATGAACCAACTAACAATATGTGCCCTGAGAGTATTAATTCCAAGGGTGGCAGCAAGGCGCTCATCCTCAGCTGTAGCCCGTAAACTAATCCCGATCTTATTCCCCGTTAGAAAATAATGTAAAACGAGAATAAGCAAAATACAGGTTACAGGACTTATGATAGCTATGCCAGAAATTCCCCTAAAGTCAAAATCAAATATTCTTAGATTGTAACCCCTAGTTGGTATATCACCGTAGAATCTTGCCCAAAAGTTGAAAATGCTCGCTATAGATGGAATGACTAGAGCGATTACCAGAAAAGTTAAAGTTAGAGTGATATCTTGGTACCCTCTGTTACGTTTTATGGGTCTTACTATGAAGATGTAAAGTATTATTCCAATAATTCCACCGAAAGCTGTAGCAAAAACCCAAGTATAATAAGGATTAATTTTTAGGAAACTCGTCAAATAAAAGCTGACCATTGAACCAATTACAGCATAACCAGTATGTGCGAAGTTAGGAAATCCTTCAATCATAAATGTAAATGTGAAACCTATGCAGAAGATTACCATCACACTTACGTTGATGAGAGTTTTTTCATTTATAGGCAAGGATATATTTGAGCTGTTTTTAACTGTTTGAGTGCCTTCAATGTTATTTGGTTGTATTATGATTAACACAGTAATTGAAAGGATGGCAATAATGAGAAAGAAAATTATAGTAGATTTCTTAATGGACATACGAGTTATTCCCTGGATATTTTAAAGGATGGATCTTGAGTAATTTCTCTTAAGAATATCGAATCCTGAAGAACCACTACATAACAACTGATCCATTTAGCCATTTTCCTAGAATCGAACAGATGGGTAGATATAAATGCTGATAAATAATCCTAAAAATTAAAGAATTATAAACTTCCGTCAAGGTCAATATGGTTTCTAATAGAACCAGTCAAATACTAAAGTTACATTATCAATAGCGATATTATTTGACCTTATACTCAAGATCAAAAGACGGAACCAGAATAGCTTACAAAGTAAACGGTGATGGTCCTGCGATAATACTCCTTCATGGCTGTGGTGATACCAAAGAAGCCTGGTTTGACGAGGGATGGGTTGATAAATTAAAAGGATTCAAAGTGATAGCGATTGATGCGAGGGGTAATGGTGAGAGTGATAAACCACTTGATCCTGATGCTTACTGGATTGCTGATCTCCGATGGGATGTCTACTCGGTTGCTGATGCAAGTGGGGTAGAAGATTTCTCATTAATTGGATTCAGTTTTGGTGGTGCGATAGCAAAATCAATAGCAGCAAAGTCTAGAAGGGTAAATAAAACAGTAATCATCGGTCATACTCTGGGTGCAAGTGTTTATGGCTCATTTGTTGAAGAGCTCCCCAAAATTAGAGAAAGATGGAAGATCCTAGCCGAAGAACAGCATCACAGTGTACTTGATTATAGTTCTCTCAGTAGTCAGGAAAAGTTTTGGGTCTCAAATTACCATCTTCCTTCATGGATCAATATAATTACTCAGATGGCAAACTGGGAGGTCGTAAATCCTGAGGACTTAAGATGCCCCGTACTGATAGTAGTTGGTTCAGGTGATTCTGATACAATTCAACAGACTGAAAGGTACCTTGATGAGATAAAATCAAACGAAGGAATCGAGTTGGAGATAATATACGGCTTAAATCCCCTAGAGCAATTCACTGACGTAGACAAAGTATGGCCCAGAGTAGAAAAGTTCCTTAAACACTAAGCAGACTCTATCTAGGTATATTTTATAGATAACCCAATATACTATGCCATAATATTCTGAGAAAGAATGGTGATTAGATGGTTGTACTTGAAGAACCCATAAAGAAAGAGATAGAACTTAAGAACTATATTGATGGGGAATGGATAGAATCAGAATCAACAGATTTACGAGAGATCATTAACCCCGCGACATTAGACTCCTTGGGTCGCGTACCAGTAGGGCATAGGGATGACGTTAAGGCAGCAGTCGAAGCAGCAACATTAGCCTTCCCAAACTGGAGACGTACCACACCTTTAACCAGAGGTCGTTATCTGCTGAGACTAGTACAGCTTCTTGAGGAGAACTTTGAGGAACTGTCACGGATAATAACCATGGAGCATGGGAAAATCATAGATGAGGCTCGTGGCGAGGTAAGGAGAGGAATAGAGAACGTCGAGACTGCGGTAGGTATACCAAGTCTTATGATGGGATATAACTTAGAAGATATAAGCAGAGGAATTGATGAGATTCTTATTAGACAACCTCTGGGAGTATTCGCATGTGTCGCTCCGTTTAACTTTCCATTCATGGTTCCCTTATGGTTTCTCCCTTATGCTGTAGCTACCGGAAATACCTATATCGTGAAGCCAAGTCCTTGGACTCCCCTGAGTATGATGAAGCTTGCTGAGCTAGTAGATGAGGTTGGCTTCCCTCCGGGAGTAATCAACTTTGTGAATGGCGAAGCAGAACCAGTCTCTGAGATCCTCAAGCACCCCAATGTAAAAGGAGTCAGCTTCGTAGGCTCAACCAAGATTGGCAGAGACGTTATCTATAAACAAGCAACTGCAAGTGGAAAACGCGTACAGGCTCAATGTGGAGCTAAAAACTTCCTAGTTGTCCTCCCAGATGCTGAACCGAACTTAACAGTCTCCTCTCTTATGTCCAGTTTCTTCGGGAACACGGGGCAGAGATGTTTGGCTGGAGCTAACCTGGTTCTTGCAGGTGGAAATGAGTCATTTAATGAGTCTATTATGAACCTCATAAAAGAAACAGCGGAGAATATAAAGATCGGATACGGCCTCGAAGAGGGAATCCAGATGGGACCCCTCCAAGCTGAACATAGGAAAAAAAGAGTAGTAAGCTACATAGAGTCTGGACTTGAAGAAGGAGCCAACTTGAAATTAGATGGTAGAGAATTTGAAAGCTCTGGCTATCCTGAAAAGAACTTCTTTGGTCCCTCAATATTCACTGATGTATCATTGGACATGAGTATCGCGAAAGATGAGATATTCGGACCAGTGATGAGTGTTTTAACAGCTGACGACCTTGACGAGGCCATAGAGATGGTGAACTCCTCAGAATATGGTAACGCAGCAAGCATATTTACTAGAAATGGAGGAGAAGCTAGGAAATTTCAGTATAATGTTGAATGTGGAAATATTGGAGTAAACATAGGAACAGCAGCACCAATGGCGTTCTTCCCCTTCAGCGGGATGAAGAACAGCTTCTTTGGAGATCTCCATGGTCAGGGTAGGGACGCAGTCAGGTTCTTCACAGAGGATAAAGTAGTGATCCAGCGGTGGCCTTGATGCTTCGAACCGTAAGCCAGATAATAGAACATTATTCAAAGATGGAGGAAAAGCAGGAAGAAAACTATCAACAACTGGCCGAAAACTTCCCAAGAAAAGCTGACCAATTTGAAAATTTTGTTAAGGAAACAAACAAGAATAAAGAAAGGTTGAAGAGAGCTTACAGACTTGGAGTAACAGACGCATTTGAGGTAGGATTCATCTCTAGTAATATTAACCAAGAAAACTACAAAGTAGAGAAGGTCCTAAAATCGGGGTCTTTAAATGAATCCATTAGAAAGATGATTCAAAATGAAGAAAATATAATTCATTTTCTTGAAGCTACTAAAGGAAGTTCTGGAGAGCTTATACCCGATCTTGTAAATAGTTGTGAATACCTGATTAGAGTTAAAAAAAGAAGAACTGAAAAACTTAAGAAAATGATGGAATGACTACTTAGCCTCTTTATCGGCTACCTCTAGAGCTTCTCCAAGGGCTTGAATACCCTCATCTATCTCTTTCTCATTAACAATCAGCGGAGGAGCGATAATTAATGTGTTTATTACATTCACAATATAGACGTTTCTGGTCATTGCTTTGCCACTGACCCTCTTTAGAATATTAGGATCGAATTTTTCCTTTCTTCTAACGAAGGGTTCCTTAGTATCTCTGTCTTTAACAAGCTCGACTCCCCAGAAGAGTCCTTTTCCTCTAACATCTCCCACAGATTTATGGTCCTCTTTTAGCTCCTCAAGTTTTTTACCGAGAATATTTCCCATTTTTGCAGCATTTTCCACCAACTTATTTTTCTTGTATTCTTCAATAGCAGCCAGTGCAGCAGCGCACCCAAGGGGGTGCATAGCGTACGTCTGGCCATGACTGAATAAATTTTCAGGTCGATCAAAATATTCTGCGATTTTACTCGTTGTAATAGTGGCGCCTAATGGGATATAAGCTCCAGTTAAACCCTTAGCCATAGACATTATATCGGGGACAGTATCCCAGTGTTCCATACAGAACATTTTACCAGTTCTCCCAAACCCACTCATCACCTCATCCGCGATGAGCAGTACATCGTGTTCATCACATATCTCTCGAAGCCTGGGCATATACTCATCAGGGGGTACCAGTATCCCATTAGACCCGACTATGGGTTCTACTACTATTCCAGCTACACTTTTGGGGTTCTCCATGGTTACGATCTCGTCAATATACTCTACACATGAAATACCACAACCAGGGTACTCCTTTCCAAAGGGGCATCTATAACAGTAACAATCTGGAGCCCTAACAACTCCGGGCATTCCCACTGCATGATGGGTCCTAGGATCCCCAGTTAAGGCTATTGCACCGCTAGTCGCACCATGATAAGACCTATACCTAGCGATCAACTTGGTTTTTCCTGAATACAAACGTGAAATCTTAATAGCCGCCTCATTTGCCTCCGAACCACCCAAGGTAATAAAACTCTTCGAAAGGTCTCTAGGGGTTATCTCTGCAAGTTTTTGACCCAATAAAGCTGCAGGTACCGTGGCAAATCCAGGAGCCGCGTAAGCGAGCTTTTTAACCTGTGAAGCGATAGCATCCTTAACTGCCTTATTACTGTGTCCAAGATTACTGCACATCAATTGTGACGAAAAATCAAGTATCTTCTCTCCATCAAGGTCAAAGATGTAACTTCCTTCTCCTCCATCAATAACTTTAGGATCCCAAGTATGCTCATATCTCCAAGTCCCATAGACATACTTTTTCTCTAATTCACGTACACGTTCTGACTCCGACATGTTGTGATCAAGTTATTATGAGGATATAATATTTAGTACCCTTGCGTATTCTATGATGTGAATTGTATGTATGCTGACTTGGTTTTAAAAAATGGGAAAATTATCACTATGGATCCAGAAGACACCATTGCGGAGATGGTTGCAGTCAAGAATGGAAGAATAGTATACGTTGGAACTATGGTGAGCTCTGATAATATAGTTGGTTCTACGACGAAGGTTATAGACCTTAAGGGTCGTACAGTAATTCCCGGTCTAATTGACAGTCATGGGCATTTTATTTCTACAGGAGCACGTCGTCTGTTAAACGTTGATCTCAGTCAGGAAGCGGGGATTAAATCCATCAAGGATATCGTTGAAAAGCTGAGAGAACGGGCTAAGGTTACACCTAAGGGTGAATGGATGTCCGGGTACCAGGAAGATGATTCAAAGCTGGAGGAGAAGCGCCATCCAACACGAGGGGAACTCGATGAGGCAAGTCGACAGCACCCCATCATAATATCTACAGTTGGAGGGCACTATTACATGGCAAACAGCCTAGCTTTCGAAAAAGCAGGGGTAACTAAAGATACACCTGACCCAGTTGGGGGGAAATTCGATCGAGATCCTGAGACTGGGGAGCCTGATGGAGGGATACATGAGAAGGCTTTGGATGTTATCCGTCCAGAGGGACCACCGGAGCCAACGAGGCAGCAGGCATATGATGGCGCCAAAAAGATCCTTACTGAGTGTTCTGAAGTTGGATTAACATGCGTTTATGATACTGTTGAACGCTCTCAGATACGAGCGGCACTTGATTTGAAGAATAGTGGGGATTTACCCATCAGAGTGAGGATGGATGTAGGGATCGACTTATTCACCGATCTTAACAAACTGGGGATATACCGCGGTCTGGGCGATGACTGGGTAAGAGTGTGCGGCTTGAAGTTCTTTTTTGATGGGGCTATTTCAGCGAGAACAGCTGCTGTGACGGAGGAATACCTTAACAAGTCTGGTTTTTATGGAGTAATGGCTACAACCCGCGAGATTGCTACAAAGACTATTGAGGAGGCTTACTCTGAGGGATACAGGATCAGCGCCCATGCTAATGGTGATAGGGCAATCGCAATGTACTTGGATATAATGGAGGAGATGCAGGAAAAATATCCTCGTAAAGATCCCAGAAACCGGGATATTCACTGTACAGTAATTACACCTGAACTTGTCCAAAGGATAAAGGAACTGGGAATTCTACCCACTATCTTTGGTCCATACGTCTACTACCACGGTGACAAGCTTATACCAGCTTTCGGGGAGGAACGGCTTGAGAGGATGTTCGCAGCAAAAAGCTTCCTCGATGCTGGGGTCACGATCGCAGCTCACAGCGACCACCCCTGTGCCCCCTACCCACCATTAATGGCTTTACATGGGCTGGTAAATAGAAGGACTAAGAGTGGGCGTCCTATCGGTCAGAGTCAAAAGGTGTCTATCTTGGAGGCCTTGAAGCTTTACACGATAAACTCTGCTTATCAGCAGTTTGACGAGGATATCCTCGGCAGTATCGAGGAGGGTAAGCTGGCTGACTTCGTTGTTCTTGGTGAGGATATCCTTAAGGTACCTACACAGAAAATAAAGGACATAAAAATAGAGATGACAATTATTGATGGAAAGATAGTGTATAGCAAGTAGCTACACCATTTTTATTAATCAAACCTATTCCGCTTAGAATCATAGATTTAAGTTTTGTAAGTCTAGTATTCTTTATGTTATGCGTAGTTGTCTCACCTTTGTAATCTGAGGGGATAATTTTGGCATCGGTAAGAAAAGCCATTCAGGACATGATGAAGAGCAGCAACCTGATGGTTATTACCCTAACCCAGAGCCTATTTATGCTAACAATGAGCTTGTGATGGCCTTTCTGGAGTCTGTATATCCTGGAGTTAGGCACGAGTAAGACCCTCATGGGCATGATTTTTCTGGCTGAGACTGTTGCTCAACTAATTTTTCAGCTACCCGGGGGATACTCACCGACAGATTAGGCAGGAAGAAGATGATCGTTCTTGGTAGCATTTTCCGGGCGACCTCTCCCCTGATCTATGTGGCCACGGGTAGCTGGCAGTTTGTGCTGGTTGGTATGTTAATTACGCAAATGAGTAACATGATGGTGCCTGCTATTGACGCTCTTATAGCTGAATCCACTAGCGTGGAGCACCGTGCCATAAGCTATGGTACATTCAGGATGATGACTCTTATGCCTATGATTTTCACACCTTTCATCGGGGGCATGATCACGGACTCCCTCGGCGTATACGGTGGTGTTAGGCTCGCGATAACATGCACCTTGATAGTTGCCTGGTTTAATGTATATATCCGCTGGAGGTATCTAGAGGATACATACTCTTCTGAACATGCATCGAGCCGTCTTGACGCTCTGAAGGAGATTAGGTCAGTGCCTCGTCCAATTTGGACTCTTATCGTAGTAGCTGTCTTTGCTAGCTTGGGCTTGAGGGTGGCCAGCCAGTTTATGGCTGTTTACGCCACCCAGATAGTTAACCTTACCAAAACCCAGTGGGGACTAATAATGACAACCGTAGGCATTATCTCCACGTTGTTGACGATTCCCTCCAGCATCTGGTCGGACAGAGCTGGGAGAAAACCGGGCATAGTTATAAGCTTAGGACTGACCCCCATGATGTATCTTGGTTTTCCCTTGTCAGGTGGATTCCTACAGCTTGCCTTTAGCAGGGTCCTTGGAGCCATAAGCGAGGGATTCGGAGGGGCAGTAACTGGGCTGGAGGGGTGGATCTGCTTGGCTCGCACTAGTAGCGGACATCGTACCCTCTAATCAACGTGGGAAGGTCATGGGCCTCATTGCTACGATAGCTGGTGCGCTGAGCTTCCCAGCAGCATGGATTGGAGGACTTCTATGGGACAATGTATCCCCTTCGGCACCTTTCTACCTCGCATCAGCTTCGAGTGCATTCGCTTTTCTGATTTTTTCTTTTCTAGTCAAAGAGCCAAAGGAAAAAGCTGATTGATACCCAATACTATTGTAATTAATATGACCAATACCGAACTTTTATATCTAAAAGACAGCTATATGAAGGAATTTGATGCTGAAGTGGTGAGATCTGGGCCACGATACGTAATCCTAGACAAGACCGCATTCTACCCTGAGGGGGGTGGCCAGCCCAGTGATACAGGAATCCTCCTACATAAAGATGAGGATTATAAGGTAATCAAGGTAATGCAAAGGGGAGACCAAATTTTCCACTATCTAAACGAGGATATTCCAGAAGGAGCCATAGTCCATGGGAAGATCAAATGGGATAAAAGGTTTACATACATGAGGCTCCACAGTGGAGAGCACCTACTAACTGGATTATTTGAGGAAGAGGTAGCTGGACCTAAGGTCTTTAGTAGCTTCTCTCAGCTTGATTTTAAGCCAAGCAATATTGACGATTCTACGATTAAAAGTGTTGAGAAGAAGTTTAACAAGATAATCGATGAGAATCTTCCTGTTGAGATTTTCTATCAAAATAGGGACGCTCTGGATGTTGAGGCTGATGAACGTAAGCAAGAGTTTTTGGAGAAAATACCTGATAGTGTCAAAGAATTAAGGATGGTAAAGATAGGATCCCATGCATTGACTTTCTGTATGGGTACACATGTAAAGAATACAGGAGATATTGGGAAACTTGAGGAACTGAGGATAGAACCTAAAAAGAAAAAACGAAAGATAGTCTACTTTAGACTTCAAGGAATAAAAGATAGCCCTGCTTAGATCTCCTGTACATCGATTCTAAGCCCCAGTTTATTTTCCAACCTAGCGATGTTCTTACCACTCTTCCCAATTATCTTGGGGATAACACCTCTGTGAACTCTGACTATCACAGAGTTAGGTCCGGTTATCTCCACCTCGGCGCCCTTGTCATAGCGTTTGATATAATACATTATCCTTTCCTCCGCAAGTTGCTCCACGGTACTTGATTCTTTATATTGAGACCTTATCGGTACTACTACACTTTCATTTCCAAAAGTAAAAACATCATATTCCAGATACCCCGTCTCAAAGTCTTTGATCTCCACAACAGGTCTGGCGAGGTCTTCCCCTATCATACCCGTCGGTACCTTAACAGCCATCCCAACAGTGTATACCCTCTTCACTTCTCCATCCTTGATGAATATTATCGTATCGATTATACTAGGTATCATCCCAAGTTCAGTTCTTGTCAGGAATCTCTGAAGCGCATCTAGGGCCTCAGATGCATGCGTAACCCCAATCATACCCACTCCTGCGAGTCTCATATCCATGAAGACCTCAAAATCCTCCGTCTTCCTAACTTCGTCGAAGATGGTATAATCCGGTCTAACTAGGAGAAGAATATTAGCCGTCTTAGCGAACTCCCCGTCCAATGCTCCATACTGTGTGATCTCTGGACCTACCTGTAAATCCCGGGGGCTCTCCATAGTCTTCGTTACCTTCCCCAGTTCGCTATAATATTCCGCAAGACTGCTAGCAAAGGTGGTTTTACCTGAACCAGGTGGACCTGCGATAAGTATACCTTCTGCTTTTTCTGCGAGTCTCTCTTGCAATCTATCCGATAAGAAGTAATCCTCAAGCCTAAGTTTGATCAAAGGACGGACGATAGTCACCTCCAAACCATCACTAAATGGGGGCTCAGCTATGGCAATCCTGTATTCTCCCAGTTGAACAACTCTTGCACTAGGCTCTCCTACTTCCACGATGGCTTGCCCTCTGTCTATGGCTTCATCTATCTCGCTAATGATTTTCCTCAACTCCCCACGGGTTCGGGGATTTTGCCTAATTTTTACTAAAGCAAACTCTCCGGGATGCCCTCTTTTGGCATGGGGCGGTACATCTTCCTTGAGATGTACACTCATGGTATCATCAGAAAAGTACTGTTTGAAGCTGAGTGTGAGTTCTTTTCGAGGTATTTCCAGATAGTGGGTTTCTAAACCTTCAGCCTCTGCTACAAGGGATTGGAGATAATCAAGTGTAATCAATATTGCTTGGTTTTCTCTAACAACATCACGGATCATAGCATCGATTCTACCTCGTGGAGCAAGATGTATCTCCTCGGCAGAGGGTCTTTCTCCCTTGAAGCTTAAAGTAATATTTTTTCTAATGCACTCTTTTCGGAGGGTCTTTATCTCCTCCAGTCCTTTGAAGCCTTCAATAATTCTCCTATTGGCTTGAGCCTCTAGCTCATTGAGGGCCGCATAGGGAATTATAATCTCCTCCACTTCTTCATCTAGCAGCTCTCTAGTATTTCCTTCTATAATTATCGATGTATCCAGTACAAACTTCATGAACTCACCAGTATTTGGGTAATAAGAATATAACTGACTTAAAAACAGGTTACAGTCTTTGAAAATCTCAAATATTATTCGATAATGTTATATCCATAAATTTTTCCTTAATTGTATTTAGGCAGATAATTTTATTGAAATGATCCTTGAACTTCCTTTTTCAGAATAAAATTTCTATCTGCCTCCATCTTTATATCAGCTAAGTTTTGTATTTTCAACAGAATAAATATGATCAGTATAAAATTTGGAATCCAGTTAAGTGCAAGACATAGTACATACTTTGATTGGGAACACCTAAAAGCAATTTCTTTATATTGTGAAAGACTTGGTTACGACTCATTATGGTTTGGGATTGTTTAAAGAAGGGGTTATCAAGGAGATTAGGAACAATTGAATTTACTTTCTATTGAACATCATTTTACATTATTATTAAAAATCCATCCTAAGTGTATATCAAACTATTTCTTATAGAGAAAAACATCATTAACATAATTGAATGTATATTTTTCATGGGATCTAGTTCAGTTAAACAGAAGTTACTTGACAGAGTAGAGAAAGACAGAGATGAATTAATTCATTTTCTAAGGGGGTTCATTAGAACACGAAGTCCGAATCCCCCTGGTGATACAAAAGAGGCTGCTGATTACGTAACTAAATATCTTGATGCAAAAGGTATTTCATATGAAATAGCGGGGCTGGATCCCGATAAACCCAATATTGTGAGCATTTTCAAGACAAAAAACCAGGGAAAAAGCCTTATCCTAAACGGTCATATGGATGTTTTTCCAGTGAGATCAGAAAATGGATGGAAAAATAGTCCTTGGGGTGGAGAGGTAATTGATGGGAGGATTTACGGGCGTGGCGCTTGTGACATGAAGGCAGGTACCTCTGTACTCATTTATACATATACCGTTCTTCATGAGTTGATGGATGAGCTTAATGGAAGTCTCGTATTAACGGTTGTAAGCGATGAGGAGACCGGTGGTAGGCTGGGTGCTGGATGGGTTTTGGAGAACATTCCTGAAGTCATTGGAGATTGCTGTATAAACGCAGAGCCCAGCAGTCCATATACCATCAGGTTCGGTGAGAAAGGGATACTATGGCTAAAGATTAATGTTAGGTCTAAAGGAGGACATGGGGCATACCCCCATCTTAGTGAAAACCCAGTTAAAATAGCAGCTAAAATAGTAACTGAATTAGAAGAATTGAATGAGATCAATATAGATTATCCTGAAAATCTACTCAGAGCAATAGATGAAGGAAAAGAAGAGGCGGAGATGGCTTTAGGGAAAGGTGGATCTAAGGTAATGCGAAGAATTAGCGTGAATATTGGTAAAATTGAGGGAGGAGTTAAAGTAAATGTAATTCCCCAGGAGTGTATTTTTGAGGTTGATCTGCGGTTACCACCAGGTGTTAGCAAGGAAAAAGTAATGAAGAGAGTGCGGGAGATTCTATGTGGTTATCCTGGGGCATCTGTGGAGGAAATACGATATGATGATCCTTTATGGAGTCCCCCGGATGGAGAAATGGTCAAGATATTTCGTGAAAACTCTAGGATACTTGGTATCGATCCTAAACCAATAATAAGTTTAGGTGGATCCGACTTGAAATTCTGGAGAAAACTAGGTATTCCTTCTTACTATTATGGTCCAACAAATAATGGTATGGGAACAGTAGATGAATATGTTGAGGTAGAGGAGCTTATACATATAGCTAAAGTTCATCTACTCTCAGCGTATGACTATCTTTCGAAATAGACTATATGATATTTTGTTTTTTTTAAATAATGGGGGTTTGGAAGGATTCCGAGATCTCGATACGTCTTTTCGCCAGTTCTTTGAAGAAGATCTCTGAAAGCTTCTGATTGTACCCTATCTTAGCAGGATGAATTACTCCCGGCATGTCCATTTCTCCTTTAGCTATCATCTGTGCTACAATGCTACATGGGAAACCGGTTGTACGGGCCATAGCTGTTATGTCCTCTTCGGGATCGTAAAAGTCCATGAATTCGTAAGTATATGCGGCTGAACCCCCATCCTTTATTCCGCTTACTATTACTCTCTGGCATATTGCATCGCCTTCACCTGGGTTATACTGTAGCCATTTTTCTCCTAATGCATACCATAACTCGATTGGTGAGATTTCATTACCTTTAACATTGACAGGCTCGGTATCAAGAATATGAAGTTCTTTTAAGGTGCTCCATATCCCACTGTGACCCGGCCATCGGATCGTCTGGGCATAAGCATCCTTTACCTCCTTAAGATTAAGGTGCTCTATTACATCATTTAGATTCCCGTTGGTGTATGCTTCGAGCTTACCAAGGGGCTCAGGGAAAATTATTGTCTCCGCATCACTTAGGATAGGTATCTCTACAGTCTTTCCTCCTTTAAGCACATGGCAGCTTCCCAGATTACTATTAACGGCAAATGGCCAGTACCAACTGATTTTATATTTCAATGGATTATTGTAGCCTTCTGTATCTTTTTGTGGGAATCCTCCGCATCCAACATAGAGGCTCTCTACTGTGTCTAGTTTTCGTGCTCCTACTCCACAAAGTACACGATCAATACCTACATCTAATCCTATATGGGGTACTACTGTTACTCCTGAATCTGTAGCTGCCTTATTTTGAGAGAATATTGTCCCAAAGTTTGCTGCAATATCGGCCCATCCAACACCAGCTTCAATGGAAGCCTCAACAGCTTGATCACAGAAAGGACGGGGTAACCCTCCAGCTACAACATCAAAACCTTCAATCAACTTTACTGTGGCCTTTTTATCTCGGACATCTATCTTCTCGACTCTCTTGATCTTGTCACTGCCTACCCGCTCTACTATTGCCTTTGCACCCTTTAGATTTGCATCAGCAGCAACAATTTCCTCAATATCGTCCTGTTTTACGAGATCTTTAAGAATCCCATAACCCATTTTTCCGACGCCTAAAACGAGGACATTCATCTTAAACTCATTATGATAAACAATGTTTTGATAATTAAACTGTATCGAATATTTTATAATAATAATTGCTTGCATAGATTTGTATTTTTTTTAACAAATATATACCAAATCAAAAAGTTTCGTCGCTAAATAATATATCACAAGCTATTCGTTATACCTTTCCTTTTAGTCCAAATCTATGCTCATAGCTGAATCAATATAGAAATCATAAATCAATAAAAAATGGGGATGGTTTGCGGGAGACTTCTACACATAGG
>CAZLHX010000002.1:31500-58092 GCA_964559475.1 uncultured Candidatus Bathyarchaeia archaeon | reverse complement strand
CTCAATGGCCACTGGTTTTCGAGACCAGCGCAATAACCGCTCTGCCACCGCTGCTCCTCAATCATCCAGATCCCCTGAAATATAGAAGTATTGCTCTGATGAAATATTTTAGATCAGGAGGCTAAGCTCATCGAAGACCAGGATTCCAAGTATGTGAATTGCAATTATTATTAGCCCCTCATCTATAGTTAGTCTATGGTCATCTATTATGCTTTTCTTCACTACCCATAAAGTGACTGCAATAGCCAAGAACTGGTAGAGCACATAGCCGTCAAGGCGTACAGGAACCAATAAAGCGACTACGGGGAAGATAAGCATGACGCTCTGTATTATACCTGAGAGAAGATTGCTAACGCCAAGCTCCACATGTCCTTTGTGGGCTCCCACAAGAGCTAGAGCGTGTTCTGGGACGCTACCTGCGAATCCAATGAGAGTAGCTGCGATTACCACATGGAGGTCAAAAATATGGACCATGAACTCAGCGCTACCCGATATCAGTTCAGCTGCTATTATGGTCCCTACGAGTCCCAGCAGTATAGGGTATATCCACCTATTTTTTCCCTCATGTGTTTCATGTATTTGATTATTTCTCGGGGTTTTTGATAAGAAATATAGATATCCCCCGTATGCAAGCAGCTGGAATATGGGTACCTCCCTTGGCAACAATAGTTGTTCAGGGGCACAGTTAATACTTAATATTACCCCAGTTCCGAAAACAATCATACAAAGAGCAATAGTCACCCTCATAACCTCTACATCATGTTCCAGTGACTCTCTTGGTATACTTAACTCGCCACCCCGGTAAGTTACCATTACCACTAAAATGCCAAGCAGTAAGCCATTAAAGGCGGATGCGAGCAGAACAGTTAGGATCGCTACTTCCCTAAGATGGGGACTGAAAATCATGAACAAAGTCATAATTGCCTCAGGAAGATTGGAGGCCATACTTGAGAGAATCCCCGTAATATGAGGAGAAATTCCCGTTGAGAGGCTGAAGGCTCTTAGACCTTCAACCATTGGCTCCCCCACCAGTATCACGATAATGAGACCTATTAACATTGAAACTATTGAGAAGACCATGTTATCCGGACCGAGAAAATAAACAACTAAACCTGCCACTAGAAAGATAATATTGGTATAAGTCTGCCTACTGGTTCTCATTAGCATGCAGGCGAAATAAACAATACATTATTAATAGTTTCCCTTACAGGAAGCTAATCTTTAGGCTCTATTAACTCCACAAATAGCTTATGGACCCCTTCCCAGCCTTCAGTTTTCTTTGCTTCAACTATACGAAGAGCGTCGAAGGCGCTCTCAAGTTTAGGTCTCTTCGCTCCACTTCTCCTAAGAAGGTACTCGGCTCCTCTAAGGAGTTTATTATTTAACTCACTATCCGCTAAATCCGCAACCGCTACTACTAAAGCTTCAACTGTCTTAGGTTTAGTCGGACCAACGTCACCATGATGAGATGCAACAATATGGATAAGTTCCATAGGAAAATCTCTTCGGTAGAGTTCTGCCACCAGAAGGGACAGGTGGTCTATCATGCCTCCGAAATCGCTTGTACTAAACCCTCCGTCCGAGTTCTCCTCGTAACAATAAACCTTCATAACGTCGTGGAGCAGCGCACCTGCAATAACATAATCCCTGTTAACTTTTCCTTCATATACCTCTTCAATAATATCGCTGAGTTCAAGGGAAAGCTTAACCACACATAATGTATGCTCCACCAAACCCCCCGGGTAACAATGATGCTGATATGCTCCAGCAGGACAGACGCTTAAGGACAGAGCAGGGGCACCTATATCGCATGGAGGATCTCTAATGATATCCTTCACTTTTAGACGTAGACTCTGGTCCATTATTTTGTCTGCCGCTGAAAGTAGCTCTTCACTCATCTATATCACTTGAGGCTTGAATCCTAAGAACTGGGAATACAACTTCTTAAATTCTTCCAAAATAATCTTTAAAACTATATCAAATATTTTGCACCGGTAAAGGCTTGTTCAATGAGTGGTTTCAATCGTAGATTATACGCCCTAATGCTCACAGCAACCAGCTTCATACTAAGCTGGACTGTGATCCAACCCGTCTTCAGCCTTTATGCCCTAAATGTAGGTGCAGACTTGGTACAAGTAGGAGTTATCTACAGTCTCATGAGCTTCTTCCCCCTCGTCCTCCGGATACCCATGAGTGTACTAGCAGAGAGAATAGGAAGAAAAAGAATGCTGGTTGCAGGCATGGTAATCACAATAACAGCCTCAATATTCTATAGCGTAGCGAAAAGTTACGTACAAATTTTGATCATCACCCTTTATAATTCTCTGGCAACTGGAAGCTTCAACCAAGTCGCCATGTCCACTGTCAGCGATCTCGCACCCCCTGATGAACAGGGAGATGCCCTGGGAAGATATCTGACTTTTTTAGGATTGGGGATGCTCATCGGACCTGCCATGTGCAGCATCCTAGTTGATTTCATGAGTTACGGACAACTTTTCCTCCTCTCAGCTCTATTCCCAGCAATCGGGTTAGGACTATTACTCCTTTATCCTCCAGAGGCACCCAAAAGAGATAGAGAACAGTCTGAGGACCAAGAAATCGGTACAGTAGAATCACTTAAGATGATTTTCAGAAACCGCAATGTGGTGCTATTAAGCTACTGTAGAGCTAGCTTCAGCACCAGCCAAGCAATTTTTCTCGCGCTCTTCAGTATATACGCAGTTGAAAAACTGGGAATAAAAGAGTCAACACTAGCACTCCTTTTCACAATACGAGGATTTAGCAACACTATATCTCGTTTCCCAGCAGGAAGAATAAGTGACCGAATCGGTCGCCGAATACCCATGCTAGTGTCATATGGTCTCCTAGTAGTCAGCTTCACAATCATCGCATTCTATGAATCCATAACAATGCTAGGCATTGCCCTTGTACTATATGGACTGTGCTGGGGCACTAGAGCTGTTTCAGAATGGGCTTTCCTTACAGATCTCGTCGAACCCAACATAAAGACTCTTAGCATAAGTTATCTTTCCAGCGTCTTTGGCTTCGGTAGCACCTTAGGAAGCATTGCATCTGGTTGGTTAGCTACCATATTTCCATATTCAACATTATTTTTGTTAGGGGCTGTATTAAACCTGGGTACAATACCAGCCATCTTAGCTATGAAGAAGAGAGGGTAGCCATCTTTTCTACTATAGCATAGTAAGCTTCCTCAGGGTCACTGATTCCCTGAACCATTCGCTCAAAAGGACAAAAAATACGCCCATCCTCCTGTTTTATGTGATGTACAAGGTCTAAATAATGATAATCTAATTTATGTTCATCAAAAACCTGCTTTCCCGGCTCACTTAATACCTGGGCTTGAACCTCTGAGGCTCTGCTGTAAAGAATCAAGAGTGCAGCTGCACGACCAACTATCTTATCCACCATGAGGGTTCCATGGAGCTTCTCACCTAGTTCATCAATAGCCTCAAGGTGTGGTCGAATACCCCTGCTCTTACTCTGGAAAATTAACTCCCCCCTAGCATAGATCATTAAACAATTACTAGTTGCTTCTAGCTCCCTTAAGTAATCACGCAAGTTGTTCCAAGCCATAAATCAAATGGCTCTTAATAACTTTAATGAAGAGGAAGATCCTTCATTCTCTAATTGAAATTATAAGAAAAATTTATTTTCCTATAGGTTACTTTTAATGAAATTTAATTTTTGGCTCTTCAGATGACTGATTTATGCATAACATCTATTAGCAGCTAGGAATCATCAACCCTCATGCATGAATGGGCACTAGCAGAAGGAGTGATATCTACAGCAACAAGAGTTGCCGAAGAGGAAGGACTCACTAAAGTCACAGAAGTAGTAGTTATGATAGGGGAACTCCAGCAGGTAGAGCATGAGGTGCTTGAATTTGCCTTTGATCAGTTAAAGACTCCCATTCTGGAGGATGCAGAATTTGTACTAGAGTCACAGCCAGCGAAATTCAAATGTCGTAAATGCGGACATGAATGGGATTTCAAGACTGAGGGAATGACGGAAGACGTTTCTGAGGCTATCCATTTTGTACCAGAGATGGCTCACGTATACCTAAAGTGCAGCGAATGCAGTAGCCCGGACTTCGAGGTACTAGAAGGAAGAGGAGTATGGCTAGCCAGAATAAAGGGAGTGAAAGATTAAGATGAGTGATCCCCGACTCGCTGTAATCGAGAAACGCTTCGAAAAAGTAGGAAAAATCATCGCAGTTAGTAGCGGCAAAGGAGGCGTAGGCAAAAGCATAGTAGCCACCAGCCTAGCCCTAGACCTAAAAAACAGAGGGCATAAAGTAGGTTTACTAGATCTAGATTTCACAAGCCCAAGCACTCACGTAATATTAGGTGTGGAAGGACTTTATCCAGAGGAAGAACAAGGCATAATCCCACCTGAGACCCACGGGCTTAAGTATATGAGTATAACCCACTATAGTCTGGACGAGCCAGCTCCATTAAGGGGCGAGGATGTTTCTAACGCAATTATAGAGCTTTTAGCTATCACTAGATGGGAAGAGTTAGATTATTTAATAATCGATATGCCTCCGGGAATAGGAGATGCAACACTTGACACCATCAGATTTATGCCTAGACTACAGTTCCTAGTTATAACAACGCCTAGTAAGGTCGCATATCAATCAGTCAAACGGTTACTTCTACTTTTAATAGACCTTGATATTTCGATAATTGGAGTTATAGAGAATATGGTAATGAAGCCGGGCGATTTCATTAAATCAGAAGTACATAAACTAGATCTCGATTATCTGGGAATTATTTCCTGGGACAATGAACTAGAAGAATCTATTGGTGAATCTGAGAAACTGGAGAAAACCGAATTCTACGAGGAATTGAGTAGATTAACTCCCAAAATCGCCTAGTTTTCTTTAATCACTGTACTTAATAAGAATGCCATTCCAGATAAAACTGCGAAGAAGTAGAAAACAGCGTTCAGACTATAGTTTGTGGCAAGGTAACCACCAATCGCTGGTGTGAAGAAGCCGATTCCATACTTTAATGTAAAGTTAACCCCGTAAGTTACTCCGACAGTATCCTTACTTGACACATCTCCAAGAAGGGCGTTCATAGGGCTTTGCGTCACGAAGAAAGTGAAACCGAGTACTATGACTAGTATAAGCAGTATAACGATGTTGCTTGGTGCTAATACTAAACCCACTAGGCTTATAGCGAAGGCTGAGTATCCAAACATTAGCAGTATCTTTCTTCCGATTCTATCACTGAGTTCTCCTCCAATAATCATGGCGAAGGACCCTACAGTATATTTCAGGGTGGATAATCCGCCGGCGAAGACTAGAGATACAAGTTTCACATCCGTGATGTAGACCATTATGAAGTTGCTTACACCGGTCCACAGCATACCACTGAATATCACTATTAAGAATGTTACTAACAGGGTCTTCTTCTCCGTTTTGCCGAACATTTTTCTTAGAGTGTTGAGGGGCCCCTCACGAGTCTCAATTTCACATGCGATATCCTCGATGAGGAAAAAATCAGCTATTCCCATCAGGATACCAATTGCACCCCATATTATGAAGGTGTTTCTCCATCCAAACTGGCTACCTAGAATGCTTGAGGTCAAGTAACTAATTGCCATTCCCATATCACCACCCAGACCTTGAAATCCCATGTAACGTCCTCTCATATCATCAGAGACTAAGGACATGTGTGCATAACCACATGGATGGTACAGACTCGCACCTATCCCAAGTATGATGAGACCGAATGCTGCTATTGGGATGCTTGGAGAAAGACCTACAACTATGCTTCCACCTCCACACAGGAACATAGAGAGCATGATCAGCTTACGCTTGGAGAGGAGATCTGCAACAAATCCTACAGGCAAGCTACCAAATCCATAGAAAAGCAGTACTAAGCTGGCGAGATATCCAATTATCTCCAAATTTCCCAAGTCTCCACCTATCAGGGGTATTAGGGCTGGTAGAAGAACCAGATACGCATGCATTATTCCGTGGCTGCTCGATACTGCGATGATGCCCGTCTCCTCTCTGTTCATTGATCTCACTTTGAATTTGATAACTCAGTAGGTAAGGTAACAGGTAATAAACTTTGAGATTTTAGACACAAATTACTTGACAAATATAAGTGATAATTTCTTAGTATCTTATTTAGATTTATATATTCTCATTATAATAATGACTCTTTATCTCCATCACATTTTTAATGTATTCATTACTCTAGTTAAATGATAACTATGCCGTCTAATTCCAAATTGATGAATGATATTGGGATAATGCTACTAGAGGAACCAATGTCATTGAAAGAAATTGCTGATGAAATGGATATCAAGGAAAAGAAGGCTTACAATCTACTTAAAAAGATGTTCAAAGAATACCGAGTAAATAGTTTTAAAGCTGAGGATGGTCAGCGAAAATACAGAAACACCGAGAAAAATGCAGAA
Source organism: uncultured Candidatus Bathyarchaeia archaeon (assembly GCA_964559475.1). GTDB lineage: Archaea > Thermoproteota > Bathyarchaeia > TCS64 > TCS64 > RBG-16-57-9. The sequence continues at coordinate 51,636 of CAZLHX010000002.1, read as the reverse complement.
AGAGCTATGAAACTTAAAGAGCGAAGGGCTAAAAGAGCAAAGCACTAAAATTATTACTAATCTATTTCTTCCATCCCAATCTATTGATAAGATCTTAATATTGATCTTCATCTATACTAAAGTTTATAATTAAATTAAGCTGCATCAAGTTACAGAAATGTCATCGTCAAAACTCAAGAACGAGATCAGTGTAATGCTCCTAGCCAAACCGATGAGCCTGAAAGAAATCGCACAAGAAATGGAAATCAAGGAAAAAAAAGCATACACGCTTCTGAAATCAATGTTCACTGATGAAAGAATCATCAGCTTCAAAGATGAAGATGGCCAGAGAAGATATAGACTGACAGATGAAGAAGCTGAGAAAGCAGTAAAAAGGAAAGAAAGAGCAGAGAAAAAAGCTTCAAAGAAAAATTGAACAGGTTAACTATTTTAAATCCACGATTATAGATAGTTCATGCAAAATTTTGGGATTACCCATGAATCTGGTAAGTTGAAAAGGGTACTAGTACACCATCCAGGAAAAGAACTAGAGCTTGCCAACCAGGATCCTGTGGCACACCACTTTGATCAACCAGTCGATATTAAACGATTCAGATCTGATCATCTCGAACTATTAGAACGACTGAAAGAAGTAGGTGTTGAAGTAATCCGTGTCAGGGAAATCCTCGAAGACAATCCTAAAGCACTAGAACAGAGCCTAGAATGTCCTAATCTTGTTTTCGTAAGAGATAGCAGTACAGTTACAAAAAAGGGAGCCTTCCTTTTCAGAATGGGGCTACCAACAAGAAGAAAAGAAACTCCAGTCATTAAAGCAGCAGATAAAGCCCTTGATATCCCCATCGTGCTGGAGCTCAAAGAGCCCGAGACATTTGAGGGGGGAGGGTTCGCAATTCTAGAGAACAAATCAGCCATCGCAGGACTCTGTGACAGATCGACGCAGGGCGCCCTTGACCAGATGGGAGACTATTTACTGGCGAGTCATCTTATTGAGACCTGGGTTACTCTAGAAATGCCTAAGGGAATTGTACACATAGACGGGGAGTTCGCGGAGCTACCTGGAAAGATTGCTATTAGTCACCCTGATGTTATGGAGAATATCCCAGCCAGCTTCAGGACTAAAAAGGAAGAGTGGAAAGGTAATTTTGTGGATTGGCTCAGAGAGGGCGGGTGGGATATAATCGAGATTACTGATAAAGAGTGCTTCAACATGGCTGCCAACTTCCTCACGGTCGATGAAGACTTAGCCTTCCACTATACTGGAAATCAAAGAGTGATGAAGGAAGTAAATGAAAGAGGTATAGAAGTGATCCAGATACCGGGAGAAGAAATGAAAAAGGGAATGGGTGGTATACATTGTATGACCTGCCCTGTTCTAAGAGTCTAACCAGCAGAAGCATCTAGAAACATTAGGTGAATATCTCTGGATGGAACTCTTTGAATCCCTGTGGAAAATCCATTGGCTCAACGATAAAGTCTAGGACTGCAGGTATTCCTTCTTTGTTCTTTTCCTTCGCAGACTCTAGAGCAGGTCTTATCTCATCAGCCTTTGTTACCTTTTCACCATAACATCCTGAAGCCTCAGCTATCAGCTTGAAATCAGGTTGAGCTTCATAATCCACAGAGATATAACGCTCCTTATTCGCCCACTGATGGAGTTTGATCCACCCTAAGCTATAGTTATTCAAAACAATCCATGTAACAGGTGTTTTATACTGTACAGCTGTGGGAAGCTCTTTCATAGACATCTGGAAAGCCCCATCTCCTGTAGTACAGATTACGTCTCTGTCTGGTGCAGCCAGTTTTGCCCCTATGGCGCCTGCAACTCCGAGCCCCATACAAGTCTGTTCCGCTGGAGCTATGCACCCATCAAGATCCAGCACCCTGTAATATGGACTATAATAGCTCCACAAATCCTGTGAACCATTCTCATTAACCAATACAGTTTTTCTGCCAAAAACCCTGTTAGCCTCGAATACCACTCGTTTTGACCTCACCTCTTTAGTGCCGAGGCACTCCTCAGAGATATCTGCCAAGAATCTTTCCTTTGCATCAATAATGGCCTCAATACGTGGTATTTCCTTCAATGGTTTACTAGTAACCTTCTCTTTCAAGACCATTAACAGGTCTCTAAGAAATAACTTTACATCCGCTACAATGGGAACATCGGGGACCCAGTTTCTTCCTAACTCTGAAGACTCGATATCCACTTGAATAAGTTTAGCTCCCTCTGGATAGTAATTCCAAGCCGAGGTCTGAAACTCCTCATTTTTTGACCCAAGGGAAAGCAGTAAATCTGAATCCTGATAGACTGTTTTTCCTACTCTAGTTCTGTATAATCCAACTAGTCCAACTGAGAGTGGATGGTTTTCTGGAATTAGCCCTCTACCGCTTGGGGTAGTCAATACAGGTAAACCGATAAGTTCTGCCAGATTACGAATCTCAACTGCTGAGTTACTCATATACGCGCCTCCACCTGCCACAATAACTGGCCGTTCAGAACTCAGTAGCAGATCAGCGCAATCTTTTACAGCCTCAAAACTAGGTTTGACTCTTATCGGTCTTCTCGATTTTACGTATGAAGTCTCCTCAGTCTCTCTAAGTCCCACATCAAAAGGCACATCAATGTATACTGGACCTGGTTGACCATTAGAAGCTTGACTGAACGCCTGATTCATAGCCCAGTTTGCCCTGTTGGATAGAAGAATCCTATGACTCCATTTAGTAATCAGCTTAAAGATCTCCATCTGAGGGGTTTCCTGAAAGGCCCCTTTTCCCTCATTCTGTAGTCCCACTGAGGCTCCCAACATTATCATGGGCTGGCAACCAGAATATGCTTCAAGCATTCCACTTACCATATTTGTTACACCCGGTCCAGGGCTCCCGAAACATATTCCAGGCTCTCTGGTCAGTTTGCTGTATGCAAAAGCCATGAATGCTCCTGAACCTTCATGACGTACCAGTATAGGCTCTATATCGCTGTCATAAAGAGAATCGTAAAATGCCATTGGGTTGCCTGGTAACCCAAAAACGTGTTTGACACCCTCTGCTTCGAGACTTTTAACAATAATATCCCATGTTCTTTCTGCCATCAAGTATCAGTAGAGGAAAGGGTCTATAGAAACATAAAACCCACTATTCTTCTTCACCATAGATTAGCTTCATATCCTCAAATGATAGTTTCTCCCCACTTTCCATCTTCCGGAGAGCCTCCTGTCGCATCTGCTCCTTTCTCTCCTGGACGCTCATCCTCCGCCTTTCCTGGTCTTTCATATCTTTTAGCTTAATACCATTTCTGAGAGCGTTTATCTGAGGCATAATCATATTGATCTCATCTTTGACTTTCTCAACCTCTTGGATGGTCTCTACATATCGTCTGTGAGTCTCGTCAGCTCTTTTTTTCTCCTCATCCGCTTTCTCGTAAAACATTAACATTTTTTCATGATGTTCCTGGCTTCTCTCTGCCAGTTTCTGGATCTCCTTCCTCAGGGAAGTTATCTCGTTTTCTGTGGCCTTTTTTTCAGCCAAGATGTCCATCTTCTTCACCTGCTGTTTCTCTAAGCTCTTGAATCCCTCCAAGGTTTTTCTCAACTTGGCTGCACGGCTTATTAATTGCTCTTCCCTATCAAGAATCTCCCGAGTGGGGGTAGTCATTATCTCCCACTCTGTTTGATTTAGATCCTTCTGCACCTGTGACTTGTTAGGCCGTGAATTGTATTCTTTTCTAAGTACTTGATCAGTCTTGTTTAGTTTTTCACGGGTCTCATCCAAATCGTCAAATAATGGTCCTAGGTTTTTCTTGATCTCCTGGATCCTTGAGTTTAACCTATCCCGTTCATTCTTGTGCTTGTGGACTTGTTCTCTTAGCTTGCTTGAAGCCTCGTTTAAACTATCTCTCTCATCCCGGTACTTGCCAATCCTTCTAAATAACTCGTTCCTGGTTTCTCGAAGTTCTGCTGCTTCCTCTTCTAGTTGATCTAGCTTATTTTCTTCAGCGGACATTTAGTGGGTGCACCACGTTGGGTTGGTAATCCCAACACTAGAATAAATATCTATACTTAGGGACTTTTCATTAAACCACAGGAACCATATAATTTTTATATAAACATTTAAGTATATGAAAACTAAACTAATATTATCTTTTAGAAATAATTGACAAATTAAGGTGGGTGATGAAGAACTGGGACCTTCAATTGGCCTCTGTGCATCTTATGTTGCTCTCGTCTTCGGTGGTTTTTATTTTATTTTTGCTTTAAAATATTACATAAGCACCATAATTGCTCTTATAGTCTTAACTAGAGACGCAAATAGAGTCTCATCTATTTTGAAAAACGAGATGGGAAATTCCGAGAACATCCAAGGCTTACCAATTGATCCTTTCATCTCGATACACCTCCCCTTTTTTAACGAAATTAATGTAGCGAGGAGGGTAATACAGGCATGTATAGATCTCGATTATACCAATTACGAGATCCTTGTAGCAGACGACTCCGTCGATGATACGATCCAGATAATGAAAAACAGGGAATGGAGAATCACCAATCCAATCATAAAATTCGTCCACAGAAAGGACCGAACTGGATTCAAGGGAGGAGCATTACAAGCTGCACAGAAATACATGCATCCCCAGAGTAAATTTGTAATGGTGTTTGATGCTGATTTTGTTCCTCCACCTACAATAATACACGACTTTCTTAACCACTACAGAAAAGTTGAAAACTCAGGGAAACCTGTTGCGGCAGTCCAAGGATACCAGTTACACTACCTGAATAAAACTGAGAATTGGGTGACTAAAGGAGTCAGGGCTGAGTTCAGCGGCAGTTACATGGTGGAACGAGTCGCAGAGGAGGTCTTCGGAGCAATGAAAATGATAAGTGGAAGTGTTTTCCTTCTCAGTACTGAGGTCCTCAAGACTCTTGGATGGACTACGAGCATTACGGAGGACTGGGAACTCACCCTCCGCCTATACCTAGAAGGATACCGGGTAGTCTATACACCATTAATTCAAGCACCAGCCGAGATACCTAACACCTTAACAAAGATAGCTCGACAGAGAATGAGATGGGCAGAGGGACACACATACGCAGTCAAAAAATACTTCTGGAAGATACTAATATCAAACAAATTAACAATTTCAGAGAAACTAGAATTTCTATACTTCACACCCTATTATCTCCAATCCTTCTTTTTCATAATAGGCACACTCAGTCTCATACTATCAGAAATATTCAGGCAAAGACCTGCCTTTTGGACGCCCACTCTGGGATGGGGGCTGATCATAAGCAACTTTTTCGCTATACCCTTAATGGGCTTAGCAGGACTATTCCTCGAAGGGGATCTGAGAGAAGACTATTCAGGCATCTTCAGCTTCATAGCAATCAGCTACTTCATAACGCCTTACCAAGCCTATGCAGCACTAAAAGGACTGTTCGAAGGAGAAGAAGGGAACTGGATACGGACTCTTAAGACTGGTAATATAACAGATAATGTGTTCACAATTAAATTCAGATCTTTCATTAAATGGTTAAGAAAATTAAGGGGAGATAACCTTCAGAGAATAACAGAAGGATCAAGGACTGGGGTGATTTTTCTCACTAAGAAGGTTCTCATAGTTACTTGTTTTATTCTCATCGCTCTCCCTTTTACAGATGCCTTTATTCAGATTTTTAGAGTCCTGGGAACAGAATTGACTGATTATCTTCTATTTATTATTGGTGTGAGAAAAAATGGGTAAATATTATTCACTCGAAAACGGAAACCTCTACATCTTCACCACTGGAGTGGACTCACTCTTGGATCTGTTTGCATTTCCAAGGGAGTTGAACCTTTTTGAGGCGAACTCTGCTTGGAGGATATCCCCCAGGGTAGCTGTGGTTGAAAATATTCTTCATTGGAACGCAGAGAAGGCTAAGATAATACTTAGTTTACATGATTATGAAGAAGTAACAGTAGAATCTGAGCGAATTGAGTCTTATTTCCTTGACGCTGATGAGGGGGGTATCCTTGATGGAATAGCTTTGAAACTGGATTTACATCTACAAGAAATATCAGAGACTGAGGACGCCTGAAACTATATCTGTGATCTACCGAAAGAAACAACCAGGTCAACTAGTTTTTTCTGATCGATCTCTGCACGGGACCTCCAGTCAAGGTATACTATTCCCTCGTCTCCTTCTCCAAGGTACCCTTCTTGAATGTATTTGTCAAGGTTTAGCTTCGCTCTCCAACCAGGAAGTTTCTCTTCAAGGATTTTCTCTATATCCCGTCTATGTGCTTTTCCTTGTTTAGAGATAATGTATGCGACAGAGACTGCTAATCCTGCAATATCATCTATCCTCCAGCCTATGGATTTAGCTGCTTTCTGGTCTACTGTTCCTCTCATGGTAACGTAATAACGAGCGTCCGACAACTGAGCGTTTGTAGGGTCAATAATGTTTGGCTCATCAAACACCCTAGTAATTTTCAGATCAAGGGGCTGAAGCTGCTTGTCAAGTACCTCAATTACGTTCTGCCAGTCATTTCCAAGCTCTTTTTTGAGTTCCCATCCTCTAACTCCAGGCAATCTATGGTGCTGGAAAAATAGTAGATGTACTGCATCTTTTATCTTGGTTGAGTATGTTTTCATTCTTCTTGCCATAACTTCCACTCCTCATAATCTACGAGCACAGGCACACTGATCTTATCTTGCTCAGGGTTTGGCTTTGGTTCCTCTAGATGGGTGATTTTCGTCTCCTCCAAGAGGGGTTTTCGCTCGATATTAGCGTAACCATAACTAACTAGAAAAACCGTCACATATGCTCTGTAAACTGTCTCCATGTATGTTTCAGCACTTATCCATTTCCAGTAATCCATTGTACCCCCAGTTCCCGCTTTTTCACCTAATTCTTTCCAATACTTTTCCACGATTTCTGTGAAACCTTCCTCGGGTATGTAACCTAGTTCGTAAGCTTCATCTCGGGTAGCATACATGGTATCTTTCATTTCTACTTCAGGTTCCTGCCATCGTTCATCCAATGGTAGGAGATCTCCCCAGTAACCAAGGCTATTGGAAAGTGTCTTACTGCTCATCTGCTCCATCTCTACTATGGGGTGCCATGCCTTTAGGAAAGCTTCAGCAAGGCTCCCAATATCCATGTTCATGAGCTGTTGATTTAGCATGAAGGGATCTTTATAGAGTGTAGTGGACTGGTGGGCTATCCATTTATTCTGGCTCTCAAGGACTGTGGAAACCTCTTTAAGTGCTTGAGCATCTAGGCAAAATTCTTTAACATCTTTAATACCTGGATAATGTTTCTTTATCACGCTCATAATATAATCAAAATCGACGTCAAAGGGCTCAATTTTACCGTTCTGAACCATTCTACAAAGGCTAATGACGCTCTCGAGTTCACTGCTCATTATTCTTCCTCCACAAGCTTAGCCTCTGAAACGTTCTCCGTCTTATGAATCATGATAATATGCACGTCTTTGCTCTGGAAGGTTACCTGACTTGGTGTGATAGCCATATACTGTCCATCAGTGTCCTGCATGGTCTCTACAATGAACTCACTGACGGCTTCCTTATTTTTAGGGTCCATATGAAGGTCGAACTCGTCCACTGCCCTGAAAGGGGATAAGACGTTCTGCTGTAAAGCAAGGAGGAAAGCCATTACACTGGTACTTCTCTCTCCACCACTATGAGTGTAAGGGTCTAATCTCTGGTGAGCAGACCCTTTAAAACCCACAAACATCTCAAGACCTGCGTCCTCGATATCATGAGGATTAATTAACCGAACTTCTCCTGAGGCTTGAAGTTTCGAAAGAAGCCTCTTATACCTAATATTAACCTCGTCTAGGAGCTCCTCAGTTACCTCACGCCACTTCTTTTTTCTTTCCTCGATCTCCTCTAAGACTCTTCTACGGTTTTCTCTTACCTCTTCAATTCGCTCCTGTATCTCTCTGAAAGTCCTGTTATAGTTCTTATACATTTCTTCAGCTTCGTCAGGGACGTCATTCATGCTGACTAGCATACCACTGGTCTTACGGATCTCGTTCAATATCTCATCCTGGGTACGCCCAGTCTCGATACGTTGACCTTTGATAAGTGCCTCTGCCTCAGCTTCTTTCAAATTCCTGTTGGTCCGATCCCTCTCTGCCTTGATATTCTCAATTCTACGCTTCAGTCTATCTCTCCGATCATTAAGAAGGGCTAATCGAATACGACCATCAATATATTGATCATTTACAGAGTCCAATCTAGCCCTCGCTGCCTCCATCTCTTCCACAAGCCTGCTGGCTTCACCCTCCGCTTCAGTTAACTGACGTGTAAAAGAGTTTATCTTAGATTGAAGTCCTTCACGCTGCTCAATAAATTCTTGAGTTAGTGTCTGATAAGCCTCAACCTGAGTTTCCTCAAGCTGTTCAAAAAGAGGGAAATAATCATCCAAAGTCGTTGGACCGTCTTCTAACCTCTTCTTTAAGATCTGATACGTGGTCTCAAAACGTCTATTCTGAAGCCTCTGCACGTCTAAAAGTTTCTCGACCTCAGTTAGCCTGTCCTTGGACATATTTATTGTATGCTCACTAATCCCGGCTCTTCTCTCAAAGTCTATTCTCTTCTCGATAATATCATTGACTAGTACTCGAAGTTTCCTGAGGGTATCCTCAGAGTCGACGACAAGCTTTGTATTCTGCTCCTTCTCCTCCTGGGCTCTGAATAGATCATGCTCTACCTCCTGGAGCTCTCTCTCCAGCTTTTGCATTTCCTCTTCCAGGGACATCACGCTGCTCCAGGCCATCTCTCTCTGCAAGAAAGTCATCCTGGTCTCAAGCTGCTTTTTCTCCTGTAAACGTTCATTCTGCTCTCTCCAGTAATTCAGAGTCTCTCTAGCCTGCTCGAGTAACTGATTTAGACTTTCTTCCTCGCTTAAAACTCCGCTGAGTTTCTCTTTTGCTTCAATTACATCTTTTCTGAAACTATCGAAGCCAACTGCTTCCTCTAATATTTCCAGTCTGTCCTGAGGGTTAATGTTCGCGAATCGTGAAGGCATAGCCTGATGCATAATTATAAGCATATTATTCGGATCGAACCCGAAACGTCTCAGAATATCAACAACTTCAGCCTTTGTCACCCCCCGCTGATTAAGCTGAAAACCGTATTTTCCATCTCTTCTGAGGTTACGGGTTAAGGTGATCTCATCCATGTTGAACTGGGGGACGGGCCTATAACCAGTCTGATTTAAACTGTTATCCAGGGTTAGTGTAACCCTCGCTTGCTCGGCATCCCACCTTATGAGATCACTCAGCTTCTTGCTACGCTCAGTATAAGTATCTCCCAGAGCTACACAAATTCCGAGGAGTAGACTTGATTTACCGGACCCATTAGGTCCACAGACTACATTAACCCCCTGCTTTAGGGGCACCCTTGCGTAGTCATAAGACATGAAATTCTCAAGTATTACCTCACGAATAAGCATCTAAGTTCCTCGGACTCTAACCACTAGTCTACCCTAATTTTTAAACCTTGACTACCAAAATAAAGGATCCTAAAAGCTCCAATATTATAAGAAAAACACTCCTTTATGTACAATTCATACACAGGAAGCAAAACTAATATGTTCAGTAAACTTAACTGCTCATTTTAGACTTGGGAGATCAGTTAAACTGCTACAAAAACCACTTAAATGCATTTAACACAGTTTTCATGATTTATATGAACGATTTAAATAAATCTCAAGAGGAAAGAGCCAGCAGACTCCATAAGGAAGCAATAATCGTCGATACTCACTGTGATACTTTAATGCAGCTGCTTCCACAACCTTGGGGGATGCATGAGGCAAGAAAACTCGGAGAGAGAAGTGAGAGAGGGCACATCGATCTCCCCCGAATGATAGAAGGTGGGGTAACTTGTCAGACTTTTGCCATATACACAGGGAGGAGACCCTTTGTGCCTGAGGCTCCTCTAGTAGCCATGCAGATGGTGGACAAATTTTACTCAGAAATAGAAGCAAACCAAGAGATAATGGCTGTAACAAACAGCGAAGAGATAATCGATGCGAAGAAAGAAGGCAAAGTATGTGGCTTACTAAGCATGGAAGGTGCAGAGCCCCTCATGGGCGAACTGGCAGCCCTAAGAATCTTCTACAAACTTGGGGTACGAATGCTCAGCTTTGCATGGAATTACAGAACACCTTTCGCAGATGGCTTAGGTGCTAAAAGAGCAGAGAGCAAACTTCCAGAATTGGGTTTACAGGCTCTAGATGAGATGGATAGACTAGGAGTAATTTTTGATGTCAGCCACTTAGCTGATAGTGTCTTCTGGGACGTAAACGATGTGATGAAGGGGGCATTCATCGCCAGCCACAGTAACAGCCGGTCTGTATGCGATCACCCAAGGAACCTAACAGATGACATGATAAATGCATTAGCTGACCATGGTGGAATTATGGGAATGAACTTTGCAACAGGGTTCGTAAAAAAGGAAAAAAACAAAGTAACTGTCGAAGACTTAGTTGACCATATCGACCATATAGTGGAACTCGTCGGACCCAATCATGTTGGACTTGGAAGCGATTACGACGGAATACGAAAAGCTCCTGAAGGAATAGATGATGTATCTCAACTATTCAACATTACTAGAGTACTAGTAAAAAGAGGATACAGTGATGATGATATCCTCAAGATACTTGGTGGTAATCATCTACGTGTATTCAAAGAAATCTTAGTATAAGAATAATAATTTCTTCAAAAAATATGGACTATTTTCTATAAAATATCCTCTTATCCATTTAATACAATTTTAGAAAGCTATGTTAGTTTTTTATAGCAAATTAATCAACTCTAATTGGTTTCAATTGAAAGCTGGAACGGTCCTCAGGAAATTCAAGTCAAAAGGAGGTTATAATGTAACTCTTAGAACTCCAGCATGGAGGGACCTCGATGATCTTCTAGAGTTTATCAACAGTTTGGTGGAAGAGGATGCCATGATCGGTCGAGATTCAAAGGTAACTCGAGATGAGGAGGTCGACTGGTTAGCTGAGCGGTTGAAGAACTTGGAAAAGGACAGGAATATGCAGATAGTGGCAGAAGTAGACGGCGTTGTTATAGGAAGCTGTGAACTCTCTCCAAGAGGGGGTCGCATGAGACATGTTGGAAGCCTAGGAATATCCATCTCAAAAGGCTATAGAAATTTAGGCATCGGACAAGAAATGATGAAGGAACTAGAAAAACATGCAGATGATCTTGGTATTAAGATCATGACTCTCCAGGTTTTCAGCATAAATGAAAGAGCTATTCACATTTACAGAAAAATGGGATTCAATGAAGCAGGCAATATACAGAGAGGAATAAGGTATAAGGAAGGATTCATAGATAACACAATCATGGTCAAACACTTATAAACGAAAAGCGCTCATGGAAATTATTAACGATAATTTATAATTCAATATTAGCAGACAATATGTTCCTGATATTTCCATCCTCTAACTTGATTAATAGAACACCCTGATAATCCACATCTATTGTTTTTCCAGTGAATGTTTCACCATTTTCATGTATAGTAATTTCTTTTCCTAGGAGATAACAAAAGTTTTTTCCAATCTCTTAAAATTCTATTATAATTTCCTACTTTTAAAATTCTATAGTAGTCCTCAATTTCTCGTAAGAGCCTCGTTAAAAGAGCCTTATTATCAATCTCTTCTCCTGTAATCTCAATAAGAGATGTCGAGTTTTTCCTTAAATCCTCAGGAAAGAGATATATTCTATTATTAGTGTTGATCCCAATTCCAATAACGACATATTCCAGACTACCTGAACAAATAGCAGTCTCAGTTAATATACCACAGACTTTTTTTTCGTCTAAAAGTATATCATTGGGCCACTTTATCGATGATCTTGTACGTAAACTTTGATTAATAATATTACATACAGATACCGACGCAAGGAATGTAAGCAAATTTATTTCTTGGGGACGAATTGCTGGTCTTAAAATTACAGAAAACCATAATCCACCCACTGGAGATACCCATTTTTTACCAAACCTTCCCCTACCCCCTGTCTGCCTTTGAGCCACAATAACTGTACCTTCTCGGGCGCCTTCAGAGGCAAGTTTTTTAGCTATATCATTGGTTGATGTAATCTCAAGGTGTTTTGATATCTTCCAAAATTCTCCAACATTTGAGATTTCATCAGTCATTTCATATTCCTTGATTGCTGAACAATTGGATTAGCCCTTATATGATGTATGAGCTTGTTTTAATATCCCATATTATAGGGTAAAAATATTAGGTGTATAAATTATTTATAATGTAATAAAATGGCTTCCATTGAATTCGGGCTAACCATTACTGCTTATGGGTTTGTTTCGGTTTTCATAATACTCTTATCTGTGATACTGTACACTGAAATAATAAAAAGAATATTCGGATCAAAAACTCCATTTCCTGAACAATTACAGAAAGAGACTTTACCACTATCAGAAGAAGAAATCGCTGCAATCTCCGCAGCAATAACTTCTTTTATTGAGGAATCATCTGAAACACCACACACAGCGAAGTTTATACAAACCTCCTCAAAATGGGATCAAGCAGGCAGAGTGGAGGCAATAAACCGTCGTTTGAGAGGATGAAAGCTTGAGTGAAAGAAAATTTAAGATAACCATAAATGGAAAGACCTTCATCGTCAGTGTAGAGGAAATAGATTCAGATGAGAAAGCTACAATAACTGGGGTAAAGGGTATCGGAGTTAAGCAGGTTAAACAGAAAAAGCCCTCCTCGATCCCTAAAATATTATCTAAAAAAACAATTGATCGAGGCTCTGAAAATGGCGTTGTTAGGGCACCGATTCCCGGCGTCATCTTGTCCATAGATGTTAAGATAGGAGATGAAGTTGAAGAGGGAAGTCGCCTCCTGGTCCTTGAAGCTATGAAGATGGAGAATGAGATACTTTCCCCTGTAAAAGGATCAGTTAAGGAGATCAGGGTTACCGCGAGAGATAGGGTAGAGAAAGAAGACGTATTGGTAGTGATAGAGTGATTTCACTAGCCAGTATGTCCTTTGGAAAATTTCTGATGATGGGAGTAGGAGGTTTACTCATTTATTTAGCCATACGAAGAAAGTATGAGCCACTGCTACTCATACCTATTGGATTTGGCATTATAATGGGCAATATTCCGGGGGGAGGGCTCATGCAGGAAGGCGGGTTATTTCGAATAATTTATGATCTGGGGATATCAAATGGACTTTTTCCCTCATTAATATTCATCGGGATTGGAGCGATGCTAGATTTCAGTGCACTTTTAGAACGCCCATGGCTCATAATTTTCGCAGCTGCTGGACAGCTCGGAATTTTTATATCCCTTATATTTGCACAGTTGGCAGGATTTACTCCCTACGAAGCATCTAGCATCGGTATAATAGGAGCCATGGATGGACCTACCGCAATTTTCGTCTCAGCAATTTATTCACCCCATCTACTGGGTCCTATAGCTGTAGCAGCCTATTCTTACATGGCTCTGGTTCCCGTTATTCAAGGCCCTCTATGTAAAATCTTAACCACACGTAAAGAAAGGTTGATAAGAATGCCATACGAACCCCGGTCATTCCCTCGATCCGTACGTGTACTATTTCCCATAGGCGTTTTCGTATTGGTAAGTAGTCTAATGCCAATGGCAACTCCTCTTATGGGAAGTTTAATGCTGGGAAACCTCCTCAAAGAGAGTGGGGTTGTGGAAAGATTATCTCAGTCAGCTGAGAACGAACTGGTAAATATAGTGACTTTATTCCTCGGATTAACAATTGGTGGTTCTTTACTCTCAGAGAGTTTTCTTACATACGAGACGTTGCTAATTTTTATATTAGGGCTTGTGGCTTTCATATCTGGGCTTTCAAGCGGGATAATAATGGCTAAGATTGCCGCTTATATAACTGGGGGAAAGGTGAACCCTCTTATAGGTTCGTGTGGGGTGTCTGCATTCCCTATGGCGGCGAGAGTTGTTCATCGGATCGGAAGAGAGGAGGATCCTGACAACTGGTTGATGCCTCACGCCCTTGCTGCAAATACAGGTGGGCAGATAGCATCGATAATTGCTGGAGGAGTCCTACTAACCCTAGTGCCCCTTCTACTTGGCTGATTGGTAAAATTTTGGACTACAAGGGAATATTCCCGTGTTTTGCTACTGGTCTTGCATTTAAGTCTCTTTTTGTTGAGAATTTTTTTAAGAATTCAATTAAGTACTGTCTGGTCTTCTGAGGTTCTATGACTTTGTCTATGTAACCCATAGAAGCGGCTATGTATGGATTCGCAAATTTTTCTCGATATTCTTCCACAAGCCTTTCCTTCTCTGCTTCTGGGTCCTCCGCTTCTCCCAGTTCTTTCCTGTAGATTATACCAATTGCTCCTTCAGGGCCCATTACCGCTACTTCGGCTGTAGGCCAAGCTAATACCAAATCTGCTCCTATGTGCTTGCTACACATGGCAATATATCCACCACCATATCCTTTTCGGAGAACTAGTGTTATTTTAGGGACTGTAGCTTCAGCGTATCCGTAGATCACCTTTGCGCCATGTCTTATTATTCCCCCATACTCCTGGTCAGTCCCGGGCATGTAACCAGGGACATCCACGAAGGTTACCAGAGGTATACTGAAGGCGTCACAGAACCTTACAAAACGAGCTATCTTATCGGAAGCGTTCACAGTAAGACAGCCAGCATAACTAGCAGGTTGATTGGCTATAACTCCTACAACCTTTCCCTCAATTCTTGCAAGTCCTGTAACGACATTTTGTGCAAATTCTTCGTGGATCTCTAGGAAAGACTCAGTATCCACAACTCGCATAATAACCTCAGTAACATCGTAAACCTTTCTGGGATCCACGGGCACAATTTCCAATAGTTCTTCACTATCCTGTTTCTGAGTTCCATATGTTTCAAAGGTAGGGGGGTTTTCTAGACTATTTGATGGTAGATAACTTAGAAGCCTTCTTATCATCATTAAACAATCTTCGTCGTTCTCTGCTACAAGACTGGCGACACCGCTCACCTGAGAATGAACCTCCGCTGAACCTAACTCATCCATGGTAACTTTTTCCCCAGTAACCGACTCGATAACAGATGGACCGGTGATGAACATCTGACTCGAACCTCTGACCATGATAATAAAGTCTGTTAAGGCAGGAGAATAGACCGCTCCTCCAGCACATGGACCCATAATAGCTGTAATCTGAGGGACAACTCCAGATGCCATCACATTTCTCCTGAATATCTCCCCATACCCTCCCAAAGCACCGACGCCTTCCTGTATTCTGGCTCCTCCAGAGTCATTTAATCCAATTATCGGGGCTCCCATCTCCATAGCCAAATCCATAACCTTACAGATCTTCTCAGCATGCATCTCACCAAGTGAACCTCCCATAAAAGTAAAGTCTTGGGCGTAAACAAACACAAGTCTACCATCTATTGTCCCGTGACCTACCACAACCCCATCACCAAGTCCCTTTCTCATCTCTGATTCAGTATACCTGTGGGTAACAAACATGTCTATCTCGTTGAAACTACCGGGATCTAAAAGTATATCCAAACGCTCTCTAGCTGTCAGTTTACCTCTCTGATGTTGCCTTGCTATCCTCTCCTCGCCACCTCCAAGCTTAGCTTTCATTATCTTTTCTCTAAGTTCCTCTATCTTTTCATTCATATTCAATAATTTCACCTAAATAATGCATTGGTTAATGATAGTTACCCTGATCTGATAACTTTAACCACAAAAACAAAAAAATCTTCCTTCATTTGAACATCCTTTGAATTTTACTGCTTACTAAACAGGAGTGTCTTCAATCGGAAAGAATTTTATTTAGCAGGTCGTGTAAGAGTGCAGAATGGGCCGGTGGTCTAGTGGCTAGGACACCGCGTTCACATCGCGGTAGTCGCCGGTTCAAATCCGGCTCGGCCCATTACTCATGAATACATTTGGATATTTTTTATCTCAATATTCGCAGATATTATAAATTTTGGCAGCTTCGAAGTTCCTAAGATTCTATCTAAATAGATCTTCTTCAAGAGGTCTAATAATGTCCGAAGCTTTACCCTCTCCTTCTGGGTAGTCGTAACCCCTAATGATTACAACCGGTACCCCGCTGCTCTTACCTTTAACTAGTTCTGCTGCCCCCGCGAGTTCGTCTGCCACAGCGATATTTGTGACGTGAAGCTCATGACCCATATAATCCCTCTCACCGCGATAATCTCTAAAAGTAAGCATACCCGCTACACCTATGGCAAAATCTACCTGCCCTAATCTCCATGCACGCCCCCATGTATCAGTTATTATTAAAGCAAGTTTTTTACCAGTAAGAGCCTTGAGTTTATCTCTAATCTTTCTGGCTGAAGAATCAGGATCCACAGGTAATAATGTGATATAGCCTTCCTCAACATTACTAAAATCGACTCCTGCATTAGCGCAGACATGTCCATGATGCGTTTCAACTATGAGTGAATTTCCTTTCATTCTTATTATCCGAGAAGTTTCCCATAATACAACCTCGACCAAACGTGGGTCCTTCTTCATTGTTTCCCCGATATGAACAGCAAATGTAGAAGGTTTAACATCCTCCACTTTGACAACTCTACCCTCAGCTTTTGAAACGATCTTCTGGGTTACCACTATAATGTCTTTATCCTTAAACACCATATCATTCGATATAGCAGCATCGTAGATTAGCTGTGCAATATCATCTCCGTCTGTAACATAAGGTAAACCTTCTATACCAAATATCTGGAAAGACATCAAACAATAATGAACAGATGAACCATTTAAAGAAAATGTTCAATATATCTGATAAATGATAATATTGACTTACGGAGTGGCTAGTTTAGAATTAAAATCGTTACTGCAATACAATGATTGAACTTTACAAGGATTTATGTATTAAATTGATAAGTCGAACGCGTGAATATGGTGAAATTATTTTTCCTTCTAATGATACTACTACCAAACTCATTATTGTCTGTCTCCGGATCACCTGAGACTAGAATAGGTCCTAGGATGGTATATGATACAGTTAACGCTAGGATCATACTTTATGGTGGGGCTCATTGGGATAATGGTTACACATTTTATGGTGAACTATGGAGTTATCAACTTGAGTCCAACGCATGGACTAAACTTGAAACAATCAATAACCAGAGCCTAGATTTAATTCGATGATTGCCTACATTCTAGGGAGGCACCAATTATTCCTCTTTGGAGATTTACAACTAATGATAGAATTGCCGACACTTGGATCTATGATTTTGAATCCAGTAGATGGACGGAACTTCAACCAAGAAATCAACCAAGCCCAAGAAGCGACTCTTGTATAGCGTACGACCCAGAGAACGATGTGGTGGTGCTTTACTCAGGATATCTAGTCGACGATTCCCATACTCAGGACACTTGGATTTATAGTTTTGAAGAAGAAAACTGGATCCTAAAGAACCCTGATAATCCTCCTCTTGGACAATATGGTCATTATATGGTCTATGTAGATTCTACAGGACAACTCTTAATGTATCCTGGACATTGGTGCATTTATTCTAATGGTGTAATGGTTAGTCATGGATTTGGAGGAAACATATGGGAATATGATGTGGTTGAAGATACGTGGACCGAGCACTTTTCAGGCTCGATTCCTCATGGAAGGTTCTGGGGAAATCTGGTCTATGATTCGACTGATAATAGGTTGATCTTATTTGGAGGCCACGGTGCAACTGATTATGACGATACATGGGTATACAACCTTGAGGAAAAAATTTGGGATAAAGCCATCCAGAACATAAAGCCCTCAAAAAGAGGAAGTATAGGAATGGCATATGATCCAGTAAATCATGCAGTTGTACTCTTTGGTGGATATGGTGAAAGGGGACAAAGCCTTGGAGATACTTGGATCCTAGATTGTGAGACGCTTGCTTGGTACCAACCAGAAAATACTTCAACCACTGGTCCTGAAGATAGTAACTCAAGTTTTTCAATTTCAGGATTTCCATTATTAGCAATTACTTTGGCAATTATCTTAATCTTATTTTTCCAAAAAATTAGTACAATCGAATGAAGGTGATTACTATTTTAATCTTTTACCACTTATCCTAGAATAGAGCCTTACAATATTACCATTTTTTTAAAAATTTATGAAATAACTCCCCTCGTGGAGTCATTTTATAAAAATAGTTTCTTCCATCTATTCTTTCTTCAATAACTCCTTCCGGGATCATAAATTCTTCAATTCATCTCCTAAACTGGGTCGTATTACTAGGTACTTTGATAATCATCCATTTAGACACCTCATCATTCTCTGTAATACAATCTAACAACTCCAGTGCAATCACATCAGGAGTTCTATGACTGCTCACAATGATTCACTTTTTTATCTCTTTTTGTATATCAAATAATCTACTATATCTTGATCTTAACTGTATATACTTGCATAGGTTAAATAATCCGAGCAAGAAATTTGAACCAGGTACTATTATCATAATCAATAAGAATATAGGGTCATCAGTTGTTCCGTATCTTAACCCTATGAATAATACGTAACTTCCAAGAGCAATTATCAGTATGCCTGCGGCTGCAATATATTTTATTCCTTCAAGGAGGTCTTTTACAAGTTGCTCTGAGTTAAGTATAACTTCTTTGAGTATAGAATCCCAGGTTATAATCCGCTCATCAACGTCATCTATCATATGAAGTGTAGCATACATAAAATTTAGATAGAGTAGATTTAATACTTTTTTTAGAATCAATTTCCGTTAAGGTTATAGAACTCTGTCGATGTGTATTTCTAACCCAAATTCAAGAGTCTAAAAATTCAGAAAATGATAATTAAACAAAAGGTATCTTAACCACTGCATGTCGG
This sequence comes from uncultured Candidatus Bathyarchaeia archaeon, assembly GCA_964559475.1. Taxonomy (GTDB): domain Archaea; phylum Thermoproteota; class Bathyarchaeia; order TCS64; family TCS64; genus RBG-16-57-9. The sequence goes on along the minus strand of CAZLHX010000002.1, from coordinate 32,781 downwards.
AAGAAAACCCAAGATACTTCAAAACCATTAAAGAATGGAATGAATGGCTTGGAAAGAATCATGAAAACGAAGATAAAATTTGGATAATTATACAAAAAAGGGCATCAAAAAAAGTAGGCATCAGATATGAGGAGGCTGTTTTAGAAGCCGTAGCCCATGGATGGATCGATGGGAAGATGAAACGTCTTAATGAGAATGAGTTTATGCAACGCTTTACTCCTCGCAGAAGTAACAGCTTGTGGTCCCAAAGTAACCGAGAACGGGCTGATTATTTAATTTCTCTAGGCAAGATGACTGATGCTGGTCTAAAAACCGTTGAAGAGGCTAGAATGAATGGTCGTTGGGATAAAGCTTATTCAAGCCGTAAAGGTAAAATCAATATACCTGATGACTTGGTTGAGGCTCTGAAAGAAAATGAGAACGCATATAATAATTTCACTTCTTTTCCACCTTACACGCGCTTCTTGTATATTCACTGGATAAATGAGGCGAAGAGGCAAGATACTCGTAAAAGGCGAATTTTTACTGTAGTTGATAGATCTTCTAATAATTTTAAACCAGGAATAGATATTATAATAAGCAAGAATTGATCTTGGAAAAACAATACCAACCCTTGTAATGTTTTACCAGTTTTTGGTAAAAATCCGATAACTTTATATGTAAATCTTTACCAAAAGGAGGTAAGAATAAAGTGTGGGAAGGCGCTTGAACGAAACTCTAACAAATCAACTCGACACATCTGAACTAACTACAAATAGTCAGATACCTGCAATCGAAACTGTAAATTTAAAGAAACATTACATTCAGGGCGGAAAAAAACTCAAGGTCCTCAGAGGTATCAACCTCAAGGTAATGCCTGGTGAATTCATGGCTATAATGGGGCCAAGTGGTAGCGGGAAAAGTACCCTTCTAAATATGATAGGTGCATTAGATCGCCCTTCATCAGGTAAAGTCTCAATAAAAGGTGTTGATCTTTCGATATTAAATGATGATGAACTGGCTGAATTCAGAAATAAGGAACTCGGGTTTATCTTCCAATTCTACAATCTAATACCCCGTATTGATGCCCAAACAAATGTTGAGCTACCTATGTCCATAAAAGGTGTTCCGGTAAATAAAAGAAAAGAACGTGCCAAAGAACTGCTCACCCTTGTCGGACTTGGTAAAAGGCTAGATCATAAACCAAGTCAACTGAGCGGAGGAGAACAACAAAGAGTAGCGATAGCTAGAGCATTAGCAAATGAGCCCGCCTTAATTCTTGCCGACGAGGTTACAGGCGAC
>CAZLHX010000002.1:0-31400 GCA_964559475.1 uncultured Candidatus Bathyarchaeia archaeon | reverse complement strand
ACAGGCGACGAAATAATGATTTTATTAAAGGAAATAAATGAAAAAAAAGGAGCTACTTTTGTATTAATAACTCATGATCCACTTGTAGCTCAGAAAACAAACAGAATACTACACATCAGAGATGGTGTTCTCAAAGCAGAGAAGAAAATGAAATTCTACTCAAATGGAGGATGATAAAATATGAAAATAAAAAATCCCAAGTTCTTAGTAGTTATAGTTTCACTAATACTAGGAATTACTTCCTATCTGCCTCTAAATATAGTATCAGCCAATATACTAGAAGTTTCATTTAATGATATCTATTTGACAGCTGGTGAGATAAACGAAATTGAAATAGTCTTAAAAAATGTGGGTGAACTGGATATATACTCAGTTGAGGCGCTCTTATCCTCTGAAAACCCAAATATACAGATACTTGAAGGCTCTCATAAAGTATATCCAGAGATAGGAAATGGGAAGACTGTAAAATATAGGCCATTAATTTATATCAATCAAGATTCCCCTTTAGGGGCTTATAATTTAATGCTCAACGTGAAATACATAAAATACGGTACAATATATGATAGCTCAGTCACAGTACCCATTGGAATAATAGTAAGTAGAGGATTCAGCCCCAAATTAAGCCTATCTTATCCAAACGTGAACGTCAAATCAGGAACAACAACTGAAATTGAGTACACTTTTAAAAATGATGGACAAGTCGATCTAAAAAATATCGAGTTAACACTCTCTTCAGATACAAACTCAATCGCCATAATTGAGGATGGGTCACTAGAGATTGCTGAGCTAAAAGAAGGCGAAATATTTACCATTAAACCAAGGATTTCTATTCTGAGAGGTACTCCAATTTCTACTTATACTCTCACTGGGATAATGAGTTATACCAATACAGAGGAAAATAGGTATCACCAGACCTTTACGCTCCCAATAAATGTAGATACAGCTTCAGAAGAAAAATCAACAATAATAACCATAAAAAAAGTAGATATTTTAAAAGATGAGGTAAGACCAGGAGATAAATTCCACATTGAGATCCAGGTTGAATGTCAAGGAGCAGATAGTTATGACGTATCAAGTAAATTGAGTTTTGGGTCCTCAAACAGTATATCTCCCATTACTCCAACAATGATTTATATTGGTGATATAAAATCTGGAGATTCATCAAATATTAAGTATGAACTACTAGCATCAGGTGAAATATCTGCTGGACCTTACCCTGTAATAATTACAATCACTTATACAAATTCTAAAGGACAGTTATCAACTCTAACCGAGTCCTTAACTATTCTGATGGAACCATTTATTGAATTCGAGATGCTCGAAGATGAGCCACTCGAGGTTTATTCCGAACAGACTGCTGAATTTGAAGCTGATTTGCTCTTAATAGGTACAGAAAGCGTTCAATTTGTCAGTATTGAATTAGTGGAGAATGATTTTTTCAGTAGAATTCCAGGAAGTACAGAATATATCGGTGCTGTTGATCCGGATAGTCCAATACCCTTTGATATTAACTTTGAAGTATCTGAAGATGCTGAATCAGGCAATCAGCATTTGCAACTCAAAATTCATTACAGGGATCATCTTAATCGTGTTCACGAAGAACTCATTGAGACTATAATAGACGTAAAGGAAGGAGAAAGACCCGAAGAGAATCAGCAATCACAAGGTGGGTTATTCGGATGGCTAAGAAGACTTTTTAGTTAGGTGATTTGAATGAGACCGCGAGATATTCTTCTTTTTTCAACTAACGGGTTGAAAGAAAGAAAATTTCGTTTTATATTAAACCTTGTTGGAGTCTTGGTTGGATGTATAGCGATAACCGGCTTAATTTCGCTAACCCAAGGTCTAAACGAAGAAGTTGGAGGTCAACTTGATCGCTTTGGTTCTAGAAACTTGTTTGTTATGCCTGGAGATATTAGTATGGGGGCAGGCTTAATTGCTACTCAGGGTTTTAATTGGCGTGATCTCGAAATTATTTCGAGGGTAGACAACATTGATAAAGCTACACCAGTCATGGGAAATTTAATCTTAACATACTCGAAAAGGGGCGAAAAAAAACAAGCATTTGCCTATGGTATAGAAGCGGATTACTTCACAATACAGTCCGGTTGGGGGGCAGAAAATGGAAGGTTGTTAAAACGAGGGGATAATGCTGTAGTAATCCTTGGCTATGAGATCGCCTTTCCAAAAGATATGGATGAACCATTGTTCGAGGTAGGCGATAGAATCACTCTGACTGTAAGAGTAGATGGAGAAGATAAAGATATGTCTTTTAGAGTTATCGGGATAATGGAGAAAATGGGCGGTTTAGGTGGAGTCAGCAGTGATGAAGATAACAGTGTTTTTATGCCATTGAGAATCTGTCAGCAATTCTTTGAAAAAGGTGGGGAGTTTCAGTATATAGTAGCACAAGTAAAGGACACAAATGATCTGGTACAAGTAACCGCGGATATCGAAGATAGATTCGATGATGATGTAAGTGTACTAACAAGAGAATCTATGAGTGAATTAGTAGGTAACATTTTAGGAGCAATAGAAGCAGTTTTAGGTGGTGTTGCTGCCCTCAGTCTGTTTGTAGCGGGAGTCGGTATCATAAATACCATGACTATAAGTGTCCTTGAAAGAACGAGGGAGATCGGTATCCTAAAAGCAATAGGCGCGAAGAAGAAGGATATATTATTGATGTTCTTAAGTGAGGCAGTATTAAATGGCTTAATAGGAGGCTCTCTTGGGGCTGCCATAGGTTTTGGCATTGGTAATCTCGTTGGAAATCTTATCGAGATGCCAGTATCAAGCAACTTATTCTTGGCACTAGGAGTTGTACTATTTGCATTACTTACATGCGGATTATCTGGATTATATCCTGCATGGAGAGCGGCAAAAATGCATCCCGTGGAGGCTTTAAGAGCTGAATAAAAATAGCTTGGAATTTTTAACAAATAATTTTAGTCAAAATTATATTACCAATGCTATCTTATCTTATATTTATAAAGTAATTAATTATCTCTATCAAATAATCCTAATAATAGAATATTTATGAGGACAAATAATGAGTTTACTCTCAGCACATGAATCAACAGTTTGGAGGGAATTCCAAAAAGGAAAACCTACAAGTCAGATTGCAGAAGAGAGTAAGGAAAATTGGTCTTCATCATATGTTTCGAGGGTTTTGAATAGAGCGCGTAATAAAATATCTGAAGCATTAGAACAACATGCTTTAAGTCATAGGTTAGATGTTGAAAGTTTATTAGATTACAAAGGGCTTCTAATAGGTTTTGATTACCAGGCAAATGCCCAAGTATACATCATATACACCGAAGAATTGGGAATTATAGTATGGTATAAACATGAAAACTATGCAGGTAAACCATGTCCAGACTGTCCTAAAGAGTCTGAATGTGAAGAAATACTTAAAGTTATAATTAAGGAATATAATCTTGAACTTAGACCTGATGAAAAAGTGCTCCCAATGACTGATCGTTCAACTGCAATTTTTAATAAACTAGCAGCCAAAGAAGTTCCAAGATATCAAAGGAATAGGGGGGATTAGAAGAAATGAGTGATGAAATAGATGTAAAAATAATTAAACCTCCCATGGATCATGTCACGAGTGGGAGGATTTTTAAACCTAGTAAGGCTTACCGAACAAAATTATGGCTAAAAGCCATAGATATTGGCTTTATAATATGGCTAATAATAGTAGGAGGTTTCTATCTTGGTGTCAAGTTCATGCACATAGTTGAACCACAGGACTATCCAAGTACACAGTTAATCTATGCTGAGTGGATGAGCCCAATAGTTAATTGGACTACCATAATAACTCTATTATACTCAGTTCCAGCTATGATTCTTATCCCATTCTATGTTGAAAGTTTAGAATATTCTGTTAAAGGAGAATCTGGATTAGCTATGCCTGAAATCTATGTTAAGAAGGGTATCTTCACAGTAAGAAGAAACCATGTTCCATTCAGAACTATAACCAACATTAGCAGCGTGGCAGGACCTTATGATAGAATACTAGGCATAGGTAATGTCCATATTGAGACAGCTGGTTATTCAGGTCAGGAACAAAGAGGACCAGAAGAAAAAATTGAAGGCATAGTATTCTATGAAGAAGTAAGAGATTACATTCTTCAAGAATTAAGAAAATTCAGGGAACCCTATGTAACTACCACCGAGTCACCATTAAGCGTCGAAAAAAGACTTGGACCTGAAGAAGTAAATATGGAATTACTTATTATATTAAGAGAGATAAAAGAAATCTTAGAAAACCAGTAAAGTTGAATAAAGGTAATATTTTTTTTAAAAGATCTTGGTCTTTGCTTTTTTCCAGTAGAATTGAAAAAGATCAGTACACCATTTAAGAGCCCTTGGGTTTTTTGAAGTGAATCCCTGGTAATCAAACTCCCCACTAGTTTTGGGGAACGCCAAACCACCGACTTCCTTCTCGGAAATCGCAATAAAGATATTAATTGAATCAAACCCTCACACCTCGCCTGGAACGATTGGTGGCATTATGTTTACTAAAGGAGATTCTATAACTACGTCAGGCTCGATACGTAAGTATTCCACTCCTCTATTTGCTGCGTCTTGAATATTTGGATATATTATGTTTAAACGTTTATCAGTAATTCTCCAGATGAATTTTTCTGCTTCATCGCACATCTCTTGAATGTTTTGGAAGATAGCCATCACATTGTTCATATAAAAACTCCCTTTTAATTCACCAATACGAGATATGAATTCATAAGGTAAGTGGCTTAATGAATGATTAATAAAATAATCCCTGTGATTATCGATAAACTCAATTCCAGAAATTTGATTTAAAATAATTTTTCCGTATGGCGTAATTTCGTAAGCTCCATCAGCGGACTTTATTATAAGACCTACATCAGATAACCGATTTGCATGACGGCTAGTTTCTTGCGTAGTAATATCTAGTTCTTTTGATAGTCCAGTAATATTGAAAGGCTTGTTAATTAAGAGCAACAGGATCCTTACTCTGTCGATATTAGAGAACTCAAATAATAGATCACAAAGTTGCTCCATGGATATTGTATATAGTGAACAAAAATAAAAATTTCAGCATAATAAAACCCAAGTTGTCAGTAAATTGTTCTATCTAATCCAAAATTTCTTGAAAAAAAAACATTTCAAGATACTTTATCTATCTACTCATTAAAACTAGTACTACGTTAACAGTATTAATCTTGAAGAGTTCTTAAGTTATCATATAATAAATAATCCTGGCAGAAATGGATTCAATTCTCAATCTTCAAGATACAGTAGATTTGAAAAAGCTAGCCATAAACAGATTCACCTTTCTGGATTTTGCACGCGGAATAGTAATGATTATAATGGCATGGGATCATGTTTCAGGATTTTGGAATCAATATCATCATGGTGGAGAGGGTATATTTGGACAAGCGCCTCCATTTATAAACACCACATGGTTTCTACTGAGATTTGTTTCCCATTTATGCGCACCTACCTTCATTTTCCTTGCAGGAACAGTCTTAGCAATTTCCACAATAAGGCGCCTTAGAAAAGGTGAATCAGAAAAAAAAGTCTCCTTGCATCTTATTAAACGTGGAATTGTACTATCATTTTTAGAAGCTGCAATAGTCTCTCCAGCTTTCAGTTTACCTTGGACTTATTTTGGCGTTATAGCCTGTATAGGAGTATGCTTAATAATATTCAGTATAGCAAGGAAACTACCGACAAGCGTAATTCTTGTAGCAGGTATATTTATCTTATTAAATCACAGTTTCCTAAATCTCAGCTTTATTCCCACAGGACCCAATTGGGGATGGTACCTAAGAGTAATAATTCATGAACCAAATTTTGAGAGATGGCCTTACTTTGGATTATACCCAATCATACCATGGATCGGGGTTATTAGTATAGGCTGGGCTTTTGGTAACTTTTTAGAGCCCAAAACTCAAGAAGATATTCGAAAAATTAAAAATCCGCTGTTAATAACCGGAACAATATTGATTATTTCCTTCTTTGCTGTGAGATACCTGAACGGATATGGTAATCTTCTCTTGAGAAGAGGAAATACATTGATTGACTGGCTATATGTAAGTAAATATCCTCCAAGCCTTGCTTTTCTTTTATGGTCTCTTGGTGGTATGTGTTTTCTGTTGGGTGCAGGAATTTTTCTGGAAAATAAATCTTTAACAAAAAATGTGATAATATCGGGAGTCTTGACTATAGGACGTAATCCATTATTTTTCTACATAGTGCATTTGTGGCTATATCGCGCAAGGTGGCCAGACTTTGCACCAACAAACCTCGTTCCACCATTTTATCTCAGTTTACCAAAAACATTACTATTTTGTGGTATTGGTATAGTCATACTCTGGTATTTATGCAAAGAGTATGAAAAAATCAAACGAAAATATCCCAAGCCTATTCTTCAATATATTTAGTGGTAAAGGAAAATGTGGAAGCATAACGATCGAAATACAATTTTTCTTCTACTTATATGCTTAATATTAAAATTAAGCAGTATCTGGAATCATAATAATGAACCCTCAACCCACTGAGAAACCAAGGAACAGTATGGAATTACTTTCAGACATCCCGGAGGATTTAGGTTTATAGATGAGCCCACTTTTAATGAGACAGTTAATTATTGGCAAAGTGGTATCCAAGGAGAACCAGCTTCTGGGGATTTAGAAGTATTAGGAATACTCTGGTTAACAAACAGTTCTAGCACCCTTGAAGACGCGATTAAACTGGTTATTAAATACTCAAAGGAAGAGAATCAAGGTCTATCATTGCAAAATATTAGACAGATGAAAATCAAGGGGAAAGAAGCCATCTATGTAAATTTAGATCTAATTATAGAGGAATTAAATGTTCCTGGAGTTTATGTGCTTTCCTCATTTAGATAATATTCAAGTTGACTAATTCAAATGGAAAAATTTAGTCTATACGATATAAATTCAGGTTTAGTTGAAAATATTTGTTAGAAAAAAAATAGAGAATATTATTGTTTCTTTCCTAGGTAGAATCCTACAAACCAGAAAACTATTGCTGCAAAAACAGCAATTATTCCAGTTGCCGAGTAGGATATTTTTGAAGCTAGCTGACTCTCAAGATTATTAATCATTGAGTTAGCTGTAGTTAATTCATTTTCGAGTTCTGAAAGTTCGGATTCCATTGATTCAACATCGCTTTCGAGTGTTTCTATTTCTGCATTTGCATCGTTTAAATCATCCATTAGATCAGATTTTTCTGCAAGAGTTGAAGTTAATTCGTCATTTAAGTCAGTGTATTTTGTTGAAACCGTTTCAGTTATAGAGTGTTCTCCAGTACTCTCGTAATCGTTGTCGATCCAATAGTTTTCCCCAGTTCCATCCCATTGAATATCGACATTGTTTTCATCTAGATAGTTATCATAGATGGTATTGTATGAGGATCCGGAAAGAGAGATCCCCGCTCCGCCACAGTTTGTTATATGATTTCCTATAACCTGGCATCCCTTCGAATTGTATAAACCTATACCGTTTCCAGCAATCATTCCATCAATCTCATTGTCCACGAAGAGATTGTTCTCAGCTCCTTCAATCCAGAAAGCATCAAGAATACCTCTATTAATTTTATTATTCCTCCATACCGCTCTACCTTCTTTAGCCTTGTTTCCAGCATCATAATTGATTAAAGCAAAAACAACATCCTCAAGGACGTTATTCTCAATAGTGGCTTCTCCGTTCAACGAACGATAACCTATACCACCACCAACTTTACTAAATGTACAGTCCCTTGCTACATGAGTTCCAGATACTGGCTTAAAGTACCAGGTATCGGTTACTACTGGCTGCCCTTCAACTTGGAATGAACTTATTACGTTATAAGCATGCCAAGTATCTAGCTCTTCACCCTCAAAGTGCATATTCTCTATAATGGTATGTATCTCAGTATCATAGAAGTCATCCAAATCCGATGTTACCTTTCCGCATACATCGATAATGTTTACCCCTGTGAAGCCATTGTAGTCATATGTTTGACCATGGAACTTTATAGTCATATCAGAAAACTTTAGGGTTCTTACTGTATCGTCTGTTTGGTAGAATAGAAATACTCCAGAAAGGTCAGGGAAAGTCTCAAGATCATAATGAGGGAATGTATCAGTATCCTTGTTCTCGATTACTGTTTTATCCTTACCTGCTCCGTGAAACCATCCATCAAAGTTCACTATGATGAATTTATCTGAAATTATGAAAGTGCCCTCTTCGAGATATACTTCTCCACCAGGACCACCGGCTACTACTAGTGAAAATGCTTCTCGTAGATTTTCTGTATCATCGACTCCAGTTGGAGATAGTACACAAACGTTTGTAACAGGATCATAATTAATGTATTCCTCAGAATTTACTAAGTAAACTGGTGCAAGTGAAATTAGGAAGAAAATCAAGATACTTATTTTTTTACTCATTTTTTCACCATTTTATTTTTCTACTCCTTTAGCAGGAGTCAAAGGTTTCTCTTCTTCGCTCAGAGCCTTTAGTAGTTCAAAACGCGTAATATCGAACCGGAGTACACCCTTTGTACATTGAAGTTCAATTAAAGAATCTTCCAAGAGAATGATTTTCTTGAATAATCCTAGATTTCCTTCAAGAAGTACCCCATCTGTTCCTTCTTGGATGTTAATTTTTTCCAAGTAATCCTTGGATCTCATCTCCAGAGAAAAGTATCTTTCCAAGACTCTTCACCAATTAGAGTTAACCTTTTAGACTCAAGTAAAACCAGGTTTATTACAGGATCTTAGAAGCGATCATTAAGAGTATAATTGAGTGCATAGCTCTATAGAACAATTCATCCATTTTTGATCATTATTTTGTTACAAATTGTATTAATTATAAAGAAATTGAAGATAGTCTTCAAATATTAAACAACAATTAACTTTCTGATAAACTATGAAAGAGAAGGTCAAAGTGGCAGTAGCTCAAATTAGCCCCGTCTTCATGAACAAAGAAGCTACCCTCGATAAAACATGTAAAGCAATCGAGGAGGCAGGAAAAAACAAAGCAGAATTAGTGGTATTCAGTGAGACTCACATACCAGGCTACCCCTACTGGAGAGGCTGCAACCCAATAAGCCTATGGAGCGAGAATCAAATAGAGTACATGAAAAACTCAGTCAAGATACCAAGCACAGACACTGATACACTAGCTGACGCATGTAAAAGGGCCAACACTACAGCTATTATTGGTTGCACGGAAATGAGCGACATTCTCGGATCCAATACCCTCTACAACACAATTCTGTACATAAACAATCACGGAGAAATAATGGGCAGACACCGAAAATTAATGCCTACCCATGGAGAGAGAACTGTATGGGCTTCTGGAGACGTCAGAGATTTGAAGACTTTCCAGACTAATGCTGGTACTTTAGGAGGTCTAATTTGTTATGAACATCACATGACGCTTCTCAAAGCAGCCATGGCCTACTTGGGCGAGGAAATCCACTGTGCTCTCTGGGATGGGTACTGGTACATGGACTGGCACCCAGGAAAAAAACGACGCTACAAACATGGAGACGACTACCACATGTGCGATATTGACTACGCAGTTAGAGAATATGCAATAGAGACTCAGAACTTCGTCCTTTCAGCTTGCCAGTACATACCTGACGAGGAGATGCCCCCAGATACACAAGACTTCAATGTAGCTTCAGGAGGATCAAGCATAGTAAATCCTGCAGGAGTTTATATTACTGAACCTACTTTCGAACAAGAAACAATAATTTATGCAGAACTAGAACAAGACGACAGACGTCACACAAAAGCTTACTTGGATGCTATGGGCCACTATGCTAGATGGGACGTTCTCAAACTAGATATGAGAGGAGAACCAAATCAACCTTTTACACGTCAAGAAATTACTTATCAGAAAATCAAACAGATAGCTGAAAAACATGATGTGGAGCTAGATAAACTGGAGAAAATTTTAAGAGACCTAGAGTAGACCCTTTTCTAAAATATATTTAGATTCTCACACTCTCTTTTAAAATCGCGATATCAGGTTCTTTTGAAAGGAAGGCTAAAATTGAGGCTAAAAACATACCACAGCTCAGGAACATTAATGTAAGATAGTAGTCTCCAGTACTATCAACTAAATATCCCCCAATTAATGGGAAAAGTCCTCCCCCTATTCCTCCTGCTAGAGTTAGCAAGCCAAATAGAGTTGTATTATAGGTCCTACCGAAATAATCCGTTACTACAGCAGCATACTGTTCTGGAGCTCCTCCATAACTCAGTCCATAAATTACAGCCCAAGCATAGAGTAGCGTTAAATTAGCAGGTATGAAAGTCGCTATGAAGAAGGAGATGGCCAGTAACCCCGTTGTAGTAATAATCGTCATTCTTCTCCCGAATTTATCACTGAAAAACCCAAAAATGAAGCTGCCCGTAGCACTCATCAGTCCGATTATTCCAAAAGCACCACTAGCTTTGATGGGAGAGATACCAATATTAATCATATGAGGTACAACGAATGTCAATATACTAATTATCCCTCCTATGCAGAAAAAGTAACTAATGGCAACTAATCTAAAACTCATGGTGCTTATAGCTTTTCTAGGCTTCCAATCGCTTTCCACATAGTTAATATCCCTTTTATCCAGAGGGCCATCCGCCCCGTCAGGGTAAAGACCCAAGCTCTCAGGATTATCTCGCAAGAAGAGGTAACCAATGACGCTTGTAGTACATACTACCATAACTCCAAGTAAAAGCATACTAGGTCTCCACCCCCAGGGCTCAATGAGCTTAGCGATTTGAGGTATGATTAGGGCTTGCCCAGCACTCACACCTACACTGCTCCATCCTACCGTACTCCCCCTCTTTTGGTGGAAAAAACTGCTCAATACCATAGTAGGCACTACATAAAGCGCTGCACTGCCTATTGCTGCTATGACTCCCCATGCGAGATATAATTGCCATAATGCTGTTATGCGACTAAGGATAATCCCTCCACCTCCTAGGAACAAACCTCCCAATAAGACCGTTTTCCGAGCCCCTATTCTACTTGCTAGTTGACCGACAAATGGAGCGCTGAGAGCATAAACCCAGAAAAATATGGTAATACCACTTGCAGTCATAGCATTGGTCCAACCAAACTCCTCACGAATAGGTTCGAAGAAGATTCCAACACTATAACGAAGACCATACATGAACATATAGATGAAAAATGTGATAGCGAAAATTACCCAACCATAATAGAAAGGTAATCTAGACTCCCAGCTATCTGGCATAGACTCTATACCTTAGATACTCTAATAAAAATCCACCATATTTTAGAAGTCTTCTTAACCTCCAACTCGAATAAACAACAATCAATGAACTTTCCTAGGATCCCTAGAAGAATAATTCTGTTAACCTTTGCTATATTCTTTGCAGATGCCAGTCACAGCACCATAATTCCAATTTTCCCAGGGTACGCCCGACAGTTAGGAGCTTCACTAATAATGCTAGGCACTTATGGATCAGCTGCAGCCATAACCATGCTGATATTTTCTATACCTCTTGGGAGACTCTCCGATAAACATGGAAGAAAAAGAATGATGACCTTAGGTTTAATCCTATTTATCATAGTTCCCCTATGTTACATTCTTGCAAAAGATCCAATTCATCTCTACCCAATCAGAATAATCCTCGGCATAGGAGTGGGGACAATTTTCGGAAATGGGTTTCTATTAATATCAGAGATATCAAACCCCGAGAATCGTAACAAAGCACAGGGCTTTTACATGACTTCAATGGGATTAGGCTTCACCCTAGGTCCATTGTTAGGGGGATATACAGCTAAAATCTGGGGAATCAAGACTTCCTTTTTTCTCAGCAGTCTATTTGCCATTATATCTTTCATCCTTATACTCCTGGTAGAAGAAGAGCAGATGCCAGAAATCAGAGAAAGAGAACTAAGGGATACAAGATCTATTATAAAAAAACCCAGTGTTCAAGCTTCCGGGATAGCTAACTTTCTTAATGCTCTTATGTTTAACGCCATTACTCTTTTTTATCCTGTTTATAGTGCCGATGTTGGGCTAGATGAAGCCCAGATAGGATTAGGATTCACTACAAGAGGCATAGTCAGTACTCTCGTCAGACTTCCTGTAGGTATCGTAATAAAATATCTAAGTACATTTACGCTAATGGTTTTTGGGCTTACATTATCTGCCATGACCATTCTTACTATATCCGTACAGACAAGTTTAATTATTCTAAGCATGGTTATGGGAATTCAAGGATTTGCTTATGGTATATACCTGACATCGGGGAACGTCTATATTGCTGAAGAATCACCACCCAGCCAGAGAGGCACATCCATGGCCATTTATTCTATGTTTGGGAATTTGGGGGGAATACTGGGACCATTGGTTTTGGGGTTAATTGCTGAAAATTCTAACTCTAGTGTTGCTCTGAGGTTTTCTGCAATTATTACGCTTTTAGGATTAGTAGTCGTATATTTTATTAACAGAAAGGCTACCGCGTCTGACTCCTTAATACCTCAAATGCTTTAGATGCATCTTCTTCACGTATTATCAGACTCATCTCATCTCCAGTGAAGAAGGCATCCACCATATGAACTCCATTTCTGAAGAGAAGATCTGTTAATAGAGCAATTCTATCCATTCTATCATTGCCCATTACTACTGTAATATTAAGCTCTGCAAAACCCTCATTTACTTCGGGATTATACTGCCATAAAGACTGCATAATGTCTGTTATGGCTTCACTTGTAGTAATTATCTTTATACTTGTGGGAAACTGGTGAAACTTTACTCTTAATCCCCGTCGCTGTAAATCTAGCACTTGCTCAATGATATCAACTTGGTCCCTTGCACTTGCCTTTATAGTAAGCTCCTTGACATCAGTAATCAAGTTCAATCTGCTCCCGGTAAGGGGCAAGTTTCTCTCTCTACTTCTCTGTTGTTGGGTTTCTCTACTAAAACGCATTATTGCAGTGACTATTGTATTGGTATCCACCTCGTCTCCTGCGAGACTCTCCACTTCTCCACGTATATATCGAGCAGCTGCGCTATAGTTAATAACACGCATCCTCAACCCCCTGTAAAGATAGGGGTCGCGTGTAATTATTACCCGTACAGCATCCTGAACTGTATGCCTGTTCCTCGACATATCAAACCTCTTAAAAAATAGAGATATATAAAAATTTATGACATGTGGTTAGAAATCATTCAAACAAAACCCCTTCCGTAATAAATTATAATTAAATGTCAGATATATGACATTTTGACATAAAGTTTAAAAATAAGTAATGGAGGGATCCATGCAGTAAAGAAAAATGACATGGAACAACAAAGATCCATTCGATGAAATAATCGAAAAGATATTCAAACAATTAAGAAACGATTCAATGTTTACAGATAACCCTAACATAAAATCTTGGTCATATGGCTTCACTATGACCCAGGGACCTGATGGTAGACCATTAATCAGGGAATTTGGTCAAAACCCATTCCAAGAACAACTCAATATAGGTGTACCAACGGAAGAAGAGATACTGACTCAGGTAGACGTAGATACAAACCAAAACAAAGTAAGAATAATCGCAGAGATACCTGGAATATCCAAGGAAGATATTAAAATAAACGCAACCGAAAACAAGGTTATAATCAAAGCACAGAAAAATTCTCAGATCATTTCCAAGGAATTGCCTATCGAAGTAAAGATAAACCCTGAAACAGCTAATGCGAATTATAATAATGGAATCTTAGATCTAACACTAGAAATCGAAGAGGGAAATCAGGGAAAGGAGATTAAGATAAATTAGGTGAATTATATGTCAGAACGAGTTTCACTGAAAGTAGCGGAAGCTCCCCAGAACCTGGTTGGTAGGGGAATTGCAGTAATAGATCCAAAAATTATGGAGGACCAGAGATGGCAGAGTGGTGACGTAATTGAGATACTTGGAAGCCGTAAGACGTACGCTAAGATTTGGCCTAGCCAGACCGTGGACTATGGGCGAGGAATAATAAGAATAGATGGCTTCATACGAAATAACGCAGGTGTGGGAATAGATGATAAAGTACAGATAAAGAAAGCAGAAGCAAAACCAGCAGCAAATATTACAATGTACCCCACAGAGCCCCTCCGAATAATGGGAGGTGAGAAGTACCTAGTACAGCTCCTCGAAGGACGGGTTGTGAGCCAAGGCTCAGTAGTCACCATAAACATAATGGGTAGAAGAGTAGACCTCATAATTACCAACACTAAACCCAGAGCAGATGCTGTAATAGTAAACAGAAACACAACAATTCAATTCACGGATAAGGTCCCTTCACAGGCTACTGGAAACATACCGAATATAACATACGAGGATATTGGAGGCTTAGACCGGGAAATAGCAAGAGTCAGGGAGATGATAGAATTACCTTTAAAACACCCTGAGCTTTTCGAGAGACTGGGGGTCGAAGCCCCTAAAGGAGTACTTTTACACGGGCCACCAGGCACAGGCAAGACTCTCTTAGCAAAAGCAGTAGCCAATGAAACGAACGCCAACTTCTATCACATCGGTGGACCTGAGATCATGAGTAAGTTCTATGGAGAGTCCGAGGAACGTTTGAGGGAGACTTTCAAAGAGGCTCAAGAAAACGCTCCAAGCATATTATTCATTGACGAGATCGATAGTATAGCTCCTAAACGAGAGGAAGTTACAGGCGATGTCGAGAAACGTGTGGTAAGCCAGCTCCTAACCATAATGGACGGACTAGAAAGCAGAGGAAAATTAGTCGTCATAGGGGCAACAAACAGAGTTAACGCACTTGACCCTGCACTCCGTAGACCTGGAAGATTTGACCGAGAGATTGAGATTGGACTGCCCGATAGAAATGGTAGACATCAGATACTACAGATACACACAAGAGGAATGCCTCTATCAGAAGAAGTAACCCTTGAAAACTTTGCTGATAGAACCCACGGATTTGTAGGTGCCGATCTTGAAGCACTAGCCAAGGAGGCAGCCATGGGTGCCTTAAGAAGAATACTTCCGGAAATAAACTTGGAAGAAACAAGCATACCTGCAGAGATACTCGACAAGATTAACGTAACGCCTCATGACTTCGAGGAGGCATTAAGAGAAGTACCTCCAAGTACCCTGAGAGAGGTTCTAGTCGAATCCCCAAATATACACTGGGATGAGGTTGGAGGACTCGAGAAAGCCAAGACTGAGCTAAGAGAAGCAATAGAATTCCCTCTAAAATACAAAGACGTGTACAGCTATGCCAGAGCAGAGCCACCAAAAGGAATACTCCTTTACGGGGCACCTGGAACTGGTAAGACATTAATCGCAAAAGCAGTAGCTACTGAGAGCGAGGTTAACTTCATCAGTGTAAAGGGACCCGAACTCCTAAGCAAATGGGTCGGAGAATCCGAGAGGGGAGTAAGAGAGATCTTCAGAAAAGCGAGACAGGCAGCCCCCTGTATAATCTTCTTCGACGAAGTCGATAGCATAGTCCCCCCAAGAGGCAGAGACCTGGGAACTAACGTTACTGAGAGGGTCGTAAGTCAGATACTAACTGAGCTTGACGGATTAGACTCACTAAAGGACGTAATAGTAATTGCTGCGACTAATAGACCAGATATGGTTGACCCAGCATTAACACGACCGGGTAGAATCGATAGAATACTATATATTCCAAACCCAGATTTGGATGCAAGAAAAGAGATAATAAAAATACATACACGAGGAAAACCTCTAGCGAAGGATGTAAACCTAGATCGTTTAACAGAGGAGATGGAAAATTACAGTGGAGCAGACATAGCTGCAACATGCAGTGCAGCAACACTGGCAGCCATCCATGATCACCTGACGAAATACCCGGATCCAGAGGATGCCAATGAGCACAGAGAAGAGCTTGAGATAACTTACCAGCACTTTAAGACGGCATTTGATAAGGTCAAGACTAGTAGCTACCAGAGTGCAACCATTCACTGGAATCCAGATAAAGATAACTCCTCTAACATCATCTAACTTTTTCCCCACCTCAACTCAGATAGGTATATTAATTCTCTTATTCTGTATACTGCGGGGCACAGGAAATGCCGATGAGACAACCAATAATATGCATGTTAGGTCACGTAGACACAGGTAAAACCAGCCTACTTGATAAGATCAGAGGAACAGCAGTACAATTAAGAGAAGCTGGAGGGCTGACGCAGCAGATAGGCGCCAGTTACTTTCCCTTTGATACCCTGGTTGCCATTACTCAAAAACTAGTAAAAAACTTCAAGGTAAACATAAAGGTATCTGGGCTTTTAGTAGTGGATACACCTGGACATGAAGCCTTCGCGAACTTGAGAACTAGGGGGGGTAGCGTCGCAGACATCGCCATTCTTGTGGTAGATGTGATGCACGGCTTCGAAAACCAGACTTATGAATCCTTAAACATCCTGAAATCAAGAAAAGTGCCCTTCATAATTGCTGCGAACAAGATAGACCGTGTTGATGGCTGGAGAAGCGAAGAATATGCAAGCTTCTTAGAGAATTACCAGAAACAACAGGACTGGGTCAAAGAGGACTTGGATAATCGAATCTACAATATAATGGGTACATTAAGCAGACAGGGAATTAGCAGTGACAGATTTGACAGAGTCAGAAATTTTACCAAAAACGTAGCAGTTGTACCTGTAAGTGCAAAGACAGGGGAAGGATTGGGGGAGTTATTAGCAGTCCTTATAGGCTTAACTCAGCAGTACCTTGAACAAAAGCTCCAAGTAACAGATGGAAGAGCACTTGGAACAGTACTGGAGGTAAGAGAGGAACCCGGTTTAGGTACAACAATAAACGCGATAATCTATGACGGAGTACTGAGGTCAGATGACACAATAGTAATAGGTGGCAAAGAAGGTCCCATAGTGAGTAAGATACGAGCGATACTTGTACCACAACCACTGGATGAAATTAGGGATCCACGGAAAAAATTCAACACTATAGATGAAGCACCTGCAGCAGCTGGTATAAAGATTGCAGCCCCTGAACTTGATGACGCCATTCCAGGCTCACCTTTAATCGCAGTAGGAGAAGAAATGACCGAGGAAAAAGCGATAGAAGAAGTAGAGGCGGAGATGGAGCGTCTCAAGGTGGATACAGATCAGACAGGTATAATCCTCAAAACAGACACTTTAGGAAGCCTTGAAGCTCTTGTAGAAAGCATTAGACAGAAAGGAGTACCCATCAGAATAGCCGACATAGGTGACGTCAGTAAAAGAGACGTAATGGAAGCCTTAAGCGTAAAACATGAAGAACCACTCTATGGGGCCATTTTAGCATTCAACGTCAAACTTCTACCAGATGCCGAGCAAGAAGCAAAAGATCAGAAAATCCCAGTTTTCTGGAACGATATAATCTACAATCTCATGGATGAGTACATCCGGTGGATGGAAGAAGAGAGAGAGGCAAAAGCTCGCCAAGAATTCGATAAACTTGTAAAACCAGGAAAGATCAAAATCATGGACGGCTTTATTTTCAGGAGGGCTAAGCCTGCTATCTTCGGGGTGGAAGTCTTAGGAGGCAGCATAGAACCAGGAGTCAACATGATAAACGGGCAAGGTGACAGAATAGGGAGAATAACCCAGATACAGGAAAGTGGTGAGGCTGTAAGCCAAGCAGAAGCTGGAAAAGAGGTTGCAGTAAGTATGCCTCAACCCATTGTAGGTAGACATATAAAAGAGCGTGATGTCCTGTATGTGGACGTTCCAGAGAAAGACGCAAAGCTCCTAAGGACGAAATACACTAATCGTCTAACTGAGAGCGCTAATGAAGTGCTGATGGAGCTTGTGGAATTCAAGCGTAAGGATGACTTTCTCTGGGCAGTATAGGAGAATAAAATAATATGCCGGTACTAATCATCTCAGACCCTGATAATGGGACAAGTCAGAAAGTAGAGATAGAAGACCAAAGATTAAGGAGTCTCGTAGGAACAAGAATAGGAAGTAGTGTAGATGGTGCAATCGCAGATATGCCTGGATATACTCTGAAACTCACAGGTGGAACAGATAAAGATGGTATACCCATGAGACCTGATGTACATGGGAGCGTAAAGACGTCTGTTGTCCTTAGTGGAGGAGTAGGATACAAACCAGAAAACAAGGGAGAGAAAAAGAGAAAGATGGTTCGAGGGAATACTGTAAGCACCGAGACTACTTACCTCAATTTTACCATATCAGAAAAACCAAAAGGTAAAAAGAAAGAAGACAAACACCGACCTCAAGAAGAGAAAAAATAGATAGAGGAATAATTCAGCCATTTGTAAAAGTTTTACCAGAGAGTAGTTGAACGAAATCTTCTTCTCCCTCTTTGTAACCCGAAGCTATAATTACGTCACCAGCCTTCAAGATTGTGTTTGTACTCGGTCTTATCCAGTTATCCCCCCGTCTGATAACAAGTACCCACATACCTGTTTCTTCTGCAATCTTAGCCTGTCTAAGAGTCTTGCCCAATAATGGCGAACTTTCCGACACTGTGGCTCTTTCTACAGTTTCCTCAGCATCCTGAATTACCATCTGGAGTATTGGATGGGGTTCTATTCCCCTTAATACTACTTCAGCAATCTCGCTCGCAGCATCAGCTATTCTCTCAGTGACGCTACCTAACCTAATAAGTCCTAATAACTCCTGAGGATCAGATATAGTGGACGTCTTTGATAAAACATTATACTGATATTCTAGGTGTAGTTTATCAATCTGCTCCTCAAGTAGCATAACCTCCTCCGCCAGATACCTACTGTTTAGTAAAACTGATGAGTAGGCAAGATCCATCATCATTTCTGATGTGTTCTTTAAGGTGACGAGGTCGTTTGTGATTCTCTCCCAGTGGGCAATATCATTTTCACTCAAAACTTTGAACCTCTCCCTGCGCTGCTTGAATTAGTTTCTTTAAACCTGAACCTGTTCCCCTTGCAACTAGAATGTCCTCAGGTAGAAGTATCTCTTTATCTGGGTTGATGTGCCAGTATTTTCCTCTCCGTATGGCTATTATGTCTATTCCGACTTCTGCTGCCAGATCAAGTTCCTCAACTGTTTTACCTGTCAGCACTGAGTTTTCTGATATTACCATTCGTGCTAGGTGTTCTTCTGCTCTTTGGAAAACCTCCCGTACTAGAGGATGAATCCCAATATCATTTATTACTATTCCTGCTACATCTGCAGCAGCATCTGAAATTGCGTTTGTAAGTGAACCTATCTTAGAAACTCCGGCTAGAGACTCAGCATCCTGACGATCTCTTGCAGCTAACATAAGATTCATATTCAGTTGATATACTAAATCATCGATTTTGGTCTCCAGTTCCATTACTTCCTCGGCTAATTCCTTATTATCGAATAAAGCTGCACTATATGAAAGATCTAACATTAACTCAGAAATATCCTTCATCTGGATAAGGGTTTCACGAACTGGAACTGCTCTATACTCCGTCTTCTTAATCTTGTTCATAGAATAGTATCAACCTGATCAGAGGCAGCATAAATCCACCCAATTAGTCATTACCCAATAAACAAATCAATTCTTAACCTTTTCTAAAAATTTACTCAGGATAATGGATCCTGAAGATCCTTACGAACCCGTGAGGTGAAAAGTGGGCAGGAGTAAAGTAAGTATCATCCCATGTACCGTACATTAGACCGGCGATTGTACTATTATAGAATTTTTCAGTAGGCTGACCATAATTCTCGGGATCACGGTATTCGTTAATATCCAATCCACCTATTCGAACCATCCAACTCCACTTTACGTCATCACCAACATTTAGAGACTGCTGAGGATTATTAGGGTTATAAGCATAGAAAACCAGTATGTAGTCTGCTTGATACTCCCCAAGAAGCTTTATAGACTCATTAGCTGGAAGCATCATGATCCTGCCTATAGTCGAAATTTGTTCATAATCGCTAGTGGAACCATCTGCCATAGTTTTCCTTCCAGACATAGCCTGAATCCAGTAACCATAATCCCACCAAGAACAAACAACCTCATCATCTCCAATATTTTCCTTCATCCAATCAAGTGCCTCTGGCCAATCCTTAACATAATCTCCATCAAACTGGTATGGTACAGCTGAACTGGCAAGACTGGTAGGAGCATCACCTGCACTGATAGCCCTCCATGTATTTGGAACGAGTGTTAGCAAAATAACGACTATGAAAGCTATTCCTAGATACCTATTCATACCAAATACTTGCTTTCTTCGACGAGTCCTAGAATCCTGAACAGGGCTGGTTAGTTTAAAGAATGGAGAGGCTAATTCTACCAGTCCATAAGCTCCCATTATGCAGGCAGGGACAGCGAGTATCTGACTGAGACGGGACATGATTCCTGCAAAATACATCGCTGTAAGGAAAAATACAGAGAGATAAATCGTTTTATCATCCTGTTTTTTTGCTGCAAAGTAGATCCCAACCACCCCTAGCATCAGGATAATACCAAAACTCTGAAATAGAGATACCCAAGCAGGAACACGGTTCTCTGCGATCGATTGATATAATGGATTAGTTTCAGACGTGAAAGGATTAATAGCTTTTAAAAATTTTAAACCAATAGGGATATTTATCCCAATAGCTGGTAATACAAAGATAGCTAAAATCCCCAATACAATTATGATGCCAGAAATATTTGCTATGATTTGAACATCTAGTCTTTCCTTAATATATAAATAAACAACCATTATAGGAACCAGTCCAAAGCCAACCAAGTTATCTAAACTTAAAATAGATGAGAGACCCAATCTAGGGACCATCCCCATAATAAGATAACCAAGTCCAATAGTAAGACAATAACTTACAAGATGTCTATATTCGAAACGTTCGCTGTACATTAAGATTAACATGTAAAAAATTATCAAACCGTTAAGATATTTGGCAGCTCCCCATGATGCATAAATATAGCCTAGAGTTAAACCAGATAGAATACCATATAGGATCCGAAAATTGTCTTTCCTTTCTTTATCTATAGATCTTAACAGGAATAAAGGTAGTAGTATCATACAGAATAATCCGATGTTCTCTGTATCGAAGAATCCGAGAGCTGTTCTATTAATATGGGTGGGATTAATGGCAACTAGAATTGCACTGAATAAACCCACCGCAGCTCCTCTGATCTCCTTTCCTAGGAAATAAGCTGCTATACAAGTTAAGGCTGCCATGAATAAAGGAAAATATAATCCAATATTGTATGGACTTACATTGAATCCGAATAGGTTTACTACAAAATATAAGAATGCAGCAGTAAGGGGTATTCCTGGATAATAGGCCTTTGAAATATCCCTACCCATGGGATACCAAGTTAAATCATCATGCCATGAAAAATATGCACGGAAACCATTCTCAGAAATGTACTCTGTTACTCGATACTGCAGTAAAGGGTCATAAGCAGTATAGTAAGCACCATACTGGAGAGGCAGGGCTCTAATTAAGACAGCCAATGCGACAACTGCTGTCAGTATGCCTATCTCTAGAGCCAGTCTGTGTGTAATTTTGAGACCAGAAAATTCTTCAATTATTTTAATGGTATTACTCTTATTATCCGCCAAGTTTCTTGCACTCTATCCACTAGGATATACAGGCTTTTATTAAAATAGCGCTCTTTTCTCAGTATAATAATGAAGATTGGATTAATAATCAACCCAATAGCAGGTATGGGGGGTAGAGTGGGGCTAAAAGGTACGGATGGAAAGGAAACATTAGAAAAAGCCATAGATAAAGGAGCGAAACCTATAGCACAAGAAAGAGCAAGAGAGGCTTTGAGTTCTCTAAAGAACCTAGATGTTGAATGGTATACGTGGGGAGGAAAAATGGGGGAGAGTCTTCTCCGTGAACTTGATTACAAGTTTATTGTTTTAGGTAGACCTGAAAAAGAAGTAACCTCCTCTAAAGATACAAAAAATGCTGTACAGATGATGTTGGATTATGGAGTGGATCTTATAATTTTCGTTGGTGGAGATGGAACAGCTGTTGATATATTGGAGAAAGTTAAACAAGACATACCCATAATGGGGGTCCCTTCGGGGGTGAAGATGTATAGCGCGGTTTTCACGTCGACACCACAAACAGCTTCCAAGCTACTAAAAGAGTTTGTAAAAGGAAACGCTCCTTTATCAGAGAGGGAGGTCATGGACATCGATGAAGAAGCCTATAGAAAGGGAATACTGGAAACCAAGTTGAAAGGCTATTCCATTACACCCTATGAGTCTTCATTAGTTTTGAGTGAGAAACAAGCCATATCTAAACCTGATGAAGGGTTAATGAAAGAGTCTATTGCTGAAAGAATAGTTGAAGAGATGAAACTTGGTAACCTATACATCTTGGGACCTGGATCAACAGTAAAAGCTATCACAGATAAACTAGGTCTAGAAAAAACACTTTTGGGCGTAGATCTTGTGCTTGATAAAAATTTAATATTTAAAGACGTAGACGAACAGACTATTCTAAAAAATCTTTTAGAAGAAAACTGGATAATTGTTAGCCCCCTCGGGGGGCAGGGTAGTGTATTAGGGCGTGGTAACCAACAGATCAGTGCAAGAGTCGTTAAACGAGTGGGAGCTACAAACCTGATAATAGTAGCTACACCAGTGAAACTTCAAGGATTAAAAAATCTTGCAGTAGATACTGGTGATGCTGAGCTGGATGAGGAGCTAAGAAGATATCACCGTGTTATTACGAGTAGACATGAGACGAAACTGGTAAAAATTATCTAAAACCTTAACCGTTTTAATCATTAGTATGGTTCATGAGTCTTAACCCATCTACTCATGAAGTCAAGATCGGAGGGAAAATTATTCATGGCTTCCTTATTGAGATGGCTAATGCTGTAATTGCTTTGATTTGGGAGGGATCTGTTCCTCGACTTGGTACAACTACAATTACTCTTCCAGATAGATCCTCAAGTCAAGTAATTGGTGAGAGAGATGTAATTATTTCGAAAATGATAGGCGAGAGAATAGCTGTTAGTTATAATAAACTTGCAATGGTCTCCACAAATCTATCGAGGGATTTTAATTTAGACCAAGAGCTTATAGTCCTCTTGGACAAACTCACAGGTGAGGAAAATGAGTGACCTGCGTTCTTTTCTACGAAAATATCAGGATGAAACTATAACGATTAATGAACCTTTATCTAGAAACTTTGAGATAGCTGCAGCACTTAAGAAGTTTGATGGGGAAAAAATTGTTTTTATCCCTGAGGAAAAAGAAACAAAAACAAGTGTAGTAGGAGGAGTATGTGGGAACAGGGAACGTATTCTTAAAGGATTAGAAACTACTGTCGATGATTTATATTTAACCTTAATAGAAGCAACCAAAAACCCTATAAAATGTAAAATTGGGGATGGACCAGTAAAGGAAGTTGTGAAGGAAGGAAATTTATCAGATATTCCCATTTTGACTCACTTCAAAGGAGATCCAGGTCCTTACATTACCTCGGGGGTTGTCTACGTAAAGGATCCAGGAGGGAATCTTGAGAATGTTAGTTTCCACAGGTTACTCGTCCTCGATAGCAGCAGAATGGGTATAAGAATAGTTCCCCGTCACCTGTACAGGATGACCCAGAGTGCAAAAGAAAAGGGGTTAAAGGAGCTGGACGTCAGCATTAGTCTCGGTCTTCATCCAGCTGTTATGATAGCAGGATCCCTTACAGCCCCTTTTGGGGTCAGTGAGTTCGATGTTGTGAATAATTTTCTGGGAGGGGAGCTTAAGCTAACTAGATGTGAGCATGTTGATGCTTTGGCACCTTCTAATGCTGAAATTGTATTTGAAGGAAAGCTAAGGCTTGATAAGACGGCTTTAGAGGGCCCATTTGTAGATCTATCTGGTACCTTTGATGTCCAAAGACAACAACCCGTTGTTGATCTAGTAGGGGTAATGCACCGTGAGGATTATATCTATCAGGCATTACTCCCTTCAGGCTCTGAACATAGGTTATTGATGGGCATGCCCAAAGAACCCAGAATTTGGGAGTATGTTAGAGGTATTGTGCCCAATGTAAGGGGTGTAAATATGACTGTCGGAGGAATGGGCTGGCTTCACTGTGTTGCGAGCTTTGAAAAATTCAGAGAAGGGGATCCTAAGAATGTTTTGATGGCTATTTTTTCGGCGCATCCAAGTCTGAAACATGCTATCGTGGTTGATGGTGATATTGATCCATATGATATGGAGCAGGTGGAATGGGCGATTGCCACCAGATTCAAAGGAGATGAGGATATATTGCTAGTGCCTAATGTTCGTGTTTCCAGTCTTGATCCAGCAGGTGATCAAGAGAAAGAGCTTGGTTGCAAGGTAGGTATAGATGCAACTAAACCCATGTTCAAGGATCAGGAAGGCTTCAAACGAGCAGAGATCCCCATGAGTAAAGAATTAGAGAAAATTCTACAAAAATACTCATAGATTCTATTAATAATATTTTCTAATTCTTTATATCTTTCCAGTTATCAATTTTGTTGATTTCATGTTTCTAACCCGGTTACAGGAGCGGATGCTAGAGGGAGAAGAAGGTGAGGCTATAAGTAAGTCCATGGAACTACTAGTTGCCCTCGGAGAGGTTTTTGATGCAGAAAAGCTTGAACCGGTTGACTCTGCTCATATTTCTGGCGTTAGCTATAAGAATCTCGGGGAAGCTGGTACAGAATGGCTGGAAGAGCAGGCTAAAATTGGTGCGAAATGCTCCATTAAGGCAACGTTGAATCCCGCTGGGATGGATTTGGAAAAATGGGAGGAGATGAATGTCCCTAAGAGGTTTGCCAACGGACAGAGAAGGGTTATAAGTGCCTTTAAGAGGATGGGCGTGGAAATAACCTGCACCTGTACTCCTTACCTGATAGGGCATGTCCCTAGGAAGGGGTCTCAGATAGCATGGGCAGAATCAAACGCTGTTTGCTTCAGTAATAGCGTAATTGGAGCGAGAACTAATAGAGAGTCTGGTCCCACAACACTCGCTTCAGCAGTTACTGGGTTAACCCCTTACTATGGATATAGGTTAGACTCCCATCGAATACCCCAAGTTGTAATAGAAATAGACGCTCAACTTGAAAAAAGATTGGACTACAGTGCGGTGGGATATGTTACTGGAAAACTAATTGGAAATAAAGTACCTTATTTTAAGAACCTGGGTAAACCAGATTTGGAGTCTATGAAAACCTTGGGCGCTGCTATAGCTACAAGTGGGGGGGTTGCGCTCTGGCATGGGGAAGGGGTAACCGCGGAATGGGAATGGGCAAGAAAGTACATAAAAGACTTGGAGAAGATTACATTAGAGAAAAGACAATTGATAGAAGCGAGAGATAAGCTGGTCTGTGATCCAGCTAATCCCACTTATTGTATTGGGTGTCCTCATTGTAGTTTAAAAGAAATGGCTGAGACTGCGAACCTCGTAAAAGGAAAGGATTTAGAAGGTAAATTATGGGTTTTCACGAGTAGAGGAGTTTACTCTGAGGCTAAAAGGATCGGGCATGTAAAAATTATCGAAGATGCAGGTGGTAAAGTCTATAAAGATACATGTATGGTGGTTGCTCCATTACATGAAATGGGGTGGGAAGGTGTTGCGACTAATAGTTTCAAGGCAGGACACTATAGCGTCGCTCATGGGTTTGAACTAGAATTAGCTGAGCTTCCAGATCTAGTAGAGGGGGCATCAAGATGAAGCTGAAGGGACGAAAAGTTAGGGGTGGAAATGCAGAAGGTGAGGCATTAATTAGCAGAGATCCAGTTAGTTTCTATGGTGGGGTTGATCCAGTTACTGGCTGCGTAACTGAGCCCGGTCATTTTTGCTGCGGAGAAAATATTAGTGGAAAGGTCTTCATTTTTCCTACGGGTAAGGGTAGTACGGTAGGCAGTTATGTACTGTACCGTATGAAGAAACTGGGGACTGCACCTGCTGCTATAATTAATATTGAGACAGAGGCAATAATTGCAACAGGTTGTGTGATAAGCGATATACCTTTAGTACATAGATTGAATAGAAATCCACTGGAAATTATCAGTGATGGAGATAAAATCCTCGTTGAGGCAGACGAGGGAATTATAGAGATAATTAAATAACTTTGATTTTAGATAATAAATCTCTCATGATTTTAAGAAAATAAACATAAACGATTTATCATTTTCAACTTACTATAGATACATGATAGATTATAGGAGTAGGCTCAAATTTCTTCAGGAAAAAATGGATCAAAAAGACTTAGATCTTGTTGTCCTCGGGTCTGGACCTGATTTTCAATATTTGACAGGAGCAGATTTGGGCTGGAGGCGGTTTAGAGATTTAAGCTATGCCTCTGACTCTGTTTTTGTCCCTCGTGAGGAAGATCCGATTATCCTGGTTGGGGTGAGTTCAAAGAGTAAGGCAAGTAATAGTTGGATTGAGGACGTTAGAGGGCTTGGAATGTTCGAGGATTTTCATCCAGCTGTAATGGATATAATAAAAGATCTTGTTCAAGACCCAAAAAAGGTCGCGGTCGGGGAATATACCTGGGGTACAATGGTTCTTACTCTGGCACGTTATTGTAAAGGAGCAAAATTTAGCTCAGCTGAGGGAATTTTGGATGATTTACGATGCATTAAAAGTCAGGGTGAGGTTTTGAAACTCCGACATGTCGCAGAATTGACAGACGATGTAATGGAGATGGTAATAAATGAACTCGAAGCTGGGGACACTATGGGAGAAACTACCTTAAAGATCGAGCGAATGGGGCGAATGCAAGGAGCAAGAGATATAAGTTTCCCAACCACAGCTGGATTCTGTAAATCCAGTAGCAAAGCAACTGAAAAGATATTCAATTATGAGAAATATCAAGGTTTAGAAGAAAATACAAGCATAGCATTTGACGTAGGCTTCGTCTTAGATGGATATTGCAGTGACTGGGGAAGGAGCCTATATTTCGGGGATCCCATGGATCATATAACGAACGCTTACCCTTCTTTAATGATGGCCGTGATGGAAACCATGGATGCAATAGGTGAGGATATCCAAAAAGTAAATGAAATTTTCCCACATATCGAGAAAATATGCGACCGTGAAGGTTATGGTTCATACCTTAGAAACAGGCACCCTAATGGTGTTATGGGCCACCAGATCGGTGTTGAGGTGCATGAGGCCCCTTGGCTTAAGCCTTCCAATGATAACTATTTGGAGAATGGTATGGTCTTCTGCATGGAGCCAAAACTTTGGAATAAAGGCGACTACTATCTTCGAGTCGAGGATATGGTACTCATTAAAAATGGGAAAGCTGAGAGTCTTACGACATACGATAGGGAGCGTTTCATACTCTAACCCTTTTTTAGAATGGATCTTTCTTATATCCAGTTGACGACTAGAATAGAGAGCCAGTGTGAGTTAGATGAGTCGGGGATGTTTCATCGTATTTGAGGGGATCGACGGGTCAGGTAAATCTGAGCAATACGGGCGACTCACTGAGAAATTAAGGAAGGATTACGATGTCCTCATAACATCCGAGCCTACTAAAGGGATGCCTATAGGTAATCTGATACGTCAGGTTTTGTATGGTGAAGAAGAAACCACGGAGGAAGCATTGGCATTATTATTTGCTGCTGATCGGGTGGACCATACTGAGAGAAAAATTAAACCCGCTTTAGAGGAAGGACAAATAGTTATTTCTGATAGGTATGTGTATAGTTCTCTTGCTTATCAGAGTAAAGGGATGAACAAGGAACTCGAACTTGACTGGGTTAAGACAATAAATAGGTTCGCGATAAAGCCGGATGTGGTTGTTTTTTTGGATATTACTCCAGAAGAAGGGCAGAAGCGGCTAGTTGATGGTCAGATCAGAGTTAAAGATCATACATATTTTGAGGATATAGTAAAACAGGAAAAAATTAGATCAGTATACTATAGGCTATTTAACATTGAGAAAGGAGACCTCTGGGGGTTTGTGAAAGAAGGTAAAAAGAAAAAAGAAGTAGAATTGAGTAACGTTAACGATACTATTGTCTTGAAAATTGATGGATCTTTAAGTAAAGATAGAATTCACAGAATAATTAACAAAAATATAATAAAAATACTGCGAGAAAAGAGAATAGAAAAATTGAAGAAAGAATCAAATTTCGATAATAAATCTCTAACTCAGTTTACAGGAAACTAAATATTTCACAACAATTTCTTAACTCTTTCACGAGCATTAAGTAAAAGTATTAAAGTCTGTGTAAGGTCCCTCATCCTTACAGGGTCTTTTTCTTTTTCAAGAAGATCTTGGATAAAACCGATCTTATTCCTGAGCGTTTCTTCAAGACTTCCCTGTTGTCGGACATCTTCTTCATCACTATCACCTGAAACAATCTTAACTGTTCTCTGACAAGTGGGACAGATTATCTCTCCACCAGGAAGTTCGAAAAGTGGAGTACCACATCTTGGACAGGTTTCACTGAGCATACTGGCACCTTTTCGTAAGAGCTCCGCCATCTCCTTCATACTTCCCTCAGACATAATCACACCAATTTTATTGTGGTAAGACTTAAGGATTTAGTAATTTAAAGAAGCTAATTAAGATCCTTTTTTAGAAAGTAAGTTTTCATCAATTTAAATGATAAAGCTCGAGGGACGGAATCCAGTTGAGGAAGCCTTGAAGCAAGATATAGTTACAATGGTTAGAGTTGAATCCACTGAAAACCGTGACTCGAGGCTACAAAATATTCTAGATTATGCGATAAAAAAGAAAGTTCTGATTGAGGAGGTATCTCGTGAGAAGCTTGATACCTTGAGCGATACGGGGCACCATCAAGGAATAATTGCGTTTGCTCAGCCCGATGTTCAATGGAGTATTGATAAAGTCTTGGAGGAGACGGGAAAGGATATCTGTCTTCTCATGTTAGATAGAGTACAGGATCCCCATAATTTAGGGGCTATCCTTCGTACATCCGAGGCTGCAGGGGTTGATGGTATAATAATTCCCAAGAAGGGTAGTGTAAGTCTTAGTCCAACGGTGCATAGAGTGTCGATGGGCGGCAGTCTACGAGTCCCGGTCTGGGAGAGAAGCTTCTACCCTGTAATCAAGAAGCTAAAGGACGATGGATTATTCATAATTGGGGTCGATTCAACAGGGTCAAAAAGCATATTCGAGGAGAACCTGGCAGTACCAGCTGTATTCATAATTGGAGGAGAGGACAGGGGGGTAAGTCCAACTCTACTGGAAAAGTGCGATAAGGTTGTAAGGATACCCATGAGGGGGCAACTTCAAAGCCTTAATGTCAGCGTAGCAACTGCTGTAGTCTTATATGAGAGACTGCGTCAACAGGAAAAATAGGGGTATTACCTTTTTTGCATGGCATTGTAGAGAACAAGTAATCCTATACCGATTATGAAGAGTGGCCAAAGTGTATCTGGCTTTATCCATGGGTATAGTTCATTAAGTAGTGTTGAAGCACCCAGGAGTATTAGGAAAAGACCGATAATAATTGGCCAGGTTCTTCTACTTCGCCCTCCGAAACAATCGTCATCGTAGTCCCAGTCATCCCGTCGATATCTATATGCTGGAGGATTCAGAGATGCACCACAGTTACTGCAGATCTCAGCATCGTCAGGATTTTCAGTACCACACTTTGTGCAATATACCATTATAATCCACCTAAGAAATATTCACCCTCCCTTATACAAACATTACTCTAGTTAGCTTGTCTAAAACCTTTGGAACATGTAAGAGAGCATTGATTACAAGTGTCTATATGCTCCTCTTGCGAAATCCTGATCCTGGAAGATATCCAGAAAAGAGTGATAGCTAAGGTATATAGGTTAATAAAAATGCTCGTTCTCATAAAGTCAACGGTTATGATAATCATAGCGACTCCACAGACTAATATTATATTAAGGAAGAAGTGAACCACAGAGCTTTCCAAATCGATAAAATGCTGTAGCATGCCCAAGGTTAAGAATAACCCACCAAACCAGAAAACAAACTCTTGGCTTAAACTCATTAGACCAAAGATAATATACAACATAATAATGATCAGGGAGAGGATTGCACCAATGGCTAGTCCAGAACAACCTGCACAATAGACTACATTTTTGAAAACCAGAATATGGGGTTGAAAATTCTCACAATCAGGATGATGTCCCCTTATATCAGGGTTACTCTGAGCACTATGAGATTTTAGTCTAAGAATGTTTGGAGAGACGGAAGCAATGAATCCTATGAAACAAATAATTACGAAAAATCCTAGGAATAATGATGATTGATATGGTACAGCAATACTTGTTGTTTCTCTAAATAGCATCTGTGATAATAAAATCAAGCCAATTATTGAAATAGATATATACTGGATCTGGATCCTTTTCTTCTCCACTGCCCCTTGTATAACTTCAAATAGTCTTACCGGGTGCGGAAAAAGAAAAGGCGTAGAAGCTCTATACATATCATATTCATTTCCAAACCTTACTCTCAGGTTTGGCTCTTCTTTTAATTTTACTATAGCAATATTCCCTACCAACACTATAGGTGTTATACTAAAAGCCATGCCCAATGATTGAAAGCATAAACCCATTCCCATTGGTAGAATCGAGTACCCCAAAACCATAGGATTTCTTATATACCCATAGATTCCCGAGGTCACGAGTCTCTTGGTTTTCACCTCATGGACAGCCTCCCCCCAAGGAAGACCGCCCCCTAAATTGTATAGAAGACGGGTTGATTTTACCCCAAGACTTAATCCTGAGTAAAAAACCAAAGTACCTACGAAAAGGTTCCATGGAATCGGTGGAAACTTTGGTAATTCCAATATTCTATCCATATGTCTTCCAACTTGAAACGTTAAAAGGGGCATTAAAACAAAGATCATGAGATAAGAGATTAGTTGTCTTCTCTTAGTCTCCTTAAAGATCATTTTTCCACCTAGAATAAGCTTTTAAGCTCTGTTAATAGTGCCTGTTTCGCTAGGTAAGTGTAAGTCCTCCTAGTTATAGGATTGCTGCTTGATATTCCTCGATATCTTCTAGGCCATGATCCAAAGAAACTATCATAACACTTGTAGAGTTCCTGTTGTACTTCAATCCTTGTAAGATGTTCTGTTGGCATTAAGGCGTGAACCATATCATAATTAGTCCAATTATAGTCTTCTATCCATCCATGTTTACGAGCTTCTTCAAATATCTCGGTTCCTGGGAAAGGCGTAAGTATAAAAAATGATGCTATATCCGGGTCAAGATAGTCAGCGTATTCTCTGACTGCTTCAATTGTTTCATGGGAATCGTTCCTGTGGCCAATGATGAATGTACCTTGGCTGAAGATCTCTTTATACCTCAAAAGTTCTATAGCTCGTTTGCTATCATGTTTATCGACTTCAGTCCGTCTGAAATTATTTAGAACTTTTTTATTAGGATTATCAAATCCTACTAGAGTCCAGATACACCCCGCCTTTTTCATTAGATCCAAGGTTTCTGGATT
>CAZLHX010000001.1:0-64620 GCA_964559475.1 uncultured Candidatus Bathyarchaeia archaeon | reverse complement strand
TTAATAATTGAATAGAAAGATTGCTTTTCTATCACTGACATAAATATTAATACTCTGGATATATTGTAGACCTCATGGTTGAATTAGAGCTCCTCTTTGAGAACGGTGGAATACTCACCGCAACTCTTTTTGAAGATAAAGCTCCCAAGACATGTGAGGCTATTCAAGAAGCATTACCGGTATCAGCTAGAGTACTACATGCACAGTATGCTGGCTCAGAAGTATATTTCGAAAACTTTCCAGCAAGAGACGATGTACCTTTTGAGAACACCACCTCTAGAATGGATGAGAATCTTTACCTAACAAATAAACACTCTGGAGGGATCTTGGCTTACTATCCTAACCCCAAAGTGAAGTCGTTATGCATAGTCTATGGAGAAATAGTGCCTAGAAGAAAAGTAGATGTGGAGATTGCGCTGAACATCTTCGCTGAAATAAACGAGAAAGAGAGAGCCGTGGAGATTGGAAACCGGATAAGAAATTTCGGAGCTGAAGAGGTAACAATAAGACAAAAAAATTGAATGTATAAAGCATACCTTCTTTATGCATCTTAGTAGAAAATTTGGTTAGTATTTGATAATCTTTTGTGAAATAAATATTGGAGTATTAACTCTTCAAGATATTAATGCTTATTAATTGAATAGACTAGAAATATTACCGCAATTAGTATTGATATCATCGGGTACCCGGGTATTAAATCACCAATAGGGTTAACTTCGAATGAAGCAGTTGAAACCATTGAATCGTTTACATATACATCAACACTCCATGACCCTACAACGTCTTCACTTGGATAATTACGAAGATCTATAGGAGCATAAGCAAAAGCATCTCCTTCATACTCCATGGCTATTGCTTCTTCAGAACTTTGTCCATTGGGGCCTGTGAAAACCCAACTTACAATATCTCCTATCTCTATCCCGGAAAAGCTAACATGGCTGTAAACAAGATCTTTTGGACTGAAAAGGAAACCAGCCTCTTCGAGGAAACCGTTCTCATCTATACTTCTACCGATACTATGCTCATTTACAGTTAATCCAG
This sequence comes from uncultured Candidatus Bathyarchaeia archaeon, assembly GCA_964559475.1. Lineage (GTDB taxonomy): Archaea > Thermoproteota > Bathyarchaeia > TCS64 > TCS64 > RBG-16-57-9. The sequence continues at coordinate 63,579 of CAZLHX010000001.1, read as the reverse complement.
AACCGCCTGCTTCACCTAACTGGATCCAAGCATCAACAGGACCTTCTGACTTTGCCAAATATACTGATATTAGGTATTCACCTTCAATAGTCTTGTAAAGCTTAATCCATTCAGGTTTAACATCATTACCACTATACTCTGTGCCCGGTATCCCATTTACCACTATACCTGCGCCGTAAATATATCCTAAAGACCTGCCTGATGGATCAATCAATGTCAAGTCTAAGTCAGCAGCTTCGTCATCCCAGTCTAAAAATAGTGTAATGGGTTCTTTACTAATCTGCACATCAGTAATTGATACTGTATGTATCTCTGGTTTGCTTAATCCGCCTAGTACTCCGCTTGTTGTTGCACCTGGGTTGAATGAACCTGTTGATCTGTCTCCCTGTTTATTCAGGTTTAAATCGGTCCTACCACGATTTACTTCGTAGGTTTTTTCTTCATAGAGTTGTTGGTGATCGAAATCTTCACCACATGGATCAACCCTCTTAGGGTTGATATGGAAAGATATTCTGCTTGTCTTCTGGAACTCTTGTTCTATCACTTCATTTTCCAAAGTATATTGGACGCGATATGTTACTCTGATCTTGTACTCCCCAGATGGTATATCTCTATTTTTACCCCACCTCTTAGACAGGGACTGTACCAAGCCGTCTTTTATTATTTCTTCACTTGTAACATAGATAGTATCTCCTTCAGGAAAGTTGTACGGTAACCTTATAACCTCAATTGTCGCTGAAATAATCTCAAATTCAATGTTTCCAGTCATAGTCCATTGAACATTTGTTCCAACACCTAAGGCTTCGACCCATTGAGGAAAGGTTTTTTTCCCTGCTTTTAAGTCATCGAGGACATTACTGTGCCTGCTATATCTAGTCCACTGCTTTGTTTCACATTCGAAGCGGTCATTTCCTACGCCCCGGTTTTCAGGGTACGGAAGGGAATAATCAATATTCACTGTTATACCGATATCCTCTTCACTGATCTCTGGGACATCAAAAGTCTCCGTATCCCCGCTTCCATTATCCGTCTTTCCAATAATTTCTCCGAGGCCACCCTGATTGTCTGTTTGTTGAGCCTGCTGTTTTTCAGAGTCACCGGTATACAAAAGAGTATGAAGGGTTCCTTCTTGGGATGGCTTGAATCCTACTGTTTGGAAGGGGCTGATCGGTACATTGAATGATACTTGGTGGATAAAGTCCCCCGCCTCTACTTGCAAGACCTTCTGGGTACTATAGGGTACTATTATTAAATCTAGGTAGAGGTTGGTGGGTTCTGCACTTACTGTTCTTACTGTTATATCAACATCAAAGCTATCATATAAGGTAGGATCTACCCGCTCAGGGGCAGACACACTGATTATCTTAACAAGAGATGGCCCTAGATATTTGACCGTCACGGTATCGCTTACTGTTATCCCTTTATCATCACTCGCTGTAACAGTTAACTTATACTCTGAACCAGCTGTATAGAAGCTTATAGGCACAGAAAAAGAACCCTCCTGGTCTACTTCAGGTCGATTATCATAGACGTAGGAGCTATTAACAGAGTCAACGTCTGCTACCATCTCTATGGATTCAATCTCGAGACCTTGTACTTTTCCGGTGACAACTATGTTGTTTGCGTCCGTAATCCATATATTATCTTGAAGGTTTGCTGGAGATACACTCTCAATTTCTAGTTTCACTTGAGTCTGTTCGATAGATACCAGATTAGAAACGCCGACATCTGATAGTGGTTCACTTGCTGAAACAACGATATCTTGGGGAAGGTAATTCAGGTCAGGTACAGTCACATAAAGACTAGTTGATATCGCGCCATCCTGATTTGTGGAACTTGAAGGCAATTGGACTACCGGGATTGGCGAGTTCACATCGAACAGAATTTTACGGTCTGGGATCGGCATCCCACTTTTATCAAATAGCTCTGTTTTTAGAAGTAATCGATACGTTCCTGGTTCTGAGATATATAGCTGTCCAGGGAATATTTCAAGACTTAGACTTCCAGCTTCTTTAATAGGCTGAAATAATAAAACCCTTTGAAGGAAGTTTGTGTAGCTGATATCAGAGGGCTTGTTACTATAAGTAGGGTATATCTCTAGAATCATGCCTCCGAGAGTGGCATCTAACTCTAGGCTCCAGGTACCACCTACCCCTATATTTAGAGCATCACCATCTTTAATGCCGGTGATTGTTCCACTCACAGAACCTGTACCAGTTCCTTGTAGTTTTCCAGTATACGAACCTGTTAATGTGAGACTCCATAACCCATATCCCGCTTTATAATATTCTTCAGTTGTTTCATTCAGACGAACTAGGTCTCCTCTGCCGGTTAATTTTCCATAAGTTGTTCCAGTAAGTAGGTTAATAGTCATAGTTGCTCTATCAGATGATAAGCCAACTCCTCCTGCAAACCAATCTGTTTGGGTATTATATCCTGTGATGGTGCTCTGTGCTGCTTGCACTGCAGGGAACTTGATTGTTATAACGATTAGAAATAGGGTTAAAGGAATGATTAACCGGTTTAATCTTTTATACATTTAATCAGGTTACGGGGGAGTATGCACTAATATAGTTTTTTGATTTAAGAATACTCAAATATAAAAATAATAATTTCTTCTGTAACTTGAGGGTCTTATATTGTCTTTGATAACTCATTAATTTTTTCTACATATTTTTCTATGTCGAACTTTCTTTCCAGACCTCTGTTATTCATGTATCTTGTTTTGCCAAAGATGGGTCTTTCTTTCCAGGGTCTGTCGTGTTTTCCAAAACACCATGCTACACCTGTATAACTGTTGGGGTCTCTTCCATCCAGTTCATATTTATTATTTAATTCAAGTGCTGTATTAAGTGCGGTAACAGGATTTTTCGACCATTCTAGTATCTTTTTCCCCCAGTACATCCTCATGTATCCATGCATCTTTCCGGTTATTACCATCTCCATCTGAGCGGCGTTCCAGTAAGGGTCATGAGTCTTGGCTAATTCCAGATCTTTGAAACTGTAAATATATTCTCTGGGGTCATCTTCATGTTCTCTCAGGGTTTTTTTCGCCCAATCTGTTATCCCATCATATGAATCATATTTGGAGTTATAGTAAACGTAATTAATAGCCAACTCTCGTCTTATGATCAATTCCTCTAAAAAAGCTTCTTTCCCCGGGCTATCTGTCCCCTGAACTTTTAAGGCAATCTCAAGGGGACTGATTTGACCGAAATGGAGGTAGGGGCTTAGATTAGATTGGAAGTCCTTTGTTGGATCGTTTCTGATTTCATGGTAATCGTCAAGTTTTTCATCAAGGAATGTTTTGAGGTGTTTTTTAGCTTCCGTTTGTCCTCCCTTATATTTTGAGACGGGTCTAACACTTTGGTCAACCTTTAATTTTTTAGCTAATTCTTTTGGCGAACTTAAATTAAGAGAATCAAATTCTTCCCCGTATTGATCATTGAGTTTAGTTTCCTTCAATGGAACTAGGAATTTATCGAGTTTTTTCTTTATTTTTGGTCTAATTGTTCTAGCGGCGTATTCTTCCTTCTCTGAAGCTTCCTCTACTGGTACGATTATATCACTCTCTACCTGGATTAATGGGCACTTAATTTTACTTGCGACGTTTTCTCGCCACTTTCTTAGAATTCTTGTATACCCTCTATCTGTTAGCACGGTGGACGCTTTTTTAGCAAATTTTACGGCTCCTAGGTCAGGTGAAATTTTATTTATGATCAGATCAATGTTTCTTCTTAACATTGCTTTCTTCGTATCTTTAAGTCCCTCTAACATGAAAGTAAAATGCCTTAGGTTTGCTTCTGGGTACGTGGGCGTGATTCCGAAGAAAACTATCAGAGGTTTACTAGACTTGTTAGCCTCTCTTACCGCATACTCTAAGGCATGATTGTAGGTTGTTCTGACGCTAGATTGCATCCAGTATAGTAGATATTCTCCGTCTTGAACCTCATTAGTATTTAATTTTTTAATGCGTTCCCCTTGGATCATTTTAATACTCTAATAATCTAAGTTCAAAATATATTAACCTGACAATTAGCCTAGTTTTCTAGAGTAATGGAGTCAAATTTTCTGACTTATACCTAGAACAAAGTCGCGTTTATGAATCTTTATTGCAGTAGTTTTATGGTCTCTTTTGCTAGTTGGCTATATTTTTTAATTTTATTATCAGGCATTTTCTCCAGATTGTAAATTATTACTCTCATCCGGGGTATCTCATAGATTTTTTCTTTATTTTCGGCAATAAAGTTCCAGAAGAGGGCATCCCAGATATCGCTCCAATCTCCTTTACCATAATCACTCATACGTCTGATATAGTTACTTGAACTCACATATGGTTTAGTGGTAATTCCCCCGCCATCAGCGTATTGACTCATGCCTAACACGTTGGGCTCCATGACCCATTCATATGAGTCGATGAACATCTCCATAAACCACCTGTAAACTTCACTTGGCTTAATCTTAGCTAAGAGAAAAAAGTTACCCAAGATCATCAACCTTTCTATATGCTGTGCGTACCCAGTTTGGTTCACTTTCCTCAAAGTATCATCCAAGGGTTCTATACCTGTGCTAGCATCGTAAAATGAAGCGGGCAAAGATTTATCATGATCCCAGTAATTTCTACTGATAAATTCATCATGTCTTAAAATATATACTGCTCTCATGTATTCTCTCCACCCGATTAATTGGCGGATGAAGCCTTCAATGCTGTTCATAGGAAATTCTTTAACCTCATGAGAAGAAAGGACTTTTTCTAATATCTGTCGAGGTGTAAGTAAGCCAATATTTAAACTCGGAGATAGTACTGAATGAAACAAAAATTGGCTTCTTTTTGATATCGCATCCTGGTAATCACCAAATAACTCTAATCTGTTCTCAATGAAGTCCCCAAGACATTTTTTAGCTTGCTTCTGGTTTATTGGATACTCAAAGTCAGTACCACTTCCAGGGTTTTCAGGAAAATTTGTATTCACATACTCTTCTGCTTCTTTTACGTAATCACCAGGAACTGGGACCCATAGATCAGGTAACTCTATCTCTTTTGGTAATCTTCTTCTGTTCTCAGGGTCAAAGCTCCACTTATCACCAATAGGCTTCTCACCCTCAACTAGGACCTCAAGTCTTTTACGTTGAGCTATATAGAAACTCGTCATACTATACTTTTTTGAAGAGAAGAAATTTCTAATCCAGTCAATATCTGTTAGAAAACCAGGACTATCCTTAATATTTAGACGAATATTGTGTTTCTCTGAATATTTTACCAATAAATCCTCAAGTCTATAATCAAGCACTTCTGTGAGGTTAATCAGCGCTACCTCATCTTTAGTAAGAAGTTTAAATAATTCATCAAGAGTCTTATTTTTCTTGTTTTGAATGTAAGTTACTTCAAAGTCTTTCAACTCGTCATTAAAAGACTTCATGGAGGCTCTGTGTAATATGAGTTTTTTCTTATGGAATCTATATCTCCTGAAGTATGCGTCCTCTTCTACCAAGTATACTCGAACGTTTTTTTCTAGGTGAGGGTTATTTTTGAATAACTGATTTGGGAAAACTACTGTAGCTTCCAACTATTCTCCGCCTTTTCTTCGACGCATTTCCGCCCTCCTCATAGGCATCGCGTCAATAATTTGGAAAATCTCTTCAACAGTGACTGGTTCCCTCCATTTTGCTTTTATTGTTCCATCTTTACCAAACAAGATTATATTATCATCACTGTTTAGGTTAAATTCTTCTGATATTATATCAAGCTTTGTGTCATTCCACTTATAGTAAGGTTCTTCATGTTTATTGAATCCAAGAATCACCATATCTCTATCTATAACACCATCTATTGCTTGATCAAGAATATATCTCTGTTTAGATTTTGTATCAGCATCACCCAAGACAACTAAAACTCTATTTTTCCATAGAAACTCATTTAACACAAGAACACCATAGCCAATTAATACCAACAATTATTGAATATTTCTATAATATCTTTGTTCTGAAATATACCGCTCAAATATACCTTTCATTAAAAGGTGAATTACCTGAATAAAACTTAAAATCCAATTAATTGAGGAAAATAAAGCAGAATAAAGTCGTAAAGATAGTATAATATTTTATCAGCTCTCTGATCCAAAGATAATGGATATATTCGAAATAGTTTCTTCTTTATCTTAGACCGAATAGTTTACTCATTTATTTTTATACCTAATTTTTTTAGTATTTCAGGCAGAGGTTTGCCTGTGTCTGGGTCCCATCCTCTGATTTTGTAATATCGTTCGAGTTCTTTTTGAAATCTGGTTCTATTAAAGGGTGGTGCTTCATCCTTTCCCGCGAGTCCGGGTTCATTATAGTAGATTTCTGGCCAATGGTCGTCCTTTGCGGTGATCCCCTGTTTGTTGATGTATACTCTCATTAGGTTGAATATTCTCTCACCCGTCTCCATGATCTCCTCTGCAGTAAGATGATTTCCTGTCGCTGCTGAATAGAGGTTGGCTAATTGAGTTGGTCCTATTACTTCAGCTACGCTGGATGCGAACATGCATATGCCTAGACTGTTGTATACGCTTGTTAGGTGATTATACCATATAGTCATCAGTAACTCGTCTGGATTGGATGTATCCGGTGGGTCTCCGAATACCCTTTTCTTATATTCAGGGGGAATATCCAACCATTCATATATCCATTTAGAATAGTCATCCTCGGGTACTTCAATTTTTTTCGCCCAGCTAGCATAACCGGGATAATTCGAGACTCCGTGAGTCCCCTTCAGGTCATCTCCACCGCGAGGATTTGTGAGAATACTCATGGATGTGAAAATGTTTCCTTTAAGATCTGTCCGAGGATCAGGAGTCATAACCTCCAATCCTTTAACTACCGGAGAGTATTTTGCTGCTTTATCACCAATTCTTTCAGCTATCCTCGATGAACCTTCAGCTAGAACATCACCAAACCCTTCCCTATATCCAACCATTTTTATGAGTCTCATAAGGTCCTCTTCATTTCCAGGTTCAAGACTGAAACCCAGTTGTTTTTCTGTTATTATTCCTCGTTTGACTAGTTCATAGATATAGAAAAAGGGCCCAAACATGTCCATCCCTAATCTTTGGCATAGTTCATTGATATAGAAGGCTGCTGGAATACTCACTCCATACCTCTGAGCGGTACCAGAGTAAAGAGTCAATCCAGCACAGGCAACCTCAACTCCGCTATAAGGGCCCTCTTTTACGTCTGTGATTAAGTTGCATCCATATAACGCCTCTAAGGAACAGGGACAGTATATACCAGGTTTTCCACGTTTAAGATAGGGCCCCACAATATCATCATAATCAATGCCTTTTTCCGTCATTCCAATTGTTCCCATGGAGCCCGCTTTAGCACGAGCTCTCCAAGCAGGATAATCTTGGATCCTTTCTTCAACTGATCTTGACGCCTCTTTGAAGACTTGAGGATATCTTGGCTCTACAGATCCCGAACCTTTTACAAGTACAGCCTTTAACTTTTTGCTACCAAGCACTCCTCCAACATGGCATCTGCCAGGCATATGCTGCTTATCAAAGACTGGAGCAGCGAACCGGACCAGACGTTCTCCAGCTGGTCCTATAACCATCTGACTAAACTCTGAACCATGTTGCTTAGATAGCTGATCAAAGGTCTCATAAACATCAAGCCCCCAGTAGGGTTCTGCATCAAAAAACTGAATCTCTTGGTCTTCAATTACGATATATTCTGGTTTATGGGAGGCTCCATGAATAAGTAATGAGTCATATCCTGCTCTTTTGAACCTTGGACCCCAGTATCCTCCAGAGTTCCCAGTACCAAGTATACCGGTGAGAGGTGACTTAGTTGTCACTTCCACCCTACAACTTGCAGGAGCATCCGTACCAGTTAAAATACCGGGTGATATAATGACTACGTTATCTTTGCCAAAAGGATCTGTTTCCTTATTTGTTTTTTGATATAATAACCAGGTGTTATATCCCAAGCCTAGGAGATATTTTCTATGGATTTCAGGGGGGATATCCTCAACTTCGATTTTTTTATCGCTAAGATCAATTATTAATAAAGTTCCATTTTCATCTTCAGGAAGAGGCATAGAGGTCAAGATACGTTGTTTTTTGATAAGAAAATAATTTCGATTGAAATGACTCTGATTTTAGACGCGCGAATATTTTTTATTATTTTCTGATTCTATTTCGAATAAGTTGTCTTTTAATCAACGTATACTGGAAATAATTGACGAAGATAGAGATAAAATAGTCTCTTTGATGCAGAAGCTTGTTCAGATTCCCAGCATCACTGGGGAGGAGCAGGATATTGGAACCTTTGTCTACGATGAGGTACAGCGGATTGGGTTGGAGGATGTTGAGCTTGTGCAAGATACAGCAGATAGACCCAATGTAATAGCTAGATATAGGGGAACTAAAGGAAAGCCATCCCTTACGGTCTATGCCCACTATGATACTGTACCTCCTGGAGATATCTCAAAATGGGATTATGGTCCCTATAGCGGGGAGATAGTTGGAGACAGAATATATGGTAGGGGCTCTAAGGATCACAAGTTTCCCATTCCCCCGCTACTCTATGCTATTAAGGCGATAAAGGAAGCTGGATTACAGTTAGAAGGAGACATCGTATTTGCGTTTGTATGCGACGAGGAGAGGGGAGGACACCATGGGACCAAGCTTCTGGTGGATAGAGGTTTACTTGATACGGATATGATGCTTTATTCTGGTGGAGGCGGAGATGGTAAGAGTATTGGAATAGCCTCCAATGGCAGGCAGTATTACAGGATAAAAGTTAAGGGAAAGACGGCTCACACTGGCAACAACGACCAGGGAATAAACGCTGTAAACAAGGCAGCAAAACTGATAAACCGTCTCGAGGAACTTGGGAAGGACGTCAACGAAAGAAGAGATGAATTCGACTCCCACGGGTTAATGATCAAAGGAAAGGCAAGGTTCTCCATAAACTACGCCCACGCGTTTGTGACCGGTAACAATGTCCCCGATGAATGTATCCTTCAGATAGACAGGAGGTTCATCCCCCAGGTAGAGACGCCAGAAAGTTGTGAAAGGGAGATCCAAGAGGTAATAGATAGACTTGGAGAGGAGGATCCGGAGTTTATAGCAGAGATAACGAGAATACTGGATAGATCCATGGAGCCTGCATGGTCATTCCCTGATTCAGAGCTGATTAAATCGCTTCAAAGATCAGCAGAAAAGATCTTAGGAACAGTTCCAAGGATAGCTGATACAGTTGGGGGTGGTTCCAGTGACTGGGGGTGGTATATGTGGAGGTATCTTGAGAGACCTGTAGTCAGCTATGGGTGCAGTCGAGGAGGTCCATCACATGGATATAACGAATATTCTACAATATCAGGACTAATAGATAACACAAAAATCTACGCACTACTCTTCATGGACCTACTAAAAGCAACCCAAAAACAATCACTCGTATAATTAAGGTTTTAATCTTCATTATCGATTTATTTTTCAACTCAATAATTTTCCTAGTCTTTTACCCGCCCTCGCTCAGCCTTTAATATAGATATTGGACTTGAATAAAGACCTTGGATATGCTAGGCCATCTTCCCTTTAAAATCTCCAAGACTATGGTGTATTGTAGAATCAAGGAGTCTATGGACTCGATTTATTTGCATGCGTGCAACTCCTCTCTATTTCAATGGTAAGATATGTATGCTTCCTGAGTCAACTTCTTCAATAAATCCTCAATGTTACCCGTGTTAAAGGTTTAAACCCTTCATAGAAAGGAATGAAGCTTCTATAACTGAAAGATTTATGAATATTAATAGAGAAATAACCTATGTTTCAATATTTCGAATAATTACGATTGGAATCATTATGAATTTATCTAAAGGACAGATTTAGATCTACCTGCATTACTGATACTTCTTATTGTACTAGCTAATAATGGCTATATTTATAGACGTAATAACCAAAAAAAATAGTTCTTATTCTTGGCCTCTAGATTCTTTCCTCGGTGACGTAAAATTTGCCAAGATGTAACCAACAACAAATCCACCTATATGAGCCAGGTAAGCGATTCCTGTATTTGGGTTTAAAAAACTCATAGCAACCTGTAAGGCAATCCATAATCCTATCATTACATAAGCAGGTACTTTCAATGGCCAGACGAATAGACCCAGAGTAACAAGTGTGCGAATCTTGGCACTCGGAAACATTATGAGGTAAGCAGCCATAACCGCTGATATCGCCCCGCTGGCACCAACAACAGGTTGACTGCTTCCTCGCGCTGCTATTATCCAGATTAAACTGGCAAGAATTCCGGAGATGAGATAAAATCCTAGATATTTTATATGCCCTAATTTATCCTCGATATTGTCACCAAAGATCCAGAGAAATAGCATATTACCAAGTAAATGGACGATTCCTCCATGAAGAAACATACTAGTCCCTAAGCTGTAGATCTGTTGACCGTTGAATATTTTGGCGGGAGTAATACCATATGTATTTATAGTATATCTGAAAAACTGGGTATTTCCACTCGTCTGCCAGATAAATACTCCAATGCAGGATAAAATTATCACCCAGTTAATAACTGGAAAAATTCTCGAAGGATTCTCATCGCCAATAGGAATCAATTAAACACATCTCCCTCTAGGATATGTAACATTAAATAAAAATCTGACAGCAATTAAATTATACAAGTTAGGATCAAAAAAAGTGGGTCCACTTAAACTTGAATTCAAATCAAAATCATTTACGCTATTACATCATTTGTTACATCTTTCTGTATTTTGGTTTAACTTGAATAATGCTCCCCCCAGTGAGGGTTTTTATTCTTAGCTTGCAAACCCAACATGGTTGAGATGGTTAGGCGAGCTATAGTAATGGGAGCAGCGGGAAGGGACTTTCACAATTTTAACACCTATCTAAGGGATAATGATAACTATGAGGTTGTAGCCTTTACAGCGGCTCAGATAAGTGAGTTGGATACTGGTTCAGGTATCGAGAAGAGAATATATCCACCGGAACTCTCCGGTTCCCGCTATCCTGATGGCATTAAAATCTATTCAGAAAATGAACTAGAGGAGTTGATCAAGGAATTTGAAGTAGATGAATGTTTCTTCAGCTATAGTGACGTATCCGACGATTATCTTCATGATGAGGCGTCCAGAGTCCAAGGAGCTGGAGCTACCTTTGTGTTATTAGGACCAGCGGATACTATGCTAAAAAGTAATAAACCTTTGATTTCAGTCTGTGCAGCTAGGACTGGGAGCGGAAAAAGTCCCACTAGTAGGTGGATCGTATCAAAACTACGCGATAAAGGGCATAATGTAGTCGTAATAAGGCATCCAATGCCCTATGGAGACTTGGTGGAACAGATGGTTCAGCGCTTCGAGGACTACGATGACCTTGATCGCTATAATTGTACCATAGAAGAGAGGGAAGATTATGAACCACACATAGATAGAGGTGCAATACTATTTAGTGGAGTAGACTATGAAAAAATATTAAAGGAAGCTGAAAAAGAAGCAGATGTGATAATCTGGGACGGGGGGAACAATGATTTTCCATTCTATGAACCAACTCTTCATATAGTAATCGTCGATCCTCATCGTGTAGGTCACGAACTAAAGTATTATCCAGGAGAGACAAATGTAAGACTGGCGGATTTAATCATAGTTTCGAAGGTGAATACTGCTGAACCGCGGGATGTGAAACAGGTAGAAGATAATGTCCGTAAAATCAACAGGAAAGCAAAGATCATTAGAGCCAACATAGTGATAGAGGCAGAGAAAGAGGATCAAATTAAGGGAAAAAAGGTACTGGTAGTTGAGGATGGTCCAACCTTAACTCATGGTGAGATGAAGTATGGTGCTGCAACGATAAAGGCAAGGCAACTTGGAGCTGAAATAGTAGATCCCAGACCGTACGCTAAAGGTAGCATTAAGAAAGTCTATGATCTCTGGCCACATCTTGGAAAGGTACTGCCTGCCATAGGATACAGCAAGGAGCAGATCGATGAACTAAGTGAGACTATACATGAAGTGCCATGTGACTTAGTTCTCCTAGGAACTCCTGCTGATATCAGAAGATTCATGGATGTGGATAAACCCCTAATCCGGGTCACCTATGAGTTCGAAGAGATTGAGAAAGGAAGCCTTGAAAAAGAACTAGAAAAGGTACTACCCTAACTATTCTCCAGTATTTGTCTGGTTTTTTTACTCAGTCTGAGCCTGCATCCGCCTTGCCCATATTCACGATTTAGTATGCCTGCTTTTACAAGGGATTTTCTCTGCCTGTCCTTGAAGACTTTGGTTGCTTTTTCTCCTCTGTCTATCTTCAATAACTCTTCTCTGTAAAAGTGCACTGTATTTCTAAAGCTGATTTCCGCTAAAGACTCCCCTTCTATTCGAGACACTGTACCTTAATTAGACGTGAAAGGGCATCTTTTAAACCCCCAGTAATTTCTTACTCTTAATGGAATTTCTAAAAGCCACTTAAACATATACTAAATTGATAAATGAGCTCTTCAACTATGAAATTAGAGTTATTATACATTGTACAAGTTTTGAACCTATTTACGGTATTTATGAGTTCTAATTAGAACCGCTATGCTGTGACTGCATCTACCACGGTTTCTATATCCTGGGCAACTGCAGCTGATTTTGCCCTCAGGGGACTCGACTACCATGTATGTTCCATGGTCCCCGATTACGTTGTATCTTTTATCCCCAAGATACTCGATCCTGTTGCTTTCAGCCAGTTTTTTTGCTTTTTCAAGCATTCGACTAACACCGTAGGCTTTCCTCCGCATATCGTAACTCCCAAACAGCCTATGTATATAATCCTTGGGTAACTGTACACAATATAAAATGGAACTGATTATAATAGAGTTCTTAAAAAGGAGGGAGGATTATCCCTTAACTACTGCAAGGGGCTTTAAACGAGCCACTTTACCAGCAAATCCTAATCTGTGACCTACCTCAATAACACGGTCAACTCTTTTATAGGCTCCAGAAGCCTCTTCTGCTAGAACTACCTGACTGGCTGCCCTGACAACCATGCCTCTATCCTCAAGTTCCTTCTTGACGTCTCCACCCCAGAATCTTCTTTTAGCTGCAGATCTACTCAGGAGCCTACCGGCGCCATGAGGTGTTGAACCAAAACTAAGTTCCATGGCTTTGGGTTTTCCTACCATCAGCCATGATTCGGTTCCCATAGTTCCTGGTATGATCACTGGTTGGCCGATACCTCTATAGTCTCTGGGGACTTCAGGATGTCCTTGAGGGAATGCTCGGGTTGCTCCTTTTCTATGGGTCCATACTTTCCTTGTCTTTCCGCCTACGTCGTGATCTTCCTTCTTTACGATGTTGTGAGCGACGTCGTAAACTAGTTTGAGACCGAAATTCTCAGCTGGCTCTTTGAAAACCTGGCTAAAGCTCTCTCTAGTCCAGTGGGTTATTGCCTGTCTGTTGCTGAAGGCATAGTTCACTGCGCAAGCCATTGCTTCGTAGTAATCTTTTCCCTCCTTACTATGCCCGGGTGTACATGCTAGCTGTTTGTCTGGGACTTGTATACTGTGTTTGTTGAGTGCTCTCTCCATTACTTTTAAGTAGTCTGAACAGATTTGGTGGCCAAACCCTCTTGATCCTGTGTGAATCATTACAGTAACTTGATCTTCATGAGTCACACCGAAGGTTTTTGCTGCTTTTTCATCGAAGATCTTGTCAACTCTCTGTATTTCTAGGAAGTGGTTACCTGAACCTAGTGTTCCAACCTGTGAGAGCCCCCTCTGTTTAGCTCTCTCAGATATCTTATCAGGGTTTGCGTTCTTCATGCAGCCACTTTCCTCGCAGTGTTCAGCGTCCTCAGTCCACCCCATATCCCGTTCGATTAACCATGGAGTTCCTTCTGTTACTAGATCCTCGAGCTCCTTTCTACTTAACTTGAACTTTTTCCTGCTACTTCCTAGACCTGAGGGGATGTTATTAAAAAGTGTCTCTGTCAGATCTAATAGTTTTGGGCGTATATTTTTTAGCTCTATGCTGGTGGTCAGTAATCTAACCCCACAGTTGATGTCGTATCCTACTCCACCGGGGCTTATCACGCCTTCCTCATAATCGGTTGCAGCTACTCCGCCGATTGGAAAACCGTATCCTTGATGCCCATCTGGAAGAGTAATAGCATACTTATAAATTCCCGGTAGATGGGCTACATTCTTACACTGCCAGAGCGTCTTATCCTGCTGAATTTTTTGAATTAGTTCCTCATCAGCATAAACTCTGCCAGGGACCCTCATTTGATTTTCTTGGGGGATCTCCCAGATATCTTCTGCTATCTTGTTTAATTTTATGTCTCCGCTGTTGTTACCCATATGAATCTAAGAGACATAATGAAAGGTCTTTAATAAACACTAAACATCCAAGACGAACTTTAAAATGACTTCTTTATCCTTCCTGATATCCATCATATGGTATGTTACTGCTTTTATACCCAGACGTTGAGGATGTTTATCTGGATTAAACTCTTCTCCTCTCCCTTCCCCTTTGAGTAAAGTTCCACTATTTGCAATTTCTTTGACCTCAAACTCAGAGAATAGAAAAGCTTCTGTATCAAATCTGAATATAATCTCCTCGAGCCAAAGATAAAGGAGCTCCTCAAGATTTTCAGCCTCAACTCTAATTTCTATGGACTTTTTTGATTCCACTTTCTCTATATCAGTCATTATATCGGTTGTGGCTCTACCAGCATTCTCAAAAGCTTCCTCAAGTGTGTTACCAACTGCCTTTATGTAAACATCAGCTGTATGTTCCAGATACTCGTATCCTTTACTCATTGTTGAGCCTCGATTATTAAATAAAATAATCTATTTGTTACTAATATAAACAAGCAGTTTCTAAGGATATCAGAAAGCATGGTGTAGTAAGGTCTAAGATTTTCCATATATAGGGACACAGGCTCCTTTGATGTCTTTTGCTTTATCACTACATAAGAATAATATAGTCTCTGCTATTTGTTCAGGGGGGACCCATTTACTGAAATCTGCTTTGGGTATTATCTTTCTATTGTCCTCCGTATCGATAGTACTGGGCATAATGCAGTTAACATTGATGTTTTTATCCTTTAACTCCTCAGTCATGGCGTAGGTTAATGTTCTTACAGCTCCTTTACTGGCAGCGTAGGCAGAGGAGTCCTTCATGCGACCTTTCCTTGTGCTACTTTTAGCGGAGATGTTAACTATTCTCCCATAATTTTCATCTATCATGTGGGGGAGAACCTCTCTACTGCAGAGGAATACAGTTTTAGCGTTAAGGTTAATCATTTTGTCCCAGGTCTCTTCACTGGTTTTATCTAAATTCTTTCCCCCTTTCCACCCTCCTACAATATTTACCAGAATATCCACTTTTCCATGTCTATCGATGGTCTCCTTTACAAGCCTCTTACAGTCATCTGCGGACGTGGCATCCCCTTGAACCCCATATAAATTTTCACTCAAATCGCCGAGGGCATCAACAAACTTGTTGAATTTTCCCTCTGTATGATATAATGCTACAACTTTCGCCTTTTTCTTTAAGAATGCTTTTGTAGTGACTGACCCCAAAGATCCAGCTGAACCCGTTATGATAGCTACTTTGCCTTCGAACAAGTTAATTCACTAAAAATAGAGTAAACCTTATTTATAGTAGTTACATGATGAAATCGAATTTTTCCTCAATGAGAACCAGAATTATCTACCAAAAAATGGATACTAGAAATATATCAATCTAATAACAATTAAGGAATCCATTAATCTAATTAAGCAATTATAAGGGGACAAACATGTAGAAACGAACAAATGAACAAATGAACCCCCCCCTCCCCCCGAGCCGCCCACGAGTAAGTGCAGGAAGCCTATATCATTGACTTAATAATAACTAAACAGCCAGATTCCAATCAGCTCTAACCGGGCTTCATAACTAGTAGCCCTTCCTTACATTACTGAGCGTTTAATATAATCATGAAAGTATAGAAGCCCAACCTCCTTCCCTTCTCTTAAAAAAATATGAATAACACCTCAAAGTAATCACCATTTATTCAAGTAGCGTATGCCAGTAAATATTTTAAGAAATGTTAAACTATCTAACTGTCTTTCCTAGTTCTTTACCTAATTCCCTGCATTTTTCCAAGACGCTTTTTGTTGGTTTTCCTCTGGACTCAACTGCCTGTCCAACTTGATCACCAACTCTACTGAATAGGTCAAGATGATCTCGGACTCTTCCTCCGCCCCCGTGGGTGTAAAATATGACGTAAGGTTTACCAGTATACCCAGGCTCATTCCTATTAAGATACCAGTCATCCATGAAAGTTTTCATTGTGCCCGCAATATAGCTGAAATAATCCGGAGTACCGAAGGCAACGCATTCATATTGAGGAAAATCCTCTATATCGAACCTCAGATCATTCGTATTATGAAGCACAACCTCCAATCCAGCCTCCCTAAAGCCTTCCCCAACAGCTCTAGCCATCAACTCAGTATTACCATACTGCTGCGAGTGAAACAATACCAGTGCTTTTTTCATTTCAATCAAGAATATTCATGTCTAATGATATTTATGTCTTCAAGATTACACTCCTTAAATAACCCAATCTCTTCTAATCCGATTATATGAATTTCTTCTTAACAGGGCTAGGAAACCTAGCTGAAAACAAAGAACATATTATCAACTCTGTTATAAAGGCAGACCAGCTATGTCTGGATGGAGCCTTAATGCCCGACCACTATATGTGGGGTCCAGAGATCGGTCATAGTATGGAAAATCCATATAATACTCTTGAGACTTGGACAACACTTTCCTATCTGGCAGGAAAAACAAGCCAAATCAAATTAGGTACCCTTGTATCTCCTTTGCCTTTTAGGCACCCCGGAATCTTGGCTAAACGATTATCCACTTTAGATATTTTATCAAAAGGTCGAGTGGTTCTAGGGGTTGGGGCTGGCTGGTCAAAAGTTGAATTCGAGGGATATAGCAAATGGGGAGACGCAAAATACCGAGTAGATAAGACTATAGAAGCATTAGAGATCATGACCCGACTCTGGGCTGAAGATGAAGTAACCTCCAGCAGTAAATTCTATAACATCAAAAAAGCCGTGCTCCAACCCAAACCCGTTCAGGAACCGTATCCTCAATTACTGTTTGGGAGTCAGGGAAAACGCATGCTAAAACTAACAGGAAAATACGGACATATTTGCTTTATTCCGCCATGGGCTGAAGAAAGGGGGGACGAGATTAAAAAGACTGTACTTGAGTCAGCCGAGATATACAATCGAGTAAACGATGTAGAATTCATGCTCGGATATATGGGATCACAACAATACAAAAGACAAGAGATAATAAATAGGATCGAGGATGCACTCAACTTTGTTGCAACCTACTTCACAATAGCTTTTCCACGTGAAACAATTGAGAAATCAATGGAAGACTTCGTCTCAGAGGTTCTACCAAGTTACTCCTGATCTCACATTTCTTTAATCCCTTATACAATTATTATCTATGTTTGATATAGTCCTAAAAAATGGAATAATTATTGATGGGACAGGTAATCCCAGCTATAAGAGCGATATTGCAATAGAAGACTGCAAAATAGTAAAAATTGGTAAATTAAATCTTGAAGCAAAAGAAGTTCTCGATATAGAGGGGCTTATAGTAGCGCCTGGGTTTATTGACACTCATAGCCACTCAGACCTCTATTTAATACATGAACCGGAATCTCTCCAAAAGATAATGCAGGGTATAACAACAGAGATAATTGGACAAGACGGGTTAGGAGAAGCACCAATAAACCAAGAACATCTAGAAGAATGGAGAAAGTACCTCTCCGGGCTCAATGGTGATCCTCCAATTAAATGGAGCTGGGAGAAATTTCGAGATTATTTAAAGGTACTTGAAGAATCAAAACCAGCCGTCAACGTCGCCAGTCTAGTTGGGCATGGAAATCTTCGACTATTAGCGATGGGAATGGATGACAAAAAGCCTACAGTATCTGAACTAGAAGAAATGAAAAGCCTTCTAAAAGAAAGCCTTGAAGATGGAGCAATAGGCATGAGTACAGGAATGATCTACGCTCCCTGCGTCTACGCTGATACAAGGGAATTAATTGAGCTTTGTAAATTGGTAGCTGAATACGCTGGTGTTTTTGTAATTCATATGAGAGATGAAGGAGATAGACTTCTGGAAAGTATAGATGAAGTGATTCAGATAGCCGAGGAATCAGGAGTTCATGCACATATTAGTCACTTTAAAGCTGGAGGGAAAAGTAATTGGGGAAAATCAAAGCAAGCTTTACAAAAGCTCGAAGAAGCGAAAGCTAAAGGCATCCAAATCTCATATGATCAGTATCCTTACACGGCAGGCAGCACCTTCCTTAGTAGCCTCCTCCCCTCCTGGGTCCATGAAGGCGGAGTGGAAAAGATGCTTAAAAAACTCGAGGAACCAAGTATCCGGGAGAAAATAAAAGAGGAATATGGGGAAAAACTCGAAAGTGGTAGAGCTACTAACTGGGACAAGGTCCTAGTTACTTATGTTGGGTCTTCTAAAAACAAAAATATTGAGGGGAAGAGTCTGGAAGAAATATCTAAAATTCGCGAAAAGTCCCCCATATACACTTTAATGGACTTAATAATTGAGGAAAAAAACATGGCTTCAATGGCAAGCTTCACAATGAGCGAAGAAGATGTAAAACGAATTATAAAAAATCCCTTGGGGATGGTATGCACAGATGGATTATTACTTGGTAAACCTCATCCAAGAGCTTATGGTGCTTTCCCGAGAGTCTTAAGTCATTATGCTAGGGAACAAAAAATCCTAAGAATAGAGGAGGCAGTTAGAAGAATGACAAGCTATCCCGCTAGAGTATTCAATCTCGGGAAAAGAGGATACATCTTATCAGATTATATAGCTGATTTAGTGGTTTTCGATCCGAATAAAGTCAAGGATACCTCAACATTTGAAGAACCTCGTCAATTTCCTGAAGGTATAAAACATATTCTAGTTTCCGGTGAACTATCAGTAAAAAATGGGAAATTTACTGGTTTAAAAAATGGTAAAATAATAAAAAATTAACTAGTGCCCTTGTAATCAAGATCAGCATAGGGATCTAGAACGTGCCCGTGTCGAGGTAGATATCCTACCATCATCTTCCAGACCTCTTCATCCTCTAATATCTCAGGCTTCAGAACAATCTCTAGGATCTTTTCCATTAATGGATGATGATATTCTTCATCTGTTTCGATAACTTCTAAAAGAGCTTTAACCCTATCATCCTTAATTTCATTTTTTATCTCTTTTACCTGTCTGATCATCTGTTTTTCAACACGAACATGATCCTTCAAGTCATTTTCCAAGTCCTCTATTTCTGAACCCATAATGCTCATGCTCTTACCTTCCAAGATATTTGCTGCAGCTCTGTAAAGTCCAGCATGTTTTTGACTATCATAACCAATCGATTTAATGAGCATCATAACTTGTTCATTTCCAAAACCAGTGACGTCATTAAGTTTTAGAGCATATTCCTCTTCTATATCTGCTAACTTATTTAGTCTCTCAATAATTTCTTTTTTATCCATCTTAATCCATTTTTCATTAAGGAACCCTGCATAATAAACCTAAAGAAATAAGATAACTTTAGAGAGGTTTAAAAAAAAATTGCTAATTGGTTGTCCTTTTTTCTTGAATTATGGCGCGAATGACATCTATCTCTTCTTCTAGTTCTTCCTTTTCTTCTAGAAGATTCTGTAGTTTGGCTTCAAGATCCACAACAGGTGTCTCTGTTGTAACAAGCTCATAGTATCTGGAGTGCCCATACTTTAGATGAAAGTCCATTTGTTTCTTGCTGTTTTTCTCACAGCCACAGAGAGGACAAGTGTAAATTCTTTCTTCCTTTTTGGGGCTTTCCTCTGTCAACTTAACCACTAGAAATATTATCATTTAATTATATAAAATTGAATGCTGAAATAGCAGTAAAATAAGCTCTTAGAAAAATTTTATGTATTTGAATCCTGATTTTAGTAAATATTTTACCTCCCGGAGTGATAGAATTCTTATGATCCTCGGGTTATGTGGTAGCCCCAGAGCAAGAACAACAGAATATGTACTTAAAAAATCATTGATCACCCTTGAAGATGAAGGATATGATACAGTATTCTGGAGTGTAAAGGGTAAAAAAATCGGGTTTTGTATACATTGTGATTTTTGTCTAAAAGAGAAAAAATGTATCATCAAAGATGATATACAGGATCTTTATCCTATGATTGAGGAAGCTGAAGCCATAATAATGGCAACCCCTGTATACAACGGAGGAGTAAGTGCACAACTCAAAGCAGTCTTAGATAGAACCAGAGCACTATTCTCCAAAAACCCTGAGGCATTAAAAAATAAACCATGTATAGCAATTGCAGTAGGCGGGGACCGGGCAGGAGGACAAGAATTAGCATTACTTCAGCTCCACTCTTTTTACCTACTAACTGAGGCAATTCCCTTGAGCGGTGGAGCATATGGCGCCAATCTTGGGGCATCCTTATGGTCAAAGGATTCCATGGAAGGAATAAAACAGGATAAATATGGCATGAAAACTGTGAATAAAACTGTAAAACATCTAATCGAATACTTGGAGAATAGTAGATGAAGATTGCTTGGGGGATAACTGGCGGAGGAGATAAACTTCTAGAAACAGTTGAAATTTTAAAGAGCATCAAACAAGAAAAACAATTAATTGTAGAGATTTATTTATCGGAAGCTGGTTACCTTGTATCAAAATACTACAAAATTTACGAGGATTTGGGGGCCTCTTTTGATAAGGTTTGGATAGAAAAAGATGCAAATACACCATTTCTAACCGGTCGTCTACAGATGAAGGAGTTCGACTTACTTTTAATTGCCCCCGCAACGAGCAATACAGTGGCAAAAATTGCTGTTGGAATATCTGATACTCTTCTTACAAATGCTATTATACAAGGCATAAAGGGATATGTTCCTGTTTATATTATGCCTACTGACTTCCGCGAAGGAGAAACGGTAACAGTTCTTCCTAACGGAAAAACTTTGAGGTTGAGAGTAAGAAAAGAAGATGTGCTGAATGTCAGAAAACTTGAAGAAATGGATGGAATATCTGTATTAGAGAGTCCTGATAAGATAAAAAAAGCTCTAAAAAATATATTAGTGGATTAGAAATAGTGGTGCATTTTCAGAGTCTTTTTAGAGAAGTCTCTTGGTGGTCTGAATGTTGTGAAAAGATCCAGTCTACCTTGTTCTTCCAATCTATCATAGATCTGTATCCACGCGCACTCGTTCTCATAGTCCCCTACCTCGCATTTTCCATCTACCTGTCCTCCACAGGGACCATTCAACAGACCTTTAGCGCACCTGGTAATGGGGCAGACTCCCCCTGTTTCATCGAGGATACAGTCTCCACAAGCCTTACAGGTATCATGGAATTTTCCAAGTCTCTCAGTCTGACCGATGAATAGCGTATTTAGAGCCGGTAATGTTATCTTTTTAGTGAAATCACTTACAGTCTGAACGCCTGCACCACATGCCATAACTAAGACTGCATCAGATTCAGCAATCTCCTTTTTATAGTCTCTTAGATCTCTGCGGTCAAGCCTTAAGTCACATGGGTCCTCTACCATGGCCCATCCGTTTACTCTGTCTCCTAGTTTTTCAGCCATCTCTTTGACTTCTTCTTCTCCACCAGTCTGACAACTGGTGCTGCAGGTTCCACATCCCACGATGAAGATCTTTTTGTATTGATCAATCATCTCTGAGACTTTTTCAAAGGGTTTTTGCTCAGTAATTATCATCTTAGAAAGCCTCCAATAACGGGTCAAAGATTCTTTCATATAATACAGCCATTACGTGTATACCAGCTGCATGAGTTGTTTTATGTATCTCTTTAATGAATGGCCTGAAGAATTCTAGGTTTACCTCATCATATTTTTGTTTACGAATCTCAGAGTCAGGTTCTTGTTTGGCTTTATACATGTTCTCCATTAACTCCTGAGGAACAGACACTCCAGGTATATACTTATCAAAAAAGTCAGCGATGGTGAATCCTTTGAGTGGGAATATACCTACCAATACTGGTGTTTTATACTTCTCCATTTCTTTCAGAAATTCTTTTGTCCTATCGATATCGAACATGGTCTGGGTTTGTATAAAATCTGATCCAATCTTCGTCTTCCTACCAATTTTAAGGACTTCAGGCATCAAAGGATTGGCGTTAGGGTTTGCCGCAATACCCACGTTAATATTTACATCTCCATGAATTTCGTTGCCTGCGAGATCTTCACCTTCGTCAATCATTTTACCTAATAAGTATACGAACTGAGCCGAATCAATATCGTACACTGAATTAGCTTGTCTGTTATCTCCCAGTACTGTATGATCTCCAGAAAGCGCGAGAACATTTTTAATACCAAGATGAGCTGCTGCAAGAATATCAGAAGTTAATGCTAGGCGATTACGGTCTCTTACAGTCACTTGATAGACTGTCTCGAGTCCTACTTCTTCTTGAACTTTCCAAGATGGTATTAGACTGTTCATGTAGGCATATGCTAATGGGTTATCTGTTACGTTTGCAGCGACTACGTAAGGTTTCATTGCTTTAGCACTGTGAATAATTTCTTCTAGGCTAGTTACCTTCTCTGGCTCAAGTTCACCTGTTAGAACAAATTTACCCTTCCGAATATCCTTTACTAACTGACTATAAGCCGGTCTTTGAGTCATTTGACATCACACACTCTTAGATACACGGTGGTTTTTAGAATTATTTGTTTATTTTTTTATTGAAAAATATATGAATCAAAGGTTTCATACATATTATAAATAACAAATGCTATAAATCACGTTAAACGTGATAAGGAGATGGAATTTTGGCTAAAAAAGATCTAAGACTAAAAATTGATGAGCTTAAATCAGATTTAGGTGTCTTCAAAGGACTTGACATACAGATCGGAAAAATAATTGATGAAGAATGGGAAGAACCCATGGGGCCAACTCCTATGCCTTCAGTTGGTACTCTCAGAGAGTGGGATCTAAAACTTCTCAACAGGTATAAGCCCTTTTACATGCCTTTCTGTGACCTTTGTTGTCTGTGTACCTTCGGGAAATGTGATTTAACAGCAGACAAGAAAGGTGCTTGTGGAATAACAATGGCTGGACAACAATCCAGAATTGTTCTACTTGCATGTTGTATAGGAGCATCAACACACTGTGCCCATGCAAGACATATGCTTGAACACCTGTTAGAAGAATACGGTCGAGATCATGTGTTAGATATCGCGGTTAATACAAATGTGGAAGCACCAAATACAAGACTTGTATGTGGAATACGTCCTAGAACACTAAGCGACCTCGAAGATGCTCTGGATTATGTTGAAACACAGCTTGTACAATTAACCGCTGCAGCCCATACTGGACAGGAGGGTGATAATATAGATTTTGAGTCGAAAGCCTTCCATGCAGGTATGCTTGACCATGTAGCAATGGAAGTTGCCGATATTTGTCAGATATCCACACTAAATATGCCTAAAGGTGTGGCTGATCCACCTATGACTGATATCGGGTTTGGTGCGATTGATCCATCAAAAACAGTTATCATGTGTATTGGTCACAATGTTCTTCCAAGCGTTGACATAATCGACTATTTAATGGAAAATGGGCTTTTTGGAGAAGTAGAAGTAGGTGGATTATGTTGTACAGCCCATGATAATAGCAGATATGATAAAAGAGCAAAAATAATGGGACCAATATCTTGGCAACTAAGATACATAAGATCCGGAATACCAGATGTCGTAGTCGTAGATGAACAATGTTTAAGAACAGATATTGTTGATGAGGCAAGGAAAATTGGTGCCCCAGTAATCGCAACAAGCGAAAAAAGCATGTTAGGGCTTCCCAACAGAACACATGATCCACCTGATGAAATAGTTAACGATTTAGTGGAAGGGAAAACCCCAGGGGTATTAATAATCGAACCTAAGAAAGTTGGAGAGGTAGTTGTAAAAACTGCACTAAAAATGGCTCCTAAGAGAAAAGAATTCAAGGCATTCTCAAAAGAACAACTCTTCGAACTGGCAGAGACGTGTAGAAACTGCATGGAATGTGTCAGAGCTTGTCCAAATAGTCTACCAATAATGGATGCTGTACAGGCTGCAAGAGAAGGAAACTTAGCACCATTAGCCGAGCTTCAGGATTACTGTGTTGGATGTGGACGATGTGAGAGTGCATGTCCGGAAGGAATACCGCTAGTTAGTTTTCTTTATAGAGCGTCAACTGAACTGAAAACAGCAGAAAAATATCCAATTAGGGTTGGACGAGGAGCCGTCACAGATGTTGAAATTCGTGAAGTAGGAAGGGCAATAGTTTTCGGAGAGATTCCAGGAGTGGTTGCACTTGTAGGATGTGCAAATTATCCTAAAGGAGGAGAAGAGGTTGCGAAGATAGCCGAGGAGTTCTTGAAACGAAGGTTCATTGTATTGGCTACAGGTTGCTCAGCTATGGATATTGCGTTAACAAAAGATGAGGAAGGTCAAAACCTCTACGAGAAGTTCCCTGGGTACTTCGACGCGGGAGGTCTCGTGAATATCGGAAGCTGTGTATCAAATGCGCATATAACTGGAGCAACAATAAAGATAGCAAATATCTTTGCTAAGCGATCATTAAGAGCTAACTATGAGGAAATTGCTGATTATGTCTATAATCGTGTTGGAGCCGTAGGTATAGCTTGGGGGGCGATGTCACAGAAAGCTGCAAGTATAGCCGCGGGTTGCTGGAGACTCGGGATACCTGTTATCGTCGGTCCACATGGGTCAAAATACCGAAGAAACCTTCTTGGAAGAAAAGATAAAGATGAAGATTGGATAACTTATGATGCTAGGACGGGTGAGGAAATGTATGTTGGGCCTTCCCCTGAACACCTATTTTACGCAGCTGAAACTCTAGAGGAAGCAATGGTTATGGCAGCTAAATTAACTATGCGGCCTAATGATACTTCAAAAGGCAGAGCTGTCAAGATAAGCCATTACATCGATCTTCACAAAAGATATTATGATACTATGCCTGATGACTTACATCTTTATGTTAGAAGAGAGGCTGATCTTCCATTCACGATGAAAGAGGAAATACTTGGAATACTCGAAGATACTGGTTGGGAAGAAGGAAAGATTGGTATGCCTGATCCTACCCTACTCGATAGAATGATTAGGAGACGGGATTAATGTCTGCAAAAATGAGGACAGGTCAGACTGCGGAAATAGCGGGTCCAAAAAAAGCATTTGTGATACCAAACCCTAAAGTGGCAGCTTCCATGATCAAGAAATCAGAGCGACCCCTCTTGGTTATTGGCTCAGAATCACCAAATATATCTACCAAAGATGGAGACTTGATAGATACTGCTATAAGATTACAGAAAATTGGAAAAATTACCGTAGCAGCTACAGGCCATCTGATCAAAGATTTTAAAGAAAGAGGTACAATGGTTCAGAGTATGCCCATGATGAATCTAGGAGACCGTTTAAGGGATCCCACTTGGAATGGTTTTGATGGAAACGGACAATATGACCTTATACTATTTGCAGGTGCACCCTATTATATGGAGTGGCTTGTACTATCAGGGCTAAAAAACTTCGCTCCTGATCTTAAAACCATGTCGTTAAGTAATTCATATCAACCTAATGCGCAATGGTCAATGGGGTCCACGCCAAATAAAAAATGGCAAGAGGAATTAGATGAGATTATTACAAACTTAGAGGAGGCTAAGAAATGAGTTTATTTGATGATATCCCTGTAGATGTTGGAATTATTTATGAGGGTGAGAGAATCCGTGGAAGAGACATGCAAGTCGAACTCGGTGGTCCAAGAGAGGATTACAAGTTTGAACTTGTTACAGCCAAGGGTATGGATGATATTGAGGATGGTAAATTCGAGATAGTTGGAAAAGATATCTCAGAACTACCTGAAGGAACCAACTCTCCTTTCGGTATGATAATTGAAGTTGCAGGGGAAGAGATTGAAAAGGATCTGGAAGGAGTCATTGAGAGAAGACTTCATGAGTACGTAAACTTCATCGAAGGATTCATGCACCTTAATCAAAGGTATGACATCCAGATGAGGTTAAGTAAAAAGAGCTATCAGAAGGGATTTAACAGCTTCAAGATGTTCGGAGAAGTCTTAATGAGACTGTACAAGAGTGAGATGCCATTTATTGAGAAAATGCAGATCACGTTTATCACAGATTTAGACAAATTAAAAGAATTATACGATGAAGCTATGGAGATCTACGAGGCAAGAGATGCACGCGCCCGAGGAATGAGCGACGATGAGGTGGACGTATTCTACGGATGCAGTCTATGCCAGAGCTTTGCACCAACCCATCTATGCGTCATTACACCTCAGAGGTACGCTAACTGTGGAGCTATAAGCTGGTTCGACGGAAGAGCCACTGAAAAAGTTGATCCAAAAGGACCAGTCTTTTCTATACCTAAGGGAGAGCTTTTAGATGATCTAACGGGTGAATACGCTGAAGTAAATCAAGTTATTCAAGATAAGAGCTTGGGAGAGATCGAAAGAGTACAACTATACACCGCATTCGGATACCCACATACCAGCTGTGGCTGCTTTGAAGGCTGCGCTTTCTATATTCCTGAGGTAGATGGATTTGGAATAGTTGATAGAAATTATAAAGGTGAGACTGTAAACGGCCTCACATTCGTTACTATAAGTGATCTGACAGCTGGAGGTAGACAGGTCGATGGATTCCACGGCCTCAGCATTGAGTATATGAGAAGCCCAAAATTCTTACAGGCAGATGGAGGATGGGACCGAATAGTCTGGATGCCTAAGGATATAATGAGCAGAGTTGAAGAATTCATACCCGAGGAGATTAAATCAAAGATCACCACTGAAGATGATGCCATGGACCTCGATACCTTAGAGAGCTGGTTACAGGAGAAGGAACACCCAATCGTAGACAGATGGCCAGAAGAAACGGAAGAAGCCCTTAAAGAAGAACCATCAGCCCCACAACAAATGCAACAATTCCATCAAATGCAACAGATGCCATCTACTTTTACAATGCCGACGATGCAGCTACCAGCTCAATCTATGCCTGGATTACCTTCGGGTATGAAAATCCGCATTACCCTAAAAAATGCCAAAATAAAAGCAGAGAAAGTAATCATAAAAGTAGTTAAGGAGTGAGGACCAGGTTGACTGAAAAAGATAAACTAGACCTAGTTATTAGTAGGGATTTACTAGAAAAAATAGCAAAATTTGAGGAAGTAGAACTCGAAGAATTTGACGTCGAACTCGAGGAGATAGAGTTTGATGTCCAAGCTGGAAGCGGAGGAATATCCTCTCCCATACTTGCTAGACTTGGATATGAGTTTGCGTTAATTAGAGATTCAGCCAATAGAATGGCAAGTCTCCTTGGCGCTCCCTCCATGCCAATGTCTCAACAGGTTCAACAAACACAAATTCAACACAGGGCACCAGAAAGAGTCAAACCTGATAAACTACTTCAAGATGAAGCAAGTATGCCCACTCCTGAGTATCCAGGAGAAGTAGTTGAGGTAAAGCTAGGAGCAACATCTTCTGAAGGTGGAACCCGCTCAGTCTCCTATGTTATTGGGGGAGAAAAGGTTCCAGCTTTCTATAATTTTATACAGCTCACTCCTAATAAGCCAGTAATCGCTCTTGACGTATTCGATTGGCCTAAGATCAGTCTCGCGAGAGCAGTGCGTAATCACTTTGATGAATATAAAGATGATGTGGCTGAGTGGTCACGTGTATGTGTGGAGAAATACGGAGCAGAAATGGTTAACGTACACCTTCTAACTATAGATCCACTAATAGAAGATGCACCACCAAAAGAAGCTGTAAAGACAGTAGAACAGGTCGTTGAAGCAGTTGACGTGCCCATAAGTATAGGAGGATGTGGAGACCCACAGAAAGATTTTGAAGTTTTCAAAGCAATATCAGAGAATGTCCAAGGAGAGAACCTATTATTCAACTCAGTAACATTGGACATGAAGATTGAGGAAACAGCCAAACTGGTAAGGGATTATAATAACACAGTAATTGCCTTCACGAGCATGGACGTAAACAAGGCAAGGGAGTTAAACCGGAAACTATACGATTTCGTAGAAAAAGAACAGATATTAATGGACACCACAACGGCAGCCCTCGGATACGGTCTAGATTATGCTTTTACCGTGATGGAACGATGTAGACTAGCAGCACTTAAAGGAGATCCAGAGTTAAACCACCCACTATCATCTGGTTCAACTAATGCTTGGGCAGCAAGAGAAGCATGGATGAAAATGGGCCCAGAATTTGCCCCCCGTGAACTCAGAGGACCTATATGGGAAACCGTGACAGCACAAACGTTGTTGTTAGCAGGAGTTGATTACTTCATGATGATGCATCCAGCTGCAGTTAACAGCATCAGCAATACAATAGACAATCTTATGAAAGGAGAGAGACCCCCCGAGCCCACGGACTGGGTTAGGATAAAAGTATAGGAGGAAATGGTATGCCAGCCAAAGAATTAAGCCCCATAGAGATCTACCAGAAACTTCCTAGGACTAACTGCAAAGAATGCGGAGAAGCAAACTGCATGGCATTCGCCGCTAAACTAGTAAACAGGGAAGCATTACTTGATGAATGTGAACCACTGCTTACCCCCGAAAATAATGATAAATATGAGGACTTATGGAATTTATTAAAACCAGCAGTCAAAGCCATCGAAGTAGGCACTGGAGAAGATACAGTAACCCTCGGTGGAGAATATGTGCTTTATAGACATGAGTTCACCTACTTCCATGAGCCTGCTATCGCGGTCCATGTCAGTGATGAGATGAGTGACGATGAATTTGAGTTACGAATAAATATACTAAATGACTTTAGATACGAATACATTGGAATGGAATTAACCTTGGATATGCTAGCAATAACCAGCACCAGTGAAGATCCTGAAATCTTTTCAAAAGCAGTTGAGAGAGCTAGCGAATTAACCAGAAAACCATTGATCCTCTGTAATCATGAACCAGCAGGTATGAGGAAAGCACTAGAAATAGTTGGAGACAAACGTCCCTTAATACATGGAGCCACGACCACGAATTGGAGTGATATGGCAGAACTCGCAGTTGAGTTCAACTGTCCCTTAGTAGCATATGCTCCTCAAGATAGAGATACTCTGAAAAGCATAGCCCATACACTGGAAGAATACGGTATAGAGGATATAATTCTTGACCCAGGTACTGAACCTAACATGTACCAGTCAGCAAACGTAGAAAACTTCACGGTACTTAGATGGCAGTCGATAAATGATGAAGAGGAACACTTAGGCTACCCAATATTGAGTGCCCCCATGGCTGCCTGGGCAATAGAAGAGGAAGATCCTTTGATAAATGAATGGAATGAAGCCGCTCTTGCAGCATTATGTATAACCAGATTCACTGATGCCTTGGTGGTTCATGGTATAAGTGGATGGGCTTTACTACCCCAAGTAATACTTCGCTCAAACATTTACACGGATCCAAGAAAGCCTGTCTCGGTTGAACCTGGATTGGAGGTCATGGGTGAACCGGATGAAATGTCGCCTGTTTTACTCACGACAAACTTTGCATTAACTTACTATACCGTTGCTTCAGACATTGAATCGGCTAAAATAGACTGCTATCTTTTGGTGATAGACAGCGAGGGAATGTCAGTTGAGAGTGCTGTAGCTGGTAGGAAGATGACTGCCGATACAGTAGCGGAAGCATTGGCGAACTACAAAGTCGGAGATAAAGTATCCCATAGACATTTAGTAATACCTGGTAGATCAGCAAGATTAAGTGGTGAGATCAGAGAGCTTTCAGGTTGGAGTGTATCGGTTGGACCGATGGATTCCTCGGGTATATCTAAGTACCTTGACGAAAAATGGGTGCCTAATCCTGAGGAGTAAACCATTTCATAAAACTATCAGTGGAACCTGACCCACCTAGAACTACACGATAATATTTCTTTTTTCCTTCTACTTTCTCAAGTTTTCCCTTAAATTCAATCTTTTCATCAACCTCAAATAGACCTCCATATAAGCTTTCAAATGAAATAATCTCTGATACCTTCCTATTAGTATCCAAGAGTTCTGAGTCTCTTATTTCATAAATAGCAGGATTAAACATAGATTCAGATATATCATTTACTCTCCCGGTACCTTTCACTTCTCCTATCTGTGTGTAAATATTATCACCGTACTTTTCTTGGATTTCTTCATCATTTCTTGTAGCGTGAAATGAGATGTAAGTATCTTTATAGTACCCGAAATTCCATCTTTTAGAAGCAATTCTTTTTAATTCAGCTACCGATAAAGGAAATTTCTTGCCACGTTCGTGGCACCAAGTCTCAAGCTCTTCAGAAGATAAGAACCTAATTTCTCCTTCTGATTTTAGTGAAAGTATCGATTTTTTGAGATCCAGTACATTTTTCAATCCATAAACAGTAAAATCTAAGTCTGAGAAATTTGGGTTATGAGAACATGTAAGAACAGATCCTGTTACTCCAATGTTTCCCTCAATATTTACGTATTTTTTAATTTTTTTAATAATTTCACATATCCTTTTTTCCAGGATATCCTTTGGTTTTTCGAGGATTTCTTGTAATCTCTCTTTAGGTTTGTAATATTGCTTAATCTTATTTTTTGGGACTGCTGAGATGGTTATATTTCTAACAGGGTCTTTGAAAAGATAGTCTGGATAAATTTTTTCTAAGTAATTATACGTCTTCTCGACTTGTGCTACGTGATAAAACTGTAAAGTCCGATTATAATGAATCTCCCCTCTACTCCATTTTCCGTCTATAGATGGAATATATTTCAAGTAAGCTGTAACTCTGTCTGGTGGGTGAAGATAACCGACCACACAGAACAGTAATCCTTCCTTTGTTTCGATAAAGTCCCTATCTTTTGGTTTCAAGATTTCTTCAACTTTGAAAGAATATGCTCGATAATTTCATTCGAGATATTTTTTTCCGTCACTTTTTGGAGCCCCTCCCACCCTGGTGTGCTGTTTACTTCTAATACGTATAGTTCTCCATCCTCAGATTGGAGAAGGTCAACTCCAGTATATTCCAAATTAAAAATTTCAGCTGCTTTAATGCTGACTCTGGTCTCTTCCTCTGAGGGCTCATATGGAATGGGTTTACCTCCAGAGGATATATTCGTCTTCCAGCTTTCACCCTCTCTTTTCATTGCAGATATTGCGCTTCCTCCAACAACAAATATTCTTATATCAGTATTTTTATGTGGAATATATTCTTGAAGATAAAATACACTATTTATTGATTCCAGGGCTCTGAAAACTCTGTACGCGATATCTTGATCAGTTACTCTAATCATCCCGGAGCCCAGTGATCCAAATAATGGTTTGACTATTACATCTTCTTTTAACTCTTTGAAGCCTTTCATTGCATCTCTGAAGCTTTCAGCTACTATGGTTTTTGGGGATTTTAGTCCATGTTTCTCTAGGAGGGCTGACGTGTAGTATTTGTTAACTGATTTTTCGATACTAAGGGGAGGATTGAATACCTTCACCCCGTATTCCTCTAACACGTGAAGGACATCCATTCTGTAGAATACCTGTTCTACCGATCCTCCTGGTACACGTCTTACTATAACAGCGTCATAATCCTCTACAGGATAACCACGTATGGATATGCTTGGCTCAAGTGCTATCTTGGATACTAACCTTGCGACGGGGAAAATGTAGACCTCGTTATCTCTTTTTTTAAGCTCTTTAGATAGCCTTAGTACATGCCATTCTTCCCTATCTGAGGATAGTATCCCGAATTTCAAAGTGTTATCACTTAGCAACTAAGATCTCAGAGTTGCCTCCTACTGCGAGGTCCCCCCTGTATCGTATAAACCGGGTATCCTTGAATTTGGAAGCTTTCTTGATTCCTAGTTTTTCAGCCATCTCCTTTAGATATAGCTTCATCATGACTGGGCTATAGGTGGTATCATATCTATAGGTTGGTAGAACCTCCTCTATACCTCCTAGACAGGCTATGAACCCCCCGTTTCCTCTTGCTTGTGCACCTGCTCTTATCCCTGTCTTTCCGAAAACGAATATTTCTCCTCCATTCATATGTACTCCAGTAAATGGTCCCGTATCTTCTCCGATTACCAACATGCCTCTTCTCATGAATCCAGCTGCCTCTGAACCAGCTTTTCCGTCAACTATTATAACTCCGCCCGTCATACCCTCACTGCTTCCTCTGTAAGCTGAACCAAGTTGGTGACCCGCGTTTCCTTCGATTTTTAGTAACCCCCCGCTCATCTCTGCCCCTGCCCAATCAGAAACATTACCTTGTATTGTGATCTTTCCACCAGCCATTTGAGACCCTGTATGCATTCCCGCGTCACCTCGGATTAGTATCTCTCCTGTATTCATTTCAGCTCCAACGTATTTGACGTGAGGAATGTCATCATCTATTACTATGCGTACTTTGCTTGGATTTTCTGCAACTTCTCCTTCGATTGTAAAGAAGTCAGTGAGTCTGTGTCTCTTGTTTCCTTGATAGACTAGTATTTCCTTTACATCTTCTAGACTTTTTCCGCTAATTCTTGGTGGTGAGATTATTTCTGCTTCGATGGGTATCTTTGTTATTCTCTTTGGTGTAAAGACTAGGGTTTTCACTAGCATTCACCTCCAAGACTATCCTTTAGAGACATCTGATATTTCCCTAGTTTTCCATCAAAATTTACAGCTGTAATCCATTTTATCCCTTTGACGCTTGTTGCTGCTTTAATTCCCTCACCCATTGCATTCATCACCGAGGGTTCATCAAGCCCGTTTATTACTATCTCAATAACAGAATTTACTCCGTCAGGTATCTTGCTATTTGGATAACTATTCTTGATAGCAGGACAAAAGGGGGTGTTGGTGGAAGCTCTCAGGAAACTATACCTTGAACCTACTTTGCTGCCGCTCCTGCATAAACCACCGGGGAAGGGGGTTATAACCATAGGAACTTTATCTATTGCCTCTATGGCTTTTTCGGATGCTTCTAATGTAGCTTTTTCTGATTCACCCATTATGAGGAAGTTTCCTCCTGCAACGGCTTTTTTGGCACCGAATTTATCCTCGATCATGAACTCTCCTTCCATCACGGGTATTCTCCAATACCTCTGCCGTTTCCCATATCCATCTCCCAGCCTCATTTTTACCTGATAACCATCACCAAAGAAACGTACACTTTTTCCTACATCTAACATTTCATCGGCTTTTTCCTCTGATAATCCATTATAGATTGCTGTTGTTGGGCAGGTTAGCACACATTGGCCTATACGGTTTAGCATTGGCTCTGATAATTTGCTTCTACTGAACCCAAACACCATAACCGCTGTCCCCGGTCTTCCATCTGGTGTTTCTTCTGGAGTAAGCTCTCTTTCTATTCCTGCCTCACAATCACAGGCGATGACGCTTGTAGCGAAGCCACACATGTTGTTTGCTGCTGTATTCGCCCATTTTCTATTTGTAGCTGTGATAATTATTCTGCTTCCCCACATGCTGAAACCTTCGGCGAAGGTATCTTCAATATTAACTCCATTATACTTGAAGCTCATCACCATTTACCTCCCTTAGCTTCAACAGGTATCTGAGTCGGTAAGTAAGCCTCCTCCACAGGGTAATTCCTGAAGTTCACGGTATAATACTTGCTGAAATCCTCCTCAAGTTCTTTGACTAATTCACTTTCTAGCCCTTCGGGAATCTCCGCGTCTGCCCAGAAGGTTGACCCAAGAGAAGTTGAATAAACTTCACCATCCTTTACCACAATGTCTCCATTTTTAATTGTGTAAGCTGCGCTACTGAAAGCCTTCTCAAGCTCCTTAAATTTACTTGGTCTCCATGTTTTTGGGTTAATCTTGTAAATACTAACGTCCCCGTCTGCTCCTATTCCTAAATGTCCTTTGTTTACAAGTCCAAGTACTTTTGCTGTGGCTGCTCTCGTCACGATCGCTATATCATTAAATGTGTATTCTCTGTAACTTCCATCTAGTGTTGTTTTTCTTATACAAGCTTTATTTGATTCAAGCATAGTCTCCGTTCTTGATTTACGGCTCATGAGCCAGGAGATAACCTTTGGATAATAGTAGAAGGGTCCACCATTGGGGTGATCTGTAGTCATGTATACTTTCCATGGATCTTTTATTAGTAAAGCGAGTTCCAAGCCTATTGCCCACTGGATTGCGTTCGCTGGATTGTTTTTCTTGAAGGTATAGGGTACCACGCCTGCACCGGCCTCCATTTCGACGTCGCTGTTTACCCATTTATTTCCTGTAAGTTCCCATAATCTGAACTGCCAAGGTCCATCTCCAGTCATTGTGGTTGTGTCTGTGAAAATAACCTGACCCAGATCCAGCGTAACATGGGATTTTCCGTTCACGTATTTTGAAATTTTCGATGCTCCAGATTTGAGATTCATCCAGTTTTCTCCATCTAAGGCGTTGAACTGGCAGTGGACAATATGAACACTGGCCTCACGACCTTTTTTCGGTTTTATACCTTTCACTGTGTCAATTGTCTCAATGGTTGTTTCATAATTGCCAGGTACACCCAGATTATTACAGTGTAGATGTATTGTGTGAGGCAGCCCTAGCTCTTCGTTTGATTCAGCTAAACTTGTTATTACTTCTCTAGGGGTTATCTCATAGTTCTCTATGGGTGTATCTAATCCCTCGACGTTCCGTCCCCATTTCCAGTGTTCTACCCCTCCAGGGTTTACAATTTTCACTGCATAGCCGCGGGTGGCTCGGAGAAGCCAGGCGATGAATGCTTTGAGTTTATCTTTGTCTCCTTCTTTAATGTATTTTAATACGAAGTAATTGTTCCCAAACAGGGTAAAGGCTGCCTTATCAATAATTGGTGTATCATTTAATTCCTCATGTACATGTCTCGCTCCTAGGGGCGGCATTGCTGCCTCCATCACGGTGGTGTAACCCATTTGAGCATACCTGTAGCCGGTTACGAATGTGGAGGGACAGCTGTATCCGACCCCGGATCTTGTATTTATGCTTCTTGGAACAGGGTCCTTTCGGTGGTCTTCGGGTCTCATCAATCTCCCGATGTTAATCTTACTACCCGCTATGTGGCTATGGAGATCTACTCCTCCAGGCATAACCGTCATACCTTTAGCGTCGATGACCTTCGCCTTATTTTCTGGAAATTCCTCTGCTACTTTTCCCTCTTTTATGTAAATTTCTTTTAACTCTCCGTTTACATTATTTAAGGGATCGAAGACCACTCCCCCTTTGATTATAATATCTGACATTATCTTTTTCCTCCAATTCTCTCAATGATCATATCAAGAAGCTCTGCATCAGTTTTTACTCCCTCTTCCGGTTCCAATAATTTACTCAATCTTAATGGGACTCCATCCATCCTGTAAGCTGTTCCTTCGCCTTCTATTCCCGCAGTGGCTACTGGTAAAGCAACTTTACTTAACATGGTGGTGGGGGAAATCTTATGATCCAATGTAATAACTGGGATCTTGACTAATTCCCTTACTACGTTTGCTGGGAAAGTTGAGACTGGATCAGATGCTATTATTAAAGCAGCATCTACTTCACCCTTAGCCAATAGATCTATCGAGGTATACTCTCCTGGATTGTATCTCGGGTATCCTCTACTGAAATCCACGGCATACGGATAACCCGTCTGCCATGTGGTAACTGTGTTTGCACCCGCAACGTTATAATGACCTCTCATGGGGGTTAACAGAAACTTTGTGTGATGGTTTAGCTCTGCAACCAACATAACAGCTGCATCAATATTCATGTGTCTACCCTTGCTTTGGGTTAGACCAAGTCCGAAGAAAACTATCCCAACTTTTGCATTTTTCATTCTATCGGCTAGTTCCATAATTTCATCTTTGCTTACCCCTGCTACATCAGGAACTTCATATCCTCTCACTGCTGCTGAGAGAGCCTGTAATAATTCAAAGTCTTTGTTAGGTTTGATCTTTATGAACTGGTCAGCCATCTTTGCGGTAGCAGTTTCTCGTATATCAACAGCTATAATGAAGCGTTTTTTTCTTCCCTCTGAGGTATAGAGACCCTTAGAAATACCTGAATATCTAAGCAAATGACGTAGATGAGCTTGAGTTGGGTTGCTACCCCAGAAGATAATAAGATCGCTCCGATTTTTGACTTCCCCAAGAGTAGTCTTTGATTCGCCTACCTGTTGTAGAGCTAAAATTGTTGGACCGTGGCAAACCGAAGAAGTATTATCTATAACTCCTCCTGTTAATTCTGAGATTTCTACGGCTTTCCCTATGGCTTCACACTCAGTAGAACTCAGACCATATATCAAGGGACGTCTAGACGTGGATAATATATCAGCAGCTGCATCCAGCGCTTTTTCTAGTGAGACTTTTTCACCATCGATTGTCGGTGAATTCAGCCTGTTTTTACTATGATTTAAGAATTTAGAACGTGAAATTGCACAAGCGTTCTTTATCTTAGAGATATGGTTGTTTTCTATTGTAGCCTCAAGATCATCACAAAGGCATCCACAAAAAGGACATACAATATCTGTTACTATTTGCACTATTTTCCACTCCTGAAAGATTCTACAATTTCTTGTAGAGTGAGCATATTTTCTTTGGATTCTCCTTCAATTAGCGCTGGTATTCCTTTGAACCAGGGCATACCGGTGCTCTCAGTCTCGTAACCGAATAACTGGTTAGCCCAAGGACCGTAGGGGATAAACGCTATCCCAGAGTCTAGTCCATCTGTTTTTTTCCATTTTAGGACTACTGAGCCGTTTTCATTCGATACTTTGACCAGGTATTCTTCTTTTAAACCAAGTTTTTCAGCATCAGATGAGTTCAATTCAATATAATCTACACTTTTTGTATACGCTTCAGATGTTTTTCCCTCTTCAAGACCTACGCCTTGCTGTGTTGTTCTTCCTGAAATTAATGTTACATCAATTTTTTTCACAGATTATCCTCCGTTTACTCCTTTGCTGAGTTTTTGATTATCTCTGTATTTACCTCTCCACGAGTGAAAGTTTTTCCAGTTTCAGAGCACGTTATTGAAATTGCAGCGGGAGCGAATAGGGCTGGATCAATTTTCGTAAAATCAAAGTCTACAGCTTTATATATCTCGTAACTCGTCTTCCCATAATCTACACAGTTTGTTGAGGGTGCTTTATTTGCTATTTCCTCCAGTTTATACTCTGATTCATCTATGATATAGCTGGTTACTCCTCCGTAAGTTAAAGCATCTTCAGCACGACCCATAGCTTTACCTGAGTCTACATGAACAGGCATAACAGGCGCATAACCTGCACCATACTTTACCTTCTTAAGATCTAATCCTAGAACATCTAACCTGAACAAACCCGTCTCCACTATACGTCCTGAGATCTGTACCATCCCTGCAAGGGATGTTGTGTTTGTAAGAACCATGTAGACATTATTGGGTTCGACTCCACACCTATCTGCTATATAATAGGCAGCCTCGTCTGGTGGTTTCTCCTCAGTTTCCAGTAAGATTACTGCTACATCCGCTTCATCTTGATACTGGATTTTCTCATACACTTCTTTGGGTTTCAAGGCCAAGGCTCTAGCGGGACCCGATCCATCAGCTCGGTAATCACCAGCTTTTATTCTCCATCCTGCTAACTGAGCTCCAAATAGTGATACTGCTGGGTGGTCGGTGGATATTACAACTGTGGGAAGGTTCAATTTATCATATTCATGGTAACCTAGTGTGGCTGTTCCTGCTCCTCCCATTGCTATCTTTGTAGTCATCAATCCGGCCTCATATCCTCCATGGGCTTCAAGACCAGTATCAATGATTGTTGCGCCTGAGGAGAGTTCCTCAACATTAACTCGGTAATATTCAGGGGCATCGATTAATTTCTTAACTATCTTATAAGACAACTTGTTTATACTTAACATAACCCTACACGGTTACAATTCGGTAAATAAACTATTTAAAATATTGATCTAAATTGTTAACCTTCAATGTAATCTACTACATCGCCTTCTTCTGTTACTACAAAGTTTTCAATGCCATCGACCAGTTTTATTTCTAGACAGTAACCGTCCTCAAGTATCTTTATGTGCCATCTTAGTGTTTTTGAGTCGGTGTCTAGTTGTTTTTCGAGTTCGTCGATTGTGTTTGATCCTTCTCTGATTGCGCGAATAATATCTCTTCTAATTGGGTTGCTCATTGCTCTGAGATACTTTTTGTGCCGTTCCTTCGTCTCCTCTAAGGAGTCTGAAATAGTTTTACTTAATTTATCTGACATTTAATTCCCTACTCATATCTTTTAAGGGCAATAACTTCTTTAATGAGCATTTGTTTCTTCGGATCTGTTATCATCTCTTTTTCAGGGTGATTCATATCTACTAGGAGAGCTGTGTCAAGTCCCGGTCCCGCTCCTGCTACTGTGATAAATTTTTCATCCTCCAATCCATGAATCACCGCTATTCGTGCAACTTCCAGTGCGGCTTTTACCCCTGAGCCAAACATCAGCAATGTTTCCCTCATCTCCCGCTCGTCCTGAATTGGTAAGTCTACTTTTTCTAGAGGTGTTACATTTTTCTTTTTCATATCTTTTTTTAAGGAGTCACTGTATGTGAACTCTGTTATACTGAGTATTTTTGCTCTGTCTTTCAGCACATCTGCGATAGTTAATGCTGATTTTCCTTTACCGCTACCTATAACAACTGTATTTAGATCATGTTCCTCTAGACGTTCAAGAATCAAATCTGCTATCTTTTCATTACCTTTACTCTCGATGTAAAGGATCTTTTTCTCAAAACTCATCTTCCATCAGTTAATATCTAAAT
This sequence comes from uncultured Candidatus Bathyarchaeia archaeon, assembly GCA_964559475.1. Taxonomy (GTDB): domain Archaea; phylum Thermoproteota; class Bathyarchaeia; order TCS64; family TCS64; genus RBG-16-57-9. Next base: position 24,722 of record CAZLHX010000001.1, on the reverse strand, counting down.
CTTCCTTTTAATAGATTTTATTAAAATTTTCGTAACTTAAAAGTACTGAAACTGGGTAACTTAAAACTTAAAATACTCACATATATATTTTATATATTGATCTCAATGGTAAACCGGGTGTTAGATCCTGAGTTCTGCAAGCTTCCATGCCGCGTACTTATGGATAAAACTGTTCCAACCGCTGAAATTACTCAGAACTTAGTAGAAGTCATTACAACTGTACAGGAAAACTATCACGGAGATATCGTTGCCCTGGAAGACGGTGAACCTGTTGGATGTTTCAATATGTTTGATGTATTAAAATGGCTAGCAGAATCAGACTTACCCAGGGATAAGATTAAAGTAGAGAATCTGATTTGCACCCCGGTGATAACTATTAATATGGGGAACACAATCGAGGAAGCATTCGACATCATGACAAAATTCGATATCAATAGCCTAGCAGTTACCGAAAATGGGAAACTCAAAGGCTATATCACCGATAAAGGTGTGAAAGAGTGGATGAGTATGTATCCTCATTATCTAAGATATGTTCAAGCTACTAAACAGAGTAAATGTAGTGAGTTGATAGAAGAGATTTTTGGCTCAGGGTCTCCATCCCCTTAAAAGAAGGACAAAGATCGCAGCTGAGACTAGATCAGCAGTAGTACCAGGATTTAATTTACCCTTGCTTCTCCATAGTTCCTCGTCCATCTTCCAAATTTCAGTAAGAAATTCTCCTTTATCCGAAATTTTCAACAATTTTTCCGCTTTCCTCGAAATTCTTTTTGCTTCTTTTTCCCCACTTTTCCTAATAATAAGAGAATCGGAATGCTTGGATAATATATATAGAAAAGTCTTGATAACCGCCTCATTTATTTTTAATCCATCATTTAAAAGATTAGAAAGGTAAGAATATCCTTCTGTAAAAGTGATTTCAAAATTGGATACCCACTCACTACAAATATCATCTCTTTCCGAGCATAGTTCAAATACCTCTAGAGGAGCTATATTATCTTCAATTATCTTTTCATTTGTAGAGACGTCTGTGACGTCCATCTCCTGCATGGTACCAAGAACTCTCGCTGTCATTGCAAGTCTTATAGCTTGATAGATCTTTACCGAGTCCTCAGGTTGAGAATATCTAATTATTTCACCTATTTTATTTCGAAGTTCTGTTTCAACTCCCTTTTTCTTATATATGGCTCCCGCAGCTGCTGCTATGGGCGCATGAAGTAGAATAATCCCAAGATGTACATTCCCCCCATTTTGCCATTTCATCATTTCTTGTACTGATCTGAGAATAGCCTCTCCTAGGAAAATTTCACCATAATGACTATCATTTACTTTGTATGCTCTTGTTGCAAGGTCTCTGATCGCTGGGGTTGTAGCTATACTTCCTGCGAGGAAATGCTCAAAAAATGTATCTTCAGAATCTCTGGTTCGATGCACGTTCCCCGGTTTAGGATAAGCTGATACCTCTAGTAATGATGCCAAACTATGACATCTACTTACATAATCTCCAGCCTCTATTGCCAGCATGATCTAACTTAATATTACTATTAATATCACATTTTGGATAAACGTATTAAACCAGGAAAGATTTCAGTTACTCAGCTTGTCTGACCCGAACCATTTTCAAGAAGGAGACTATATCGAAACCTCTGAGGGATTATATTTCACTGTAAAAGGAATGTTTCATCCAGAAGATAAAGTTCTATCCGTCCTTAGATACATTCCAGACAAAGGGGGTGATAGAGTCAAGAATACTTCTAGGTATAAACGGGTATACAACCTAGTTAAAACCAAAAGATTTCTTGAAAAAAATTATCCTCATTACCTATCCTATATACCAAGACTTGGAATTACCACACAATCAGTTCCCATAAGCAATATCAAGAAGATATACAAGCCCAGAGAAAAGTTAAAAGAAATAATTGATACTTCCAACCAAAAACCAATCAAGATTTTAAGAAAAATTGTTTATGCATTAAACGAGGAAAGCGAGGTTCCTCTAGAATGCTTTGGAATCACAGGATCAATATTGATAGACATGCATACTCCAGACTCCGATATAGACATCAACGTGTATGGGTTTGAACAAAGTAAAAGAGTATATGATGCATTAAAGAAACTTAGATTAGATTCAAATTGGTTAAAACCATATACTAAAAAGACGGTAAAAAATGTTCTAGAATCTAGATGGTCTAATACTGGTCTGGATCTGAAACTTTTCTTAGAAATTGAGACAAACAAAGTACTTCACGGTAGGGTAGAGGATAAAGACTACTTTATTCGTCTAATAAAACCCATAAATATTCCAGATAAGAGTGAACCTATTGAAGTTGTAAAAATTAGAAAAACCATAAAAGATGATAGTGAAGGAATATTTACCCCCTGCAAATATATGCTGGAGATTTCCTCTGATAATGAGCCCATTGAATTATTAAGTTACAGAGGAAAATTTACTGAGCAAGTCAAAAAAGGGGAGCTTATTGAAGCTCGAGGAACTTTGGAGAAAGTCTGGGAAGGAAATAAAATAGCCTATCGTTTAGTTTTGGGAAGAAAGGGTGATTATCTTCTTCCTGTACGTCTATTGGATGAATAGATATTTTATAAACTATGGTTAATTGGTTATAAATCAGCTCGCTGATGGCTTTGAAAAATCAAATAATCGATACAATAATTGACCTAGGATTTAGGGAGAATTGCATAGTGGAAACCATACTGGTAACAAAAAACGAGGATGAATCCCTTAATCCAGCGCCTATGGGATTATCATGGATTAGGGGTTCTTTGATGGAGATCAAACCCTTTAAGTCATCAAGAACTTATAAGAACCTTCAACGTAGTGACGTCTCATACGTTAACATTATTAATGATCCCTATATTTTTCTGGTTGCTGCTTTCAAAGATGAATTTAATTATGATTTTAAATTTGTGGATCACGATCTGAAGGATTCTGAGGCTAGTTTATCCTTAGAGAAATTTGAAAGCTCTGAGTTATCTGATGATCGTTTTTCTTTTATCAATATAGTGAAGGATATCAAGATATATCACAGTTACCCAAGAGTATTCAGTAGAGGCACATCGGAAGCCATTGAGGCTGTGATCCATGCTACTAGAGTTAAAGCATATAAGGAACAGGGTAAGTATGATACGGCTGATCTATTAGAGGAAAAAATTTGGGAATCTATAAGACTGATTAAGAGAATTTCAGGTGAGGATTCTCCCGAGATGAGAGTTGTAGATAAGATTGAGGGCCTGTTGAAGGTGTGGAGTGGGGAACATTGAGGGTAAAAGTAATTACTCCTTCGAGGCTCCACTTTGGGATAATCGATCTTAGGGGTGATTCAGGTAGAATACACGGGAGCGCTGGAGTAGCTATAGATAAACCTAGTATAATAATGGAAGCTGAAAAGTCTGATGAAATTGCTGCTGAAGGATATCGATCTGAACGGGTTATCAGTAATGCAAAGGAAATAATTAATTACACTGGAATTCAGGGTGGCGTTAAATTCAAGGTTTTATCCGATATACCAGAACATTATGGGTTTGGTTCAGGCACTCAACTAGCATTAGCAGTCGTCTCAGCCATCAAAAAGTTATACAGGCTAGATATTGACTTATTAAAGGGAGCGCATATTCTTGAGAGGAGTAGACGCTCAGGTATAGGAACCTACCTTTTCCTTCACGGCGGTTTTATTCTAGATGGTGGAAGAAAGACTGATGAACCCGATGTAATCCCACCAATGTTATTTAGATGTGACATTCCTGAAGAATGGCGTTTCATAATAGGTGTGCCAGAGATTAATTTAAGAGTAGCCGGGAAAAATGAAAATAACGCGTTTAAAAGCTTAGAGCCTCCACCTAAAAAACTAGTATGGAAGATCTCCCACACAGTTCTTCTGAACATGTTACCTGGAATACTGGAAGAAGATATCCAGGTTTTTGGTAGTGCCATGACTAAGATGGACTCTATATTTGGGGATTACTGGGTAAAGGTGCAGGGAGGACGATACGGTCATCCATTCATTTACAAAGGGGTTAATTTCTTATTGGAAAATGGTGCTTATGGTGCAGGTCAGAGTTCATGGGGACCAGCCTTCTACGGTCTTGCACATGATCAGAAGCATGCGGAAAAACTATCTGCTGAACTAGAAGTTTATTTTGAAGAGGAAGGAATACCAGGTTATTCATTTGTATCTAGACCTAAAAACTCTGGAGCAAATGTTGTAGTTACTGGGGATTAGAAATTGAAGGTTCTTGTTGTTACCGGAAGAGTAGCTGAAGCTGAGGTTCGAAGGGGTATTTCAGGTTTAGAACATGAGATAGATGTATTTGTAATGCCTGTTACTGTCGCAGCATTCTTAACCCCTGAGATGATTGCCAGAAATCTAGAGAATCAAACTCTTCCCAATTATGATATGATACTAGTTCCTGGTACTATCAGCGGGGACGTTACAGTGGTAGAGAAGGCGACAGGAATACTTACGTACAAGGGACCCATCCATGCTTCTGAGATTCTCCTAGCTCTTGACCCAGAGGTCTCTCTAAGTAAGGAACAGCCTGCAAATTTGATGTTGAGAGAACAGATTAGAGAGAAAGCGTTATCCGAGATCAGGAAAGTAGAGGAAAACTGGAAAAGAGTCCTAAAGACTAAGGGAGGAATTATAATTGGTAAAGGAAGGGCTCGTGTTCCAGTCGGAAATGGGTTTCCCATGAGGATTATCGCAGAGATTGTTAATGCACCTCTACTGGATTTAGAAATGATTGAGCAGAAAGCTATCTACTATGAAAACAAGGGTGCTCATATAATTGACGTGGGGATGCTCGCAGGAAACCCCATGCCTGACTCTATAGAAAATATTTTTCAGACTATTAGAAATGTTACAGGACTACCCATAAGTATAGACTCACTTGATCCCGATGAGATTAACACGGCATTAGACTTGGATGTCGACTTGATCCTAAGCTTAGATGCAGGAAACATGTCTGAAATAACATCAAGCATAGCGGAAACAGCGATCGTCCTTCTCCCCACAAATATGAAAGAAGGATATTTACCTCGTAAACCAGAACAAAGAGTTCGAAAAATGGAAACTAATATTGTACTTGCTAAAGAGCGAGGGGTAAAGAAAATAATAGCCGATCTCGTGGTAGAGCCTTTGATAAACCCTGGATTAATGGACTCTCTAGACTCCTACAGAATGTTCAAGAAAAAATACTCAGATATGCCCATTCTATTCGGAATGGGAAATGTAACGGAGCTAATAGACGCTGACTCTGTGGGAGTAAATGCCTCATTAACAGCTCTTGCTTCTGAAGTAGGTGCAAACATGCTCCATATTCCAGAGTACAGTGACAAAGCATATGGAAGCGTAAAAGAGGCTGTTACAGCTTCAAAGATGATGTGGCTAGCACAGATGAAAGGGGCAATCCCTAAAGATCTAGGAATAGATCTATTAGTTCTAAAAGAGAAACGCAAAGTAGAACCAGATTATAATAGTGATTTAGAGATAAATTACGATGTTATAAGGGGATATCCAGAGGACGAGTTTATTATGGACCCCGAAGGATGGTTTAAGATCCTTATTGATAGGGAGACCAATAGCATAGCAGCCATACATTACAATATAGGGGAAGAAGAACCCGACATTATCATTAAGGGGTCTAATTCCAGAGAAATCTATCAAACAATTATACGAGAAAACCTAATAAGCAAATTTGACCACGCTGCTTATCTTGGCAAGGAACTAGAGAAAGCTTTCATCGCCTTAAAACTGGGTAGAAGTTATGTACAGGATGACTCCTTATTCAGTTGAGTATTCTAATTATTGTAATAGGAAAATGAGGTACAGACTCGAGCATTTCATATGTGATCCCAGTAAGCTCGGTTTCCATTTTTTCTGCCATACTCCAAACAGTTCTCCCTGCTCCACCTCCAGATAGTTTGTGAAAGAGTTGAGCCAGCCATAAAAGACGGTCAGGATTTATACCTTCTCCAGAAATTGTTATCGGAGTTTGTCTTTCTTTTAGCCTTAAGGCTCTTCCTATTACGAAAGTCAAGAATCCTCCGAAATGTATCAAACCTGGGGTAGATACCTTTCTAGGTGCGAGATGCAGATTTCTCCAACTATGGGTGGTATCGCCATCGCATATCATGACAGTCACTTTTTTCTTACAAGAATTGTCTATTTTCTCTTTGATTTTTTTCGCGATTTTTTCTGAATCATACAAAGGAAGGCTAACATAGGAATAAGGCAAGTTGCTTGCATCAATACCCCCTTCTGAATAATGTCTTAAGCTCTGTAAGAGACCAGCATAACGTAACGCTACCTCTTTGTGACGAGAGCCTTCTATATCAGGGTAATTTTTTAGATTTTCTAGTGTTTGGGTTTTTAATCTGCAAATTTTTCCTAAGAATTTCACCCACATTTTCCTCGTCCATATATTGGCGAGAAGTTTTGCCATTTTTCCTGGTTTTATTTTAGCTTCATCTACTATATTGCCAGTAGCAGTTGATATTGCTTTTTCTGATACCGATATAATGTCCCCATGTTGTAGATGAGGAGAAATTTTTTTGATTATTTCATTTACATAATCTGTTCCTGGTCTCCAGTATTTGGTTTGAAAGGTGATGGTCTTAATCTTCATTGAGGATCTTTATGGATTAAATCTCTCAATGAGTGTATACATTAGGTTTTCCACAGCTTTTATTGCGGGGGACTCAGGATTATGTTCAACTGCAGGTATTCCCTCCATATCAGCTTCACCGACTGATTCATCATAAGGTATCATTGCAACTATGGGTATTCCTAGTTTTTTCATATGGTTCTTGATGAATTCTTCTTCATTTTTATTGGATATCTTGTTTCCAATAGCCATTATTTCTTTAATTTCAATCTCATCAGATAGTTTTAGGATCCTTCTGATGGTGTCCATTGACTTCATTCGCGGCTCAACAACCACAAGCATGGCATCCATTCTTCTCGCTGTACCTCGACCAAGGTGCTCAAGCCCTGCAACCATATCCATAACAAGAATCTCTCCTCTCTGTATCAAGATATGCTGAATCAGAACCCGTAATAGTGCGTTGGCTCCACACATACAACCTGTTCCACCCCCTTTCACTGTTCCCATTACTAGAAGTTTAACACCGCCGGGGGTATTTACTCCGAACCTGTCTACAATATCATCTACGGTTGGAGTCATATTGAATACTGGAGAATATGACTCCTCTGATGAGACCCCTGTTTTTTCTTTAATTAATTCATCATTATCCGTTAGGGGAGTGATCTCGTCAGCTTTTTCTCTCTCAATACCGAGGGCATAAGCGAGGTTGAAGTTAGGATCAGCGTCAACTGCCAGTACACTATAACCCTCTCTGGCTAATAATCTCGATAGAGTTGCTGAAGTGAAAGTTTTTCCTACACCGCCTTTGCCTGCTATAGCTAATTTCATATATTTCACTCAGGGGTATCCAGCTTTTCTTGCAATACTGATCACTGATTGATAAGTGGGGTTATCTTTCGGTAGATCTAGTAATGGCTTTCCTTCAAGGTTGTAGCTCATAACTTTTTCATTATCTTCAATTTTTCCCAGGAATTTGAAGGGCTGTTTTTTCGCTTCTTTAACTAGAGATTCTGGGAATCTATACCCGCCAACCAAGTAATAGTTATCGAACTCGATGTCTACTTCATTCATTAGTTTATGAGTTCTAAATGCATTATCAAAACTCTTTTTTGATGGATCAAGTATATTGAAGACATCCTTCACCTTTTTAGTTATACGTCTGTTAAGATGTTCCACACCTGCAGGGCTATCCACGATCAGGTAGACATAGTTTTCACTCCACCTATCCATAATCTGGCTTAGAGCCCTGTCTGGTAAACAATAACACCCTTCTATCCACTTAACTCCTACCTTAAGGAAATCGAAATAACTTCTCCCCTCCCATAGAGTCTCTTGAAAGAGGAAGGGTTCTATCTTATCTGTAGGGGACATTCCTACCATCTGGGACATTTTTCTTTCTTTAAGTATTTCACCGAGAACTTCTGCGATAGATTTCTTACCATTGCTTTTGAGATTAATACCCATCATATCTGCTAGACTCTCATCTGGATCAGAATCTATCATTAGTAGAGGTTCTATACCATTCTCTCCTAAAGTCCTTGAAAATAAGGAAGTGAAAGTACTTTTTCCTGTTCCTCCTCTGCCTGTAATTACGATTGTTTCTCCCATTTTGCCATCGTTACCTTGCGTGTGCTATTTTAATATGGATATACTGATATCGGATAAGTTAAAGGTTAAGCTTGGCTAAGAGTTGGGAAATATTCCTTATCTCCAGGAAGGTAAAGGGCTTTACTGTACTCATCAATAAACTCAATGTCTACAAGCAGGTCGATATACACCATCCTTTTTGCGACTTCTTTTGCCTCTTCTCTCTTATCAGTTGACATAAGTGTTGCATATGCTCCTGAGAGTGACCCATTCCCTATAGGAATAATGATCCCGTTGGGGAACTCTGGGAATATCCCCAGACGTTTCGCGTTTTCCAGATCTGTGAAGGTACCGAAAGCACCAGCCAAGAAGATGTTTTTTACATCCTCTATTCCTATCTTGAGTTTCTTCATCAGGACCGTTATGGCTCCACAAGCTGCTGCCTTAGAATCTATAACATAATCTAAGTCATGTTGAGTAAGCACTATGTCTTTACCAATGGAAGTCTTCTCCTCGCGGACTACGACGTACTCTAGCCCCCACTTGCCCTCCCTGACGTGAGGCTTATCTGGAACAAGTTTACCGGCAAAGTCCAAGATGCCTACTCTAAATAGCTCAGCCACTAGGTCGATAAGCCCTGAGCCACAGATCCCTTTGGGTTTAGCGTCTCCAATTACAGATATCTCTGATTCCAATTTCTCATCGTCAATCTTTATATGATCGATCCCTCCAACCGATGCACGCATACCATGACGTACACCCTCTCCCTCAAAAGCTGGTCCAGATGCACAAGATGCAGAGAATAACCACTCCCTATTTCCAAAGATCACCTCACCATTGGTACCCAAGTCCACCATTAAGCTCATTTCATCACGATTGTGCATGTTGCCCGCAAGGACATCACCTATAGCATCCCCCCCTAGGAATCTGCTTACATTCGGAAGACAGTATATGTAAGTCTCTGGATTAATCTCTAATCCCACATCTCTGGCTTTCACAATGATGGGATCCCGCGGGACTTCTATGTTTGCTAACTCTAAGTAGGTGGACTCAAGTCCTGCGAATAGGTGGTTCATGACTGTGTTACCACCAACTGATACATCGAGAATCTGCAGAATGTCTAAACTTGTTTTATCCTTTACATCTTTTATGATACCATTAATAGTCTCTACAACAGCGCTTTGCAATTTATTTAGACCATCAGGTCTTCTAGTATATGCGATCCTAGTTACTAAGTCCTCTCCGTATGTGATCTGTTTGTTCATCCCGGACCCGTATTCAAGGATATCACCCGTATCTAAGGCTACGAGCATAACCACCACTGTAGTAGTACCGATATCTATAGCTAATCCATATTTTTCATCTCTTGTATCCCCTTTCTCAACATTAATTATCTCTGGAAATCCCCTAGTTCGGCTAATCGTAGCGGTAGCAATCTCTCCTTCCCCGATCTTGTTAATTTGAGTATTGATCCCCTCTGATATTCTGGGTGATGGTCCATTATACTCTCGGAGCCTTACTCCTCTGCTTTGAAGCAAAAGACTGGTACTTGTCTTTCTCATGGGCTCTATCAGGTATTTTTTAATAGCAGTCTTTGGCTCCGGTAGCTCCATTTTACTGCTTAGAAGTATCTTTGGATTCTCTATCCTACTCTCAGCTGGAATGGTAAACTCGCAGTCCTCTAAGAGTTCAACCATGCATGCCAGATAATATCCTTGTTTCAGTTCTTCTGGGGAGAGGAACTTGTCTGGAGTTGTAGATTTCTTTTTTACTCTGCCTGAATCTAATATAACTTTGCATTTTCCGCACTGTCCTTTTCCCCCGCAGAGTGCTTCAATTCTTATGTCTTCCTCACGCATTTTTTCGAGTAGATTGTCCCCTTTTTCAGCCATTATCTCCCTGTTAATGGGATTGAATAGTATTTTTATCGACAATGTGTTGGCTAGAATTGGTTAATGGGCTCATAAAACATTAGCGAAAATATACATCCCAATGTTGTAAAATGTTATCTGTTCAGGCGTCAATATAGTATGATTATTATGGACAAGTTGATTATAACTGCTGCAGTTACAGGTGGCGAATACGTATCTAAGTCCAGTACTCCTCATGTTCCTAGTACTGTTGATGAGATCGCGGATGAAGTTAATGCATGTGTGAATGAAGGTGCAAGCATTGTTCATTTACATGCCAAGGATCCTGAGACGGGTGAGCCTTGGAGGGGGGATCCCAATCCTGTTTTAAAGAATTATATTGAGGCTATTAGGGATGAGGTTGATGTGGTGATAAACGTCACAACAGGGGGTGGGCGTGTTGGAAATCCACCCGAAGTCTGGGATAGGCTTGTTCAAGAGCGCTGTAAGATAGGGGCTGACATGATGAGCTTAAACATGGGTACTATGAATAGGTGGGCAGAGCATCCTACTGGTGATATTTTTCTCAACACAGTAAAAATGATTGAGAGGTGGTGTAGCTACATGGTGGAGAACGGCATCAAGCCTGAACATGAGATTTATGATACCGGAATGATAAACGTCTGTAAGATGCTGAATGACAAGGATATAGTACCTGGGCCTCTACACGTACAGTTTGTTATGGTTGGTAGAACCGGATTTCTTCCAAACCCGAGAATGTTACAGTATAGCGTAGATCAGATCCCAGATGACTGGACTTGGAGTGTTTGTGCCCTTGGTCGTAACGAGATTCCTATGGCTGCTGTGGGGATGGTTATGGGCGGACATGTACGTGTAGGCTTTGAAGATAACATATATCTCAGAAGAGGGGTTCTTGCAGAGAGTAATGCGCATCTTGTTAGAAAAGTGGTAAATATTTCTAAAGAGTTGGAGCGACCTATAGCCTCTCCCGATGAAGCAAGGAAGATACTAGGTATTTGATTCTTAACGGAGTGTCTTTTCTAAAAATTTATGGGTTCTATCAATAATTGAAATAAAAATTCTTGTTTTAATAGATTATTAACTGTCTCATTATGCTTTGAAAATGTATGATTTATTGATTTCTATCTATATTCTGGATGTTTTCTTGGTTCCCTAATGAAGAAAGCTGGAATTATTGATATTCCGGTTACAGCTGCGATATAGGTGAATCCTAGGTTGAAGCTGAATATCTCTACTATGTATCCAAAGATAACACTAGAAAATGATGCAATTGTGAATCCTATTGTAAAGTATAACCCGAAGATCTGGTCAAGCTGTGTGCTCTCAACGCTGTCTGATAATACGCTCTGGACAATTACTGTTTGAACCAGAAATCCTATGATAAATAAGAGTATTGCCAGTGACCAATAACCAGTAATATAATTGAGCATAAAGTAACCAAAGCTGCTGGCAGTCATTATCCCAATTATCAATGGTTTTCTGTTAAGTCTGTCGGATAGCCATCCCCAGAAAAAAGGCCCAAGAACACCACCGAAAAGCAATATTGAGTATAATATGCTGCTCTGTTCTGATGTAAATCCAAGTATATCTATGAAATATAAAGGAAGGAAGGTTCTTACTCCCAGACGGAACGCCATTACACTCCTTAGCAGGCTTATTGAGAGAACATTACGGTCTTGCATCGCTTCTCTCAGTTTACTGAAATTTAAGGCATCTCTGGTAGTTGCCTCTATTGTCTTGCTACCTTTAATGAAGAAAAGTATAACCATTGATAGGGCCAGTGCAGGTAAGGAGAGTAATGCGAGCGCTGTTCTCCATCCCATTTGTGTTAATAGATAAGCTGCTACTAGGGGCGTGAAGGTGAATGCAAGTGAGGGAATTGCTTGGTTTAATCCTAGCATTTTTCCCCTTTCTGCTGGATCCGTTCCAGCTGAAACAATTGATGCACCTACTGGATGCTGGGCACTGCTACCAATTCCAGCAATGACCGTAAGTCCAAAGAACTGGAAAAAACCTCTGCTCAAGGCAGCAGCTATGTTCATTATAGAGTTTATGACGTTTCCTATCCCTACCAGAATTCTTCCGCTAAACCATCTTCTTAATATACCTACAAATAACTGGGGGAAACCTGCTGCAAAGGTTGCAGCAGAACGGAGGATACCCAGTCTGGAGTATGATAAATTGAATTCTTCCATAATGTCTGGGTAAAGTATTGGTAAAGCTCCGCTTATGACGTGGTTTAGCATATGAAGAAGTATTACAGACCATACAAGAGATCTTGATTGCTTTGTTTCTTCTAGTTCTCTTTCCATCATCTTGTGTCCTCGGTTATAGAGGCTATAGAAAACATTGTTAAATATAATTGTAGTGCTACAGCTACGTGTAGTAAACTCTGGTTTATGGGTAAACAATAAAAAATAGAATATCCATATGTTGCGGGTTAATATCAGGTGGATTTGTTGGATATAAAATTGAGAAAAGCAAGACCAGCAGATAGAGAGAAAGTTATCTGGGTTGAATCGAAATCAACACCAAATTTGAGATACATCCCATACGTGTTTGATATGTTCGTTTCTGATGATAAAGGAGAATTCAGTGTAGCTGAGATAGATGGAGAAATAGTAGGGTGTGGTAAGTTCACAATACTTCCTGATAGATCTGCCTGGCTGGAGACTCTAAGAGTAATACCCAGTAAACAAGGATTAGGTGTTGGTAAACGCTTCTATGAGCATTTTTATGATATTGCGCGTAGTCATGGGGTTAGAACGATGCGTATGTATACCGGTGTAAATAACGTTGTAAGTAAAGGACTCGCTGAGCGTTACGGCTTTAAACTTGATGAGTCCTTCAGAGGTGTCCGCCTCTCTAATGACCGCTTAAAGGATTTTGATGTTGAATTTCAAGAGGTAACCGATCAAATAGAAGCTTACGAATTAATGATGAAAAACTCTACCAAGTGGGGTGGATTTATTGTCATGAATAGGACTTTTTACAAGATTAGCCTTGAACTAGCGAAGTATCTTATTGAGCGGTGTATGGTTTATCGAGATATTGATACTGATAGTATAATCGTCCTAGGAGCTCGTTTTATGCCTTGGAAACAGCTTCATATTGGTTTATTTGCTGGTGACGGATTCAGGTCTATTCCTTTTGCTATGGCAAAAGGATTAAGCAGAAATGTTGAAACAATTAACTGTTTGTTTCCTTCTTCTTCAGGTAGTATTGAGAAAAAATTTATTGATTATGGATTTGATCTTGAGCCATCAGATTTCATAGTCATGGAGACTAACCTTTAAGTACTCAATAGTTTTACATCTTATTTCTTTCATTTTCTGTAGACTTCTTGTTTGATAAAATAGTTTTTTTAGAATTTTAGGTTCTTAAAAGATGTGGAGCTTTCTTCTCAATTAATGGTTTCATTTCCTGTATCGTTTCTTGAGCGGAATTTACTAGATAGTTTATATCACTTGGTGTCTGGGCAGTTGATATGTTGGGGTGCCCGAGTATGAATACGCCCCTGTTCATCATTCCAAGATTGAAATAATGATGTAATGCTCTGTCCCCTGTTTTTGATGAGTTATGATCCTTTACTTCCTTGTCAGTCCAGTTTATATGAAATAGGGAGCCTGCTCCTCCAATATGTGCTAATACTTCCTCCTCTTCTAGAGCTTTTTTTAGACCTGTTCGAATCTGGTGTCCCATTCTTTCAAGCTCATCATATACCGAAGGACGTAGCATTCTTAAGACCGCTAAACCAGCTGCCATTGAAACAGGGTGTGCATTGAATGTTCCTGAGAAGCCAAGTTCTGGGAATGATACTTCAGGTAGTTCTTTTTGAGGTATCATTATAGGCTCGAATGTTTCTTCGGTGGAAGCGTAAGCTCCTACGGCGAACCCGCCTCCAATAATCTTACCGAGGGTTGTTATATCTGGAGTAACTCCGTAATATTCTTGGGCACCTCCATGACTCAATCTGAAACTGATAACCTCATCAAAAATGAGGAGGGTGTTGGTCTTTTCGGTTACCTCTCTTATAGTTTCGAGGAATCCTGGTTCTGGAGTCATATCCCTCATTGTTGGCTCAACAATAACAGCAGCCAGGTTTTCACTATGTTCCTTTATCTTCTTCTCAGCCTCCACTGAGTTATTATAAGGGAAATAAATGGTATTTTTTTCAACACCGTCTGGTATACCAACTGTATCGGGAGTTAAAGGAACCGCATCCCAGCTTCCATGGTATGCTCCCATGCATTTAGCGATGATGGGCTTACCGGTATAAGCCCTCGCAAGTCTTATGGCCTGCATATTTGCTTCAGTACCAGAAGGTGTAAATCTTATTTGATCTGCTCCCTGGAGTCTTGAAGTCAACTCCTCTGCAAGTTTTACCTCTGCTTCAGTTGGAGTGCCTAATACGGTTCCATTTCTTATTTGCGCCTGTGCTGCTCTCATTACGTCTGGGTGGTTATGACCGTGAATTAGAGTGGTGTTGTTGTAGTTGAAGTCTATCCTTTTATTACCATCAATATCATACACTGTGTTGCTCCTCCCTTTATCAAGATAAACGGGGAAAGGAGGCCAATAGAGAGCACTTCGAGTATTGCCTGATGGTAGGATTTTTTTTGCCTGTTCAAATTGCTGTCTGGATTTTTCGTTCTGTTCAAAATATTTCTCTATAATATTCATAGTTTATTGATGGGGGTTTACGTAGATAAAATTAAGGTATTAATTAATGCCAGAAATTTAATTCAATACCTCTTTGAATACTCTCATGTTATTTTCTCCCAGAATTCTTTTTATCTCCTTCTCAGAGTACCCCCGGTAAACCATCCCCTGGGTTAGTCTGGGAAACTTTGTAATGTCCTCGAGATCGGGGAAACCACAGCCTCCATCGAGATCCGACCCAATTCCTACATATTCTGAGCCCACTAGATTTACAGCATGATCTAAATGATCAAGCCAATCATCGACTTGGAGCTCTTCAAGAGATGCCTTGTCACCGAAATCAATTCCATTCTTTAAAAATGAACCACAGAAGCTTAGATTAAGTACTCCACCAGTATCAGAAACTGCCTTAATCTGCTCGTCTGTAAGGTTTCTATGATGACTGCAAAGGGCTTTACAGTTGGAGTGTGTGGCTAGTATAGGTTCTTTTGTTAATTCTATTACATCCCAGAACCCAGCCTCATTTAGATGACTTATATCGATGATCATTCCCAGCTTGTTCATTTCCTGAACAACCTCTTTACCAAATTCGGTCAGATGTGACCCACTATCTGCTCCTGAGCCATCCCCCAACTGGTTTCTTGGAAAGTGAGTTAGCGTCAGTGATCTAACTCCCAGTCGACATATCGTTCTGAGGGTCTCAATTTTGCCTTCAAGAGGCTCTCCTCCTTCGACTGATATTAGGGCTGCTATTTTTCCTTTTTTTATGGTCTCAGTTATCTCGTTATAGTTTTTTACTATGGCTATCGTGTCTTTGTTTTCTTCTGTTTCTTTTTGAAAAGTATCTAGCATTTGGAGTAAGCGTAGAAGTCTTGAGGAGTAATGTGGGTTTACGTACATTGCAAAAATAAGGCAGTTAACCCCTCCCTCGATTATTCGGGGAATATCTATCTGTCCGTGTTCTGATCTCTCACCAAGTCTCCGTCTAGGGGGTATTTGCTCCCCTGGATTAGCTATAAATGGAGGCGAATCAATTAGATGCAGAATTGTATCATTATGAGTATCCACAACTGTAGATGATTTATGAATTTTCTCAGCTCTTTGTAATTCCTCTTCTGTTAAATCTCTCATATCGAGTAAATATAATATGTCCTCAATGATATATCAAGTTCTACAGAAAAATTGTATAAATTAGGAGTTTTTCACAGAGTTCTTGGTGATATTGACTAGTTCTTCGGGAGGTATTGGTTTCATAAGAACGCTGTGATAATCTTGCATTTCATCCTGAAACTGTTTGTATCCTGTTATAAAGATGATATTAAGATCATCATCTTCCTCATATAATCTCTCAGCTACCTCATCCCCCATCATATCAGGCAGATTAACGTCCAATAAAACCAAGTCATAATTTTTTATCCTTGTGTGGTAAATAGCCTGCATACCGGTTCTCGCTACATCTACATCGAACCCTACGCTCTGGAGGACGATCTTAAAGCTCTCAGCTAGATTCTTATCATCATCTACTATGAGAATGCTACTGAGATCTTTATCTTGGGTTAGCTTACCTGGTTGGTATCTTACGCTCAGCTCAGGTGTGTTTTTAATAGTGTTATTTACTATCTCAAGCCGCTCGATTAAATTGTCCATTTTTAGTTCGTGTTCTTTTATTATGCTGATGAGGAGCTCGAGCACATCAATTTTTGAAGAGAAACTCATTATATCCCACTTGATTTAATTGAATCGATTTTTGAGTTTATAGCGATTCTTCACCACTGGTATTGTTTAGTGCTCTATTACTCAATTGCTAAAGTTCTGGATTAGTAGTTTTTAGTAACATAGAAAAGGAAGTGGTGATAATTGGAATTTATGTTTAGAGAATTTGAAAACAGGTTTGGGCGTGATTTCCCTGATATGCCTCGAGGAAGTAGAGCTGGGGGTATAATTGTTGTTGGTATTGTTTTGATACTGATTGTAGTAAGTCTGGGCTCCTTGGCTATAGTACAGGTGCCTTCTGGTACAAGAGGCGTCTTGATCACTTTGGGAAAGGTGGAGGACAGAATTCTAAGTGAAGGTCTCAATTTCAAGAACCCTGTTACTCAACGAGTAATTTTCATGGATGTTCAGATACAGAAAGCTGAGTCTACTGAATCCACTGCCACAAAGGACCTCCAAGAAGTATCGACAACAGTCGCGGTAAATTATCGATTAGATCAAAGCAAAGTCAATATAATTTATAAGGATTTACGACAGGACTACGTCTCAAGAGTCATTAAACCAAACATTGAGGAGACTCTAAAAGCAACAACTGCTACTTACAAAGCAGAAGAGCTCATCACTAAACGTGCAGAAGTAAAGTCAACTTTTGATGAAATTCTTGCTGAGAGACTAAGCGTATTTAACATCAATGTTGTTTCAGTAAGTCTTACTGATTTTCAGTTTAGCGCCTCTTTTTCTGATGCAATAGAGGCTAAAGTGACGGCTGAGCAAGAGGCTCTTAAAGCTAAGAACGAGTTGGAGAGGATACGTTACGAGGCTCAGCAACAGATAATTCAAGCTGAAGCAGCGAAGAATGCGACTATTACACGAGCACAAGGTGAAGCAAGCGCTCAGATTATCTCAGCCAATGCAACAGCCGAAGCCATACAGTTAATCACCACACAGATGACTGATGAATACGCCCAGTATCTCTGGTTAAACCAGTGGGATGGTAAGCTTCCACTTGTTATGTCAGGTGAAGGTCAAAGCTTCATATTAGACATTAAAAGCCTAGTTGACGAGACTCCCTAATTTTCCTTACACCTTTTTTACGAATGATATTGTGTTAATAAATCAAACCAAGAAATATCTTCAAAATGATGAATATTTTTAATCATTGATTACTTATACTCTATGAGTTGCCTTAATGAGTAAAAGGTCAGATGGGTGCCCTTATCTAAAGAATTGCAAATTCAGAGTTACAAAGTTCTTCTTTGTATCCCTCTGCCTCAAAGAATATCACAAATGTAAACACTTTGCTAAGCGTAATCGTAAACTAGATACTCCCATAAATTGGATGATAAAAATGAGTGTTGAACAGACTTCCTCTAAATAGCCGTCTTAATATCCATCCGTTTGACTAGCTCTTTATACCTGTTTCTTATAGTAACCTCAGTAATCTTCCCTTTCGCGGCAATTTTATGTTGAGTTATTTTCTCCCCAGTAATTCTACAACCAACATATATACAAGCAGCAGCTATTCCAGTAGGACTTTTACCTGAAGTAAGTTTCATATCAGTCGCAGTATTCAGAAGATCCAATGCAACTCTCTCTACATTTCCAGATAGTTTTAGTTGTTTGACCAGTTTTGAAATTACCTTTCCTGTGCTAATCCCTGGTATATCTTTATCTAAAAGATTATGTAAATATCGGTAATTTCGAGCTGCCTCTTTCTTTGTAATATTAGCCTCCTCAGCAAAAGTCTTTAGAGACCTAGATACACCACAGATTCTACAAGCAATATACAATGATGCGACTACTAGATTCCTGATAGTTCTTCCTCGCGTAGCACCTTTCTTGAGAACCTGTCTATAAATTATTGCTCCCGTCTCCGAGATATTTTGGGGTAAACTTAACTCATTTGCCAGGTGCGTCATGTAGCTTAATGCTTTGGCTAAGTTTCTCTGGGTACTATCAGTTACCTTGGTTCTCCTATTCCATTTTCGAAGTCTGTAGAACTGGCTTCTTACATCTGGTTTTAGGTTTCTACCAGCATAGTCTCTATTTCTTCTGCTTATTGATGTGCTTAATCCGTGGTCGTGTATAGTAAGTTTAATGGGGGCTCCGGTTCTGGTTCTATTTTCTCTCTGTTGAAGATTAAAGGCCCTCCATTCGGGGCCAGTATCTATTGAATTATCCGCGTGTACATAACCGCAGTCTCTACATACTATTTCCCCAGTTTCCATATCCATGATAATATTTTTTGACTCGCAAACTGAGCATTTTTCCGAGCTTTTCTGTAAAATAACCACTTAACCCCTCAGAGTCAAGTAATGACATGGGGTTTTCACTTATAATTGTTTATCAAGTAATTTACATGATGAAGATTAATCCCAGTGATTTATTTTATACTATTCTTGTAAAAACTTGTATAGAATATACTACGAATGTATTTATAGCTATCAATATTGATAGTTCAGTATTTAGATTTTTTATTTTAGAATTATGATTAAATTAGCTTCTCAAGGTTTTCTGCTTCTTTTCTATGAATACTTAGAATCGTGGCCATGTAGTCAGATATGTCCATAAGTTCATCATCAATGGCTGATTGAGTCTCAACCATATGTGTTAGTATTGCTAAAAAACCTAGATTTTGTATTTCTTGACTTATTCTTACATATTTTATGAGATCGCTTATTATTTCTTTCTGAATTTTTTCAGGAATGTCATCCAAGTTGCTGATTACATCATCGAGTAATGCTTCTTGTCTTGTTTTAAGCCACTTTATTTGTTCATTTAGGGGGATACTTGCCATTATTCTTCTTGGTGAATAATAATAGGTTAAAAACCTTCTTTTATGTTAAAAATTATTGAGTTGATTAAGAGATTCTTGTTTTATTGTTGAAGAAGATGTGGATAATTTTGATATCTGTAAATTTTTACTGGAAATATTTTCATAACATAATTTGAACATATAGATCAGATGAGTAAAGATCACTGGACTAGTCAAGTTTTCATTAAAAATCCTGAACTGTTTCTACCATTACTTGAAGAAAGAATTAGTAAAGCTGAGTTTCAAGTTGATGGGATAGTAAACATATTCGATAAATATAGTGTTCCTGTGGATTCACATATTCTAGATCTCGCATGTGGTATAGGAAGACACTCTATTGAACTTGCATCGAGAGGATTTAATGTGTTGGGAGTAGATATTTCCAGTGATTTTCTCACAATAGCCAAAAAAGAATCAGTGAAAAAAGGATTCTCAAACAGGTGTAGGTTTATAGAAGGAGATATGCGAAAAATAGGCTTTTTTTTAGAAGGAACGTTTTTTAATTCTGCTCTGAGTCTTTTCACATCACTGGGTTACTATGATGTAGATACTGATTTGAGTATTCTAAATCAGTTACATGAACTATCAAAAGATAATGGGATCCTTATTTTACACATGATGAGAAAAGATTATGGTGCAATGCTTGATAAAGATAAAAAAATTCGAAGGATTAATGGCTTTATCAGATTGCAGGAATCCTTTTTTGATTTCAATAATTCTAGGCTTAAGGCGCGTTGGACTTTTTATAAAGAGGATGATAATAGCTTAAAGAAAATTGGAAGCATAGATTTCAATAATAGGTTATATAGTTTTGAGGAGCTAAAGGTGTTAACTGCATCCGCTGGTTGGAACTATAAAGAATCTTACTCTGATTTTAGTTTTAATGAAATAGATAAGAGATCAAAATACATTGTTTTTATAGCGATTAAATAAGTAAAAAGTACTAAAGTATCTCTCTTATCCTGCTCCTCTTTATCCTATTTAATTAAATCAAAAGAATTTCAGAAATACAAAATAAATACTCTCTATTAAATTAGAGATCCATCTAATATCTTATTACTATCAAATACGAGTTTTCTTAGGTAATCTTGAACCAAAAATTTGTAATTAAAGGTAAGATTCTACCAACTTTAGTTATTTTTCTATCTTTGATCATAATTTACGGGGTACAGTATGAACCTGAGCCATCTGTATTAGTGTTCAAAGAGGCTATTATTAATTCGAGCACACCTTGGTTGACATATAGATTTGATGTAACCCATAGAGGAGTTGCTCCCATTGATTGTAAGGTTGATGAGGGACTCATGCTGGAGTGGAAGACTAAGAGGTTAAACATTGGTGAATATGGGGCCTCGAAATCTTCTCCAGCTGTTGATGATTATAAGATATATCTTGGCTTGGATACTGGTGAGTTAATTGCAGTTGATCGGCTATCTGGTAAGATTATTTGGAATTTCTATACACGTAATTCAAAAAATGGGATCCATGGTTCTCCAACTGTAAATCCTGATTTGAGTCTCGTATATATTGGAGCTTATGATGGCTGGATCTATGCGGTTGATAAAATTTCAGGAAAATTTGTATGGGAGAACAAACTTGGAGGTTATATTGGGTCCTCCCCAGTTCTATACAACGGGGTAGTTTATATTGGAGTTGAGACGAGGGAGCCAGCTGGTTATTTGGTGGGGGTTGCTGCTGAAACTGGTTTGGAGTTATTCAGAAGCAGTAAACTGGGAAGCCACCCTCATAGTACCCCAACGATAGATCCTGAGAGTGGAAGCATCATAATAGGTGCAAATGATGGCTGTCTATACTGTTACTCTATTATCGATTATTCTGAGAGGTGGGTGTTCAAGACTCAGGGGGACATAAAATCGACTGCATCAGTATACAATGGGGTTGTCTACATAACTTCCTGGGATAGTTACCTTTACGCCATCGATGTCTACAGTGGTAAAGCGATATGGTCATTTAAATCAAACTCAGCTAGCATGTCTTCTCCAACTCTTGATATCTGGAATAAAATCGTCTACTTTGGAAACCATTACGGAATGTTTTATGCAATTAACATGACGACGGGTAAGATGCTCTGGAGATACTCAACTGAGGGTAAGATAATTTCCTCTCCAACCCTTGTAAATTCTACCAAGACCATTATCATAGGTTCACGTGATGGGTATATCTATATTTTAGACTCACTTAAAGGAACCTTAAAGGAGAAAATATTACTCAATTCAGGGATATCGGGAGTCCCTGTTACTGTCGGGGATCATCTTTACGTATTTGATCATTTAGGTTATTTATACTCCTTCAAAACATTAAAGCCCTAACAATATCATTATCATTGATTTGACTATTAGCAAAGAAGCTGCCCGCCGTCTGATGATGAAAAAACAGGGGATAACCGATTCCTTTAATTTGGACAGTTATAACGTCTATAAAACTGTTGATAAATTAGGGTGTGTACAGATTGATACAATAAATGTAGTAGAGAGAGCTCATTTTATTACCCTCTGGACTAGGTTAGGGAAGTATGACAAAAAGCGTCTCTGGGAATTAACATACAAAGAGAGGCGATTATTCGAGTATAATGCACATGCAGCCTGCTATATCCCTTTCAAGGACTTCAGATTTTACAAGCACGCCATGGAAGTTAGAGAAAAGGAAATTAAATCAAATTTTAAGAAGTGGGGAAAGACTGACCCAGAATTACTAGATATAGTCTTGGACCGGGTAAAGGAGGAAGGACCAATTTCTTCTAAAGACTTTGACGGCCCCACAAGGACAGGGGGTTGGTGGAACTGGAAACCCGCGAAGCTTGCTCTAGAGCTTTTTTTCGGTGCTGGGATTCTTCTTATAGATCGTAGAGAGAACTTTCAGAAATATTATGATTTAGCTGAAAAAATTATTCCAGATTGGGTTGATACAAATCCACCTGATGAGAAAGAAAGAGTCCTTTTCTTCATAAAAAAGACGTTAAGCTGCCTAGGACTTGCCAAATCTCAGGAGATCAGAAGTTATTATTATGATCGTTCCGTAAAACTGGAGAGGACTGCAAGAGAAATTCAAGAGCTTCTAGACCGTCTAGTTAGTGAAGGAGATGTTAGTAAATATGAGGTAGACTGGGATAAAGATCCTTACTACTGTCTAACAGAGGACCTTAATCTTATAGAAGAACGTGTTGAACCAGTTTTCCATGGTGTTCAACTGATAGGTTACTTTGACAATTTCATGTGGAACAGGGAAAGGATCAGTTTACTATTCGACTTTGAACCCAAGCTCGAGATATACGTCCCTCAAAAAGATAGAACCTATGGATACTATCATTTTCCTGTACTCTATGGGGAAAGACTGGTTTCTAGGATTGAACCAAAAATGGACCGAGAAAACAGAAAACTGGTAATCATTGGATACTGGTTAGAAGACGGGTTTAAGCCTTCAGAAGATTATACGAATGAACTCTGGGAAAACCTTGAGAGCTTTGCATTATTTAATAGAGCAGATGAAATAATCTGGGAAGAATCTAATAACTCATAACTCTATTCTGTGTTAATCATGAAAGCTCTAGCCATCGATATCGGTGCAGGCACAGCAGATTTTCTATTATACCAAGAGGGGCAGGCTATAGAGAACTCGATAAAACTCGTTCTCCCCTCCCCTCCTCGATATTATGCCGAGCAGTTGAGGTCGGCGACAAGTAAAAACTTAGACGTAATTCTCTCGGGTTATACCATAGGAGGGGGACCACTTATGTCTAAGATTAGAACCCATATCTTGAGGGGGCTTAAGGTATATATGACTCCGACAGCCGCTTACAGTATAAGAAATAACCTTGATCAAGTAAGAAAAATTGGGGTTACAATAATTGATGAAACTGAAAAATTCAGTGGAGAACCCATTTTCCTTGATGAGATTCAATTAGATAAATACGACAAATTCTTGAGGGGATTTGGAGAGACGGTAAAGGATGTTGATTTTGTAGCCCTCTCGGTAAAAGATCATGGTGCTCCAGAAGAGGAAATGAGTAACCGGGAGTTTAGAATAAGGAAGTATAGAGAATTCCTATTAAAGAATCCGAGCATTGATACCTTTCTATTCTCAACAAATGATGTGCCGGATTATTTTATCCGTATGAACTCTGGTATATCATCTGTAAAATCATTCCTACCAAATACCCCCGTCTATGTGATGGATACATCTTCCAGTGCAGTTAGAGGATGTCTCGAAGACGAAAATGTAAAAGATCATGATGATGTCCTCGCGGTAAATGTAGGTAATGGACACACCATGGCAGCAATTATACGAAATAATCAAGTACTAGGGTTCTTTGAGCACCATACTGGAGGTTTAACAGGAAAGAAGCTTGAAGACTTGATAATAGGGCTAGCTGAGGGTAATATAACTCATAAAGAAGTCTTCGAGGATGGAGGTCATGGAGCTGTAATTCTCGAAGATATGCCCGGATTTTCAAATATCGATAAAATTGCAGTTACAGGTCCCAGACGTGGTATTCTTAAAGGCAGTTCAATTGAGTATGTTCAAGCAGCTCCAGGAGGGGATGTGATGATGACAGGGACAATAGGAATTCTGTTTTCAGTTCTGGAAAAATATTATTAAGTGGTAGATTATCTTTCAGAGCAAACATAATTTGAAATCATTGATGTTACAAATTCACTATTTGAATTTCTGATAAATAAATTTGTGACTTTTTTGATTTTAGGTTTTTAAAATGCATTAAAAGGCTTCTATTTTCTCTAAAGATTATTATGTTATTCTAATTTAGGTATAAACACGGGATCATGTGAATTATGTAATAGAAGTGAAGAAGGACTAAGTCTTCTTCAGGCAAATCATAAAGAACTTAAGAAAATTGGTTTATTTAGATTGCTGGGTTGAGCTTTTTGATAGAAATAAAATGATATCTGATAGCACCAGTGGTAGCAGTAGTTCACTTTGTTCAGGGATTTGTTTAAGTTGCCCTTATTCATGATTGTAATTATATGTAGAATAATTTGAAAGAGGGAAAATTGTCTCATTTTTTTATATTTATCCTAAAAGTTTAAGTAATATATATACA
The DNA here is from genome assembly GCA_964559475.1 of uncultured Candidatus Bathyarchaeia archaeon. Lineage (GTDB taxonomy): Archaea > Thermoproteota > Bathyarchaeia > TCS64 > TCS64 > RBG-16-57-9. Next base: position 361 of record CAZLHX010000001.1, on the reverse strand, counting down.
ATAAATAGATGAACCACAATGTTAGAATGTCCTAGATGTGGTGGGAAAGCAGAAGAAACAGGTAAAACCTGGAAATTTGGCAAGTTTGATGCCAAATCCTCTAAATGCTCTAAATGTGAAAAAATTTTCAGCGCTTATTACTCTGAAGGAAAATTGAGTCACACAGTACCAAAATCTTAACTTCCCCTTTTTTTAAATAAAAATTGACGATATTAACAACATTTCTAAAACTTTTGGAAGACATAAAAAATGAGCTCAAGATTATGTATTAAGGGATTGGTTCTAGAATCAGACGTTTTTCTTGAAAAGCCTCCTTTACTGGGGCAGAGACTGGCTTGAGGAAGACTATGACGCGAAATAA